>NZ_CP184883.1:3014349-3321523 GCF_049266655.1 Brachybacterium sp. UNK5269
CAGACGCCGAACTCCTGGCGCAGCGAGCCCGCGAGCTTGGTGAGGAAGCCGCAGCTGCTGCAGTTCGCCGCCACGGTGCCGCGGCGACCCCGCTCGGAGGTCTGGCGGGGGCCGAACTCGCCCTCGAGCCAGCGCTCGGCGGCCTCGGTGCGCCCCTCCGGGGACAGCACGCGCGGCCGGCCCAGGCCGAGCTCCCACAGCGCGACGCGATCGACGTCCTCGTCGCCGGTGGCCTCGTAGCCCTGCTCGAGCCGCTCGTCCTGGGCGCGGTAGGGCATCAGGTCGTCGGCGCCGACGTCCTCGGGCTTGAGGCGCTCCGACCACGGCTCCCACTCCGGGGCGAGGATCGCGTCCTCGACCGGCAGCAGGGCGGTCTCGGCGACCGTCGCGACCTTCGCGCGCGGGGCGCGGGCCAGCACCGCCACCCACGACCAGCCGCGGTAACCGGGCATCGTGCATTCGAAGACATGGGTGACCAGACGCTCGCCACTGGCCTCGACCCGCAGGTGCTCACCGACCTGACCGGGCTCGGTGACCTCGAGCAGCGCCTCGCGGGCGAGCTCGACGGCGCCCGCCGCCACCGCGTCCAGCTTGGGACGGGCGCTGCGGGGGCGGCGGGGGGCAGTGGTCGGTGACGTCATGGATCAGACCTCGAAGTTGTCGGCGACGGCGCGCAGGACGGTGGCGATCTTCTGCGAGTGCCCGCGGTCGGGGTAGCGGCCCTGACGCAGCCCGTTGGAGGCGTCGTCGAGCAGGCGGATGAGGTCCTCGACCATCACGGCCATCTCGTCGGGCTTGGGCCGACGGGCGCGGGAGACCGACGGGACCGGCTCGAGCAGCTGCAGCGAGAGCACCTGCGGGCCGCGCCGTCCGTCGACCATGTCGAACTCGACGCGGGCGCCGGGACGCAGCGCGGCGGTGCCCTCCGGCAGGTTCGAGGCATGCACGTAGACGCTCTGACCGTCCTCGTCGTCGAGGATGAAGCCGAAGCCCTTCTCGGCGTCGTAGAATTTCACCTTGCCGCGTGGCACCTGGATCCCATTCCTTGTCTGCTGATGTCGGTCTGCGAGTACTGGTTCCCGTCAGGCAGGCGGGCCGTCCGTGCCGGCTGCTCCGCGCGCTCCCCGCGAGGGTGCCGGAGACCGTCCGGCAACGAGCCAGTCTACCGCGCCGGACCTGCGTGATGGCGAGCCGATTCCCCCGGGGTGATCACGGCCACCGCCGCCCGATCAGCGGCGTCGCTCCGGCGGGATCTCCCGCTCCGGCGCGGTGGGCGGCACCGGATCCAGGCCGAGGCCCGTGAGGACCTGCTCGAGGATCATCGCGGTGAAGCCCCAGACGAAGGTGTTCCGGGGCAGCTCGAAGACGGGGCCGACGCCGGCGCCGCCCCAGATCCCGCGCCGCCGGTGCGCCGGGTCGGTCAGCGAGCCGGTGCCGGTCAGGGGCGCCCACACCACCCGCTCCACCTCGATCGGGTCCTGCACGCCGAGCTCCAGGACGGCGGGCGACCAGCTCAGCACCGGGGTGACGTGCTGATGGCGCCAGGGCATCGGGATCGGCGCGAAGGCTCCCAGCACCTGCACCTCGGCGGGGTCCAGGCCGGTCTCCTCCTGGGCCTCGCGCAGGGCGGTGTGCACGGCGTCGCGGTCCTCGGGGTCCTGCCCGCCGCCGGGCAGGGAGAACTGACCGGGCTGGGAGCGCAGCGCATGACCGCGCTCCTCGAGCACCACCTGGGCGTCGTCCAGGGCGGTGCCGGCGATGTGGATCAGCACCGCGCTGCGGCGCGCCGTGCCCGCTCCGCGCACCGGATCACGGGGGTCGGGATCCTGGCGCACCAGCACGTCCCCGCGGCGGGCGCGCTCGACGAGCGGGGCCAGGAAGTCCGGGGACCCGGCCGAGCGGTCGACCCGCTGCGCGGCGGCGCTCATCCGATCCCCGCGCTCGGGCAGACGTCGGCCAGCACGCACTCGGGGCAGCGGGGCGCGCGGGCGGTGCAGATCCGGCGGCCGTGGAGGATGAGGCGCAGTCCCAGCAGCGTGAGGTCCTCCGCGCCCGCTCCGCCGCCGTCGGCCTCGACCCTGGCGACCACGTCGTCCTCGACCCGGCGCGGATCCGACCGGGTGGTCCAGCCCAGCCGCCGGGCGAGGCGGCCGACGTGCGTGTCGACGGCGAGCAGGGAGTGGCCGAACCAGGCTCCGCGCACCACGTGGGCGGTCTTCCGCCCGACCCCGGGCAGGGCCTCGAGCGCGGCCTGATCGTCGGGCACCTGGCCGCCGTGCCGCTCCAGCAGCCCCTGGGCGAGGCCGATGATCCGACGCGCCCGGGTGGCGCCCATCCCCAGCGGACGCAGCACGGCGGTCACGGCGTCCTCCTCGGCGCCCGCGAGGGCTGCGGGGTCGGGCCATCGCGTAAACAGCTCCGGGGTCACCTGGTTGACGCGCACGTCGGTGGTCTGCGCGGACAGCACCGTCGCGACCAGCAGTTCGAAGGCGTCGCGATGGTCGAGCTCGGTGCGGGCCTCGGCGTGGAGGTCCTCCAGCCGGGCGGCGACCACGGCCGCGTCCGCCGGTCCGGCGGGGTGGCCGCGGGTGGCCGCCCCGGGGTTCGACCTCGACATCTGAACAGCTCCTCCTGCGGCGCGTGGCGGGCCTCCCGGGCGCGGGCGCGATAGTGTTTGAGCATCATGTGACAGCATTCACCGCGTGCGGTGGCCGCGGTCACAGGTCACGCACAGCACGGTCCCGGTCTTCGGGGCCCCACCATCAGGAGGTTCCGTGGACGAGAACATCGTACGGTCATCGCCGCTGTTCGCTGCGCTCGACGACGACGGCAAGCAGGCCGTGCTGGCGTCGATGAAGCAGGAGGACTACCACCGCAGCGCGATCATCTTCCGGGAGGGCGATCCGGGCGATCGTCTCTTCATCATCGGCGCCGGCAAGGTCAAGGTCGGCCACGCCTCGGGGGACGGCCGCGAGAACCTGCTCGCGGTGCTCGGCCCCGGCGAGACGATCGGCGAGCTGGCCCTGTTCGACCCGGCGCCGCGCAATGCGACGGCCACGGTGGTCGCCGAGGCGACGCTCTACTCGCTCTCGCAGCAGGACCTCTACCGGGTCCTCGCCCAGCGTCCCGAGGTGGGCCGCCATCTGCTCGCCTCGCTGGCCCGCCGCCTGCGCAAGACCAACGAGTCGCTCGCCGACCTGGTCTTCGCCGACGTCCCCGGCCGCGTCGCCAAGAACGTCCTGGATCTCGCGCAGCGCTTCGGTCGTCAGACCGACGACGGCGTGATGGTCGCCCACGGGCTCACCCAGGAGGAGCTGGCCCAGCTGGTCGGCGCCTCCCGCGAGACCGTCAACAAGGCCCTGGCGGACTTCGCCTCCCGCGGCTGGATCCGCCTGGAGGCCCGCGCGGTCCTGATCGCCGACGTCGAGCGTCTGCGCCGCCGCGCGCGCTGACCCGGTCCGCTACGGCCAGAGCCCCGGCACCCCCCTCAGGGGGTGCCGGGGCTCTCGCCGTCAGAGCGTCCGGCCCCCGCCGGCCCAGCGCGCCGCCCTGCGCTCAGTGCCCCTCGGCGAGGTGGTCGAGGGTCGCGCGGAGGTTCCAGCGCGCGGCGTCCTGGAGCTGCTCGGGCAGATTCGGCCCGTAGACGGAGCGCAGCATCCGCTCCGTGGTGAGGACCCCGGCCTTCCGGGCCCGACGCACCTGCTCGATGCGCTCGTGGCGATGCGCGATGGCCTGCTCGATGGCCTCGAGCGCATCCAGCGGGGAGTCGTAGGCGGGCCCGTGCCCGGGATGCACCGAGCCGATCCGGCCGTCCAGCACCATCGCCCGCAGGATCGCGAGGGACTGCAGATAGTCCCCGAGCCTCCCGCCGTCCTGCGGGACGATCACGGTCGAGGAGCCGCCCAGCAGGGTGTCGCCGCTGAGCAGCCGTCCGCCGTCGACCAGCAGGGCGACCGAGTCGGAGGTGTGGCCCGGCAGGTGGATGACGTGGGCGACGGTGCCGTGGTCGCTCTCGAGCGTCGAGGGGAGGGGCCGGGACCCGGGCACGGCGCCCTGGTCGGCCGCCCACAGCGGCACCTCGCGTCCGCTGCGGGCGGCCAGCTGCCGCGCCAGGGTGGCCGCCCCGGCGGTGTGGTCGAGGTGGCGGTGGGTGACCAGCACGCCCATCGGGCGCGAGGGGTCGCCGCAGGCCAGCAGGAGCTCCGCGAGGTGCTCGGGATCCTTGGGGCCGGGGTCGAGGACCCAGACCTGGTCCTCATCGCGCAGCACGTAGCTGTTGGTGCCGCTGAGCGTCATCGGGCCGGGGTTGTCGGCCCGCACCGCGATCAGCTCGACGGCGGGGGCCTGCGGATCCCGCTGCGGGGACTGCTCGCTCACCAGGAGCTCCTCAGGCGGCCGGGCCGTCGAGCTCGACCAGCAGATCCAGCTCCACGGGTGCGTCCAGGGGGAGCACGGCCACGCCGACCGCGGCGCGCGCATGCGCCCCGGCCTGGCCGAAGACCTCGCCGAGCAGCTCGCTCGCGCCGTTGATCACCGCGGGCTGCGCGGTGAACGACGGGTCCGAGGCGACGTACCCGGTGAGCTTGACGATCCGCACCACCCGGTCCAGGTCGCCCACCAGGGCCTCGATCGCGGCGAGGGCGTTGAGGCAGCACAGGGCCGCCAGTTCGGCGGCCTGCTCCGCGCTCACCTCGGCGCCGACCTTGCCGGTCAGCGGCAGGGAGCCGTCGACGAAGGGCAGCTGGCCGGAGGTGTGCACGTGCGGTCCCGTGGCCACGGCCGGCACGTAGGCGGCCACCGGCGCCGCCACGGCCGGGAGGGCGCGGCCCAGCTCCTCGAGCCGGGCGCGGACGCGGGCGCTCGCGCCCGCGGCTGCGGCGGTCATCGGATCAGCCTGCGGTCTGCGGGCGCTTGAGGTAGGCGACCAGGTTCTCGGGGTTGGGTCCCGGCACGACCTGGACCAGCTCCCAGCCCTCGTCGCCGTAGTTGTCGAGGATCTGCTTGGTCGCGTGGATCAGCAGCGGCACGGTCAGGTATTCCCAGCGGGTGTAGGTGCTCATGGGGCGAGCCTACCGGGGGACCGCCGCGCCCGCGGTCCCCGCCGCGGAAGCGCGCCCTCCCACTCGGCTCAGCCGCCGACCGCCTGCTGGGAGGCGCGGCGCAGCAGCGCCGACCAGTCGCTGACCTCGGGATGGCGGCGCAGCAGCCGGCGCCGTTCGCGCTCGGTCAGCCCTCCCCAGACCCCGAAGTCGACCCGGTTGTCCAGCGCGTCGGCCAGACACTCGGTGCGGACCGGGCAGGCGCCGCACGCCGCCTTGACCGCATGCTGCTCCGCTCCCTGCACGAAGAATCCGTCCGGATCCATGCTCACGCATGCGCCCCGAGTCGCCCAGCTCGAATCGGCGGTGCTCGGCTGCGCGGTGACGGGATGTCCCCCGATGGCCATACTCGTCCTCTCGCCCTGTCCCGGATCGACGATGATCCGTTCTCCGCCCCCACTGTAAGGAGACGGTCGCCACAGTGCAAAACGCGAGCACTCCACCTCCGCCCGCCGACGCTTCGTGATAAAGGCCATCGAGCGCCTCCGCGCCGCGGACGCGCCGGCGCCGAGCCCCAGCTGGGAGGCCGTCGGCCCGGCCGGGTCGGGCACCGGCCTCGTGAAGATTCGGCGCGCGCAGGGTGCCGTCATCGCCGCGCTCGCCGCCCTCGCCGTACTGTTGGAGCATGGCCCGCTCTGCATCCGCGTCCGGCTCCGGTCGCTCGCTCCCCGTCGCCCTGGCGCAAACCCTGTACCTGCTGCTGGGACTGCTCGCCGTCTCCGCCCTGGCCGGCGTGCTGCTGGCCGCCTTCTTCCTGCCGATGGTGTCCGCCAGCTCGGCGGTCGCCAAGGACGGAGTGGACCTGTTCGACTCGTACCCCAGCGAGCTCGAGGTCGAGCCCCTGAACGAGGCGAGCCGGATCGAGGCGGCCGACGGCTCGCTGCTGGCGACCTTCTACACCGAGAACCGCATCATGGTGCCGCTCGAGGAGATCTCGCCGCACATGCAGCATGCGGTGATCGCGGTCGAGGACCGCCGCTTCTACGAGCACGGCGGCGTGGACCCCAAGGGCATGGCCCGCGCCTTCGCGAGCAACGCCACCGGCGGCGCCACCCAGGGCGGGTCGACCCTCACCCAGCAGTACGTGAAGAACGCCCTCCTGATGGACGCCGTCCAGCGCGGCGACCAGGAGGACCAGGTCGCCGCGACGGAGCAGACCTACGGGCGCAAGCTGCGCGAGGCCAAGCTCGCCATATCCCTCGAGAAGCAGTGGAGCAAGGACGAGATCCTCAACGCCTACCTCAACGTCGCCCAGTTCGGGCCCTCGCAGTACGGCGTGGAGACCGGCTCGCGGCACTACTTCTCGAAGAACGCCAAGGACCTGAACCCCGGTGAGGCGGCCCTGCTGGCCGGCATCACCAACGGCCCGAACCAGTACGACCCGGTGTCCAAGCCCGAAGCCGGACAGAAGCGGCGCAACGAGGTGCTGGCCGACATGAAGCGGGAGGGCTACATCACCGAGGCGGAGTACGAGCAGTACACCGCCCAGCCCGTCGCCGACATGCTGAAGATCCAGAACGTCACCGCGGGCTGCGCGGATGCCGGCACCAGCGGCTTCTTCTGCGACTACGTCACCCGCTCGCTGCTCAACGACCCGGCCTTCGCAGAGACCTACGAGGAGCGGCGCAAGCTGCTGTACGGCGGCGGGCTGACCATCCGCACCACCCTGGACCCGGGCAAGCAGGCCGCAGCCACCGACATCCTGATGCGCAAGGTCCCGGCCGACGCCGACCACGGCTTCGGCCACTCCATCGTGACCGTCGAGCCGGGCACCGGCCGGATCCTGTCGATGGCGCAGAACCGGAACTTCAACCCCCACCAGGAGGTCGGTCCGGGCGAGACCGCGATCAACTACAACGTGCCCAAGGCGCTCGGCGGCGGCAACGGCTTCCCGGTCGGCTCGACCTTCAAGCCCTTCGTGCTCCAGGAGTGGCTGGAGAGCGGGAAGTCGATCTACGACCGGGTCGGCACCGTGCGCGAGCCGATGCCGAACTTCCCGGCGGAGTGCCTCCCCGGGGGAGCCTGGCGGGAGCGGCCCGGGTACAACCCGGACAACGCGGTCTCCGTCCCCCTCGCCCCCATGGAGACCGTCCTGAACTCCACCAAGTTCTCGGTCAACACCTCCTACGCGAACATGGCCCGCCAGCTGGACCTGTGCGAGATCGCGGACACCGCCCGCGGCATCGGGGTGGTCCCGGCGACGTTCAACCCGTACGACCCCACCACCTGGGAGATGCCGATCGAGGACGTGTACGGCACCGAGCTGGCGCCCTCCGTGGTGGTGCTCGGCGAGCTGCGGATCTCCGCGCTGGACATGGCCAATGCCTACGCGACCTACGCCGCCGGCGGCACCTACTGCAAGCCCCAGGCGATCAGCGAGGTGGTCGACCGCAACGGCGAGCCGATGGCCATCTCCGGTGCCGACTGCCACCAGGCGGTCGACAAGGATGTCGCCGACACCATGGCCTGGACCCTGCAGCAGGACCTCGAGGACCCCCGGGCCACCGGCCGGGGCCGGGTCATCCCCGGTCACACCGCGGGCGGCAAGACCGGCACCTCGAACCAGCAGTTCCACACCTGGTACGTCGGCTTCACCCGGCAGATGTCCACCGCCGTCTGGTTCGGACACCCGCAGACCAACATCAAGCCCGGCGGCTTCCCCGTCGACGGCGAGATGCTCCGCCGGGGCAGCGTCTGGGGCAACAACGTCCCGCTGCCCACCTGGCAGGAGTACATGACCCGCGTCCACGAGGGACTCCCCTCCGAGCCGTTCCCGGCCGGCCCGGCGCCCGCGACCCCCGCCGCCGCGGACGACGCGGTGCAGAAGGGCGTCGTGCCCGATGTGGCCGGCATGATGCGCTCGGAGGCCGAGGCCGCGGTCCAGGCCGCCGGGTACGTGCCGCAGGTCGAGAACGAGCCGTCCGAGGACGTCGGCCAGTGGTTCATGATCGGCACCGAGCCGGGGGCCGGCACCCGGCTCCCGGAGGGCGAGACCGTCGTCATCCGCCAGTCCTCCGGTGAGGGCTGAGGTGCGGCCGCCGGTCGCGGCCGCCGGGGTGCTGGGCGCGCTGGGCGTGGGCGCCGCCGCGGCCGCCCACGTCTGGGCCCGCCACGTCGAGATCCACCGCTACACCCTGCGCGAGGTGGAGCTGCGGATCCTCCCTCCCGGCGCCCGCACCCTCCGGGTGCTCCACATCAGCGACATCCACCTGGTGCCCGACCAGCGGCGCAAGCTCGAGTTCCTGGACCATCTCTCGATGCTCCGGCCCCACCTGGTGATCGACACCGGCGACAACATCTCCTCCGCCGCCGCCATCCCGGTCCTCGCCGAGGCGCTCGAGCCCCTGCTGCGGCGCCCCGGCGCCTTCGTCATGGGCTCCAACGACATGTTCGAGCCCGGCCCCAAGAACCCGGCCCGGTACCTGCTGCCCGATCCCCGCCCCGAGGGCATCACGGAGGACCGGGAGCTGACGCTGCCCACCCCCGAGCTCGCCCGCCGGCTGTCGGCCCACGGCTGGAAGGACCTCACCAACACCCGCGAGAGCATCGAGCTGGGCGGGCTGGAGGTGCGCCTGGTCGGCGTCGACGATCCGCACCTGGAGCGGGACGAGATGCCCGCCCCGGTCGCCGCGGAGCCGCCCTCCCACGGCCGGGTGCTGCGGATCGGGGTGGCGCACGCGCCGTACCAGCGGGTGCTGGACGCCTTCGTCGCCGACGGCGCGGAGCTCATCCTGGCCGGGCACACCCACGGCGGACAGCTGCGGCTGCCCGGGATCGGCGCCCTGGTGACCAACTGCGATCTGCCCCGAGCGCAGGCGCGCGGGCTGTCGACCTGGCAGGGCGTGCCGATGAACGTCAGCGCGGGGCTGGGCGCGAGCCCCTACTCGAACTATCGGCTCCTCACCCCGCCCGAGGCGACCTTGCTCACGTTGCGCGCCCCGAAGCCCGCGACCGCTGGGTGAGCGCGCGCAGGCCTGCTAATGTTGCTCCTCGGTGACCCGCTTCGGCGAGGAACCTCCGGGGTGTGGCGCAGCTTGGTAGCGCGCCTCGTTCGGGACGAGGAGGTCGCAGGTTCAAATCCTGTCACCCCGACCGGGTCGAAGAGCCGCGAGAACGTCGAGAGACGGACTCGCGGCTCTTTCTTTTTCCCGCTTCCGGCGCGGGAACTCGTGGTGACACAAGCTGCCCCCCGCCGCATTCCCTCGGGCCCCGCCATCGGAACTATTCGTGCCATTCACGCCATTCACCCGAAACGGGCATTCATGACATTCCGTGCGGGCATCGTCGCAGGTCCGGAGCGCGCAGCCGGCGCCGCACGCGGAATGACAGGCGTGTAACTACCACACTGATATTTCCCGCCGAGCGGCGACACGGGCGATATCGCGGAATCACGGCAAAATCTTCGTAAAAGGCTCGCTCGGCGTGAGCAAAGGGCCGCCTGGGCTGTATGGAGGCTGGACATACAGTGATCAGCGGTGCCGCCTGTATCCGGGCACTCGCCGTGCTGCCGCCTCCCCGTCACCAGTCCGGTCGCTTCCTCCGCTTCCCTGGGTGACGGGTGCAGGGCCTCGCGCGCGTCTCGCGCGTGCTCCCTGCGCGGCGACGGAGAGAGATCCCCCTAGATGTTCCGCACCGCTCCACGAGGCACGCACCGGGCAGCCGGGCGTGCCGTGATCGACTACCGCGGGCTCGCCGCCCCGGTCGGCAAGGGTGTCGGGGGCGCCGCCGTCATCGGCGCCGTCTCCGCCACCGCAGCCCTCACCGGCGCCGCCTCGGCCACCGCCCAGGCCCCCGCCTCGGCGGTGGCCGGCACCGTCCGCGGCGCCGCCCCGGCCCTCGCGCCGGCCGCCCAGTCCCAGTTCACCTCCGTCAAGCTGCGTCTCGGCGCCCGCGGTGACGCGGTCGAGTACCTCCAGGAACGACTCAACGCCCACGGCGCGTCGCTCCGGACCGACGGCGTCTTCGGCTCGGGAACCCTGCGCGCCGTCAAGGACCAGCAGTCCGCCGCCGGCATCGGCGTGGACGGCGTGGTCGGCCCCCGGACGTGGGGCGCCCTGACCGGCGCCGAGCGGTCCTCGGGCTCCTCCTCGAGCTCCTCGAGCGCCTCGTCCTCGCAGCCCAAGCTGCGCCAGGGCAACCGTGGCGACGCGGTGCGGACCCTCCAGCAGCAGCTCAACGCCGCCGGCGCGTCGATCGCGGTCGACGGCAGCTTCGGCGGGGCCACGGCCTCGGCCGTCCGCTCCCTGCAGTCCGCCGCCGGCATCGGCGTGGACGGCGTGGTGGGCCCCAAGACCTGGAACGCCCTCAGCGGCGGCACCCGGATCGGCGGCTCCACGCCCGCTCCCGCGGCCGGCGGCACCAGCTCCTCCGCGAAGCCGACGCTGCGTCAGGGCGATCGCGGCGCGGCCGTGAGGACCCTGCAGTCCAAGCTCAACCAGCGCGGCGCCTCGGTGACAGTCGACGGCGTGTTCGGCGGCGGCACCAAGACCGCCGTGCGCGCGCTGCAGTCCGCCGCCGGCCTCGGCGTGGACGGCGTGGTCGGTCCGAAGACCTGGTCCGCGCTCGACGGCAAGGTCCGCATCCCGGGCAGCACCCCGAGCCGCGGCGAGGACCGCCCCTCGAGCGGCACCTCCGTGAACGGCTCGGCGGTCGTCAGCGCCGCCCGCTCGCAGATCGGCATCCGCTACACCTGGGGCGGCTCCTCGCCGAAGACCGGGATGGACTGCTCGGGACTGGTGTACTACGCGTACAACCAGGCCGGCACCGACATGCCCCGCAAGACGGCCAAGGGCTACACCTTCGGCGGGCGGATCATCTCCCAGTCCGAGGCGAAGCCCGGCGACCTGGTCGCCTTCACCGGCAACGACTACGGCCACATGGGGATCTACTCCGGCAACGGGAAGATCATCGACGCGTCCAGCTCGCGCGGACGGGTCATGGAGCGCTCCATCTGGAACGCCCCGCACGTCTTCGTCACCTACCGCTGATCCGTTGACCAGCCCGTAGGCACGGGGACAGGGCCACGCCGGCCTGCTCGACGCGAGAGCGTCACCGGGAAGGAGCAGGGCGACGTGAGGGAGCCCGGTCGGCAGCGCCGACCGGGCTCCTGCGCGTCCGGCGCCGGGGGGCTCGGAGGACGGCGAAATGCCGCGTGACCCGCATCTCCATGGCAGACTGGACCGGTCAGATCGACGACGTCGTCCCAGGAGACCCCATGCCCGATCCCATCGCCCTCGTCCCGCTGCCCCGGTCGGTCATCTGGTCGGAGGGGACGTGGGAGACCAGCGATCCCTGGGAGGGTCTCTCCGTCGGCCTCAACGATGCGCTGCTGCCCAGCGAGTACACGCTGTCGATCTCGCCCGAGGGCGCCGCGCTGAGCGCGGGCAGCGAGGCCGCGCTGGCCGACGGCCGCAACACCTTCGCCCAGATCGTCACCGGCGCGGTCGGCTCGATCCCGTGCGTGACGATCTCCGACCGGCCCCAGCACGCCTGGCGGGGCGTGATGCTGGACGTGGCCCGCCACTTCCAGCCCGTGGCGGAGATCGAGACCTTCATCGATGCGATGGCCCTGCACCGCCTGAACGTGCTGCACCTCCATCTCACCGACGACCAGGGCTGGCGGATCGAGATCAAGGGCTACCCGCGGCTGACCGAGGTCGGCGCCTGGCGCGAGCAGACCCTCGTGGGCCATCTCAGCGGCGACGAGGGCAGCTGGACCTTCGACGGCACCCCCCACGGCGGCTACTACACCCAGCAGGAGCTCACGGAGCTGGTGGAGTACGCGCGCCGCCGCGGCGTCATGATCGTGCCCGAGGTGGACCTGCCCGGCCACATGCAGGCCGCGATCGCCGCCTACCCGGAGCTCGGCAACGCCCCCGAGCAGAAGCTCGGCGTGCGCGAGGTCTGGGGCATCTCCGACCACGTCCTCGGCGTCTCCGACGAGGTCTTCGACTTCCTGCGCGATGTGCTCACCCAGGTGGCGGGCATCTTCCCGGCCCCCTACGTCCACATCGGCGGCGACGAGTGCCCGACCGTCGAGTGGGAGCGGTCCGCGGCCGCCCGCGCCCGGGTCAACGAGTGGGGACTGACCCGCATCTCCGAGATCCAGGGGCACTTCACGCAGTTCGCCTCCGCGGTGCTCGCCGAGCACGGCAAGCGGGTCATCGCCTGGGACGAGGTGCTCGAGACGCACCTGCCCGACGACACCATCGTCATGAACTGGCGCAGCGCCGCCGGCGTGGCGGAGGCGGTCGAGCGCGGCTTCCAGACCGTGATCGCCAGCAGCGACCACACCTACTTCGACTTCTACCAGGCCGATCCGGAGGGCGAGCCGCTCGCGATCGGCGGCCTGACCACCCTCCAGGACGTCTACACGGCCGAGCTGGTCCCCGCCGGGCTCGGCGCGGACCAGGAGAAGCTGGTGCTCGGCATCCAGGGCCAGCTCTGGAGCGAGTACCTGCCCACCGCCGCGGCCGTCCAGTACATGGCCTTCCCCCGGCTCTGCGCCCTCGCCGAGCGGGCCTGGGGCTCCCCGCAGCAGAGCTGGCAGGAGTTCGAGGAGCGTCTGCGCGCCCACCTGCCCCGGCTGGACGCCTTCGGCATCCGCTACCGCCCGCTCGACTGAGATGTCCTCCTCGCACCGCGACGCCCGCCCCTACGGCCGCCCCGTCGACGACCTCCGCAGCCGCGATCAGCGCCTGCGGCGCTCCCGGCGGCGGCGCGCGGTCCAGCTGGCGATCCTGGGCGTGCTCTGCCTCGCCCTGGTCGTGGTCGGGGTGCTCGCGGTGCGGGAGCTGCAGAAGCCGGCCGCGGAGCCGGGCGTGATCGCCCCGAAGTCCCTGGGGGCGGATCCGGTGGCGCTGACCTGCCCGGAGCCCGGGGCGGTCCCGCTGCCCCCGGGCGAGGTCACGGTGACGGTGCTGAACGGCACCTCCCGCAGCGGACTGGCCGGGACGGTGTCCGCCGACCTGGTCGAGCGGGGCTTCGTGGCCGGCGGGACCGGCAACACCCGGCAGTCGACCGGCCCGGCCACCGTCGTGCACGGGCCCGACGGCTTCCTCGCGGCGCAGTCGGTGCGGGTGCAGATCCAGGGCGCGCAGCTGCGCCTGGAGGAGGGCCGCGAGGGGACCGCGGTGGACCTGCTGATCGGCGACGGCTTCACCGGCCTCGAGGAGGACTCGGTGGCCGCCGCGGCGCTCGCGGAGCCGGTGGAGACGCCGGAGGGCTGCTGAGCGCCTCGGCGCGCGCCCCTGCCCGCACCGGGCCCGGCTCAGTCCTCCCAGGCCCTGCGGTCGGCCTCCATCCGCAGTCCGATCCACAGCGACACCCCGCCGCCGAAGAGCAGCAGCAGGACGATGGTGGCGAAGACGATGGCGGTGCCCGGGACCGCCGGCATCAGCCCGACCAGCAGGCTGTTGATGCCGCTGACCTCCGTCGCCGGCTCCGATCCGGCCAGCAGGTCCGGGTCCACGTCGACCACGAGGCTCGCCCGCACCGGGATGTCCGCGCTGTCGCGCACGTGGTAGGTGATCGGCGTGGTCCGGCCGCGGAACCCCTCCTCCGGGGTGAAGGAGACCGCCCCGCTGGCGCCGACGGAGAACACGCCCTCACCGGGCATCACCAGGCGCGGACCGCGACCACCCGGGAGCTCGGCGACGTTCACGGCCGACAGGGAGCTGAGCTCGAGCGTCTCGGGCACCAGGGGCTGTGAGCCGCTGCCCGCGGTGTCGTTGCCCAGCACGTCCACGGAGACCTCCGCGGCCGGGGCGGTGCGGCCCTCGTCGTCCCGCAGGGTGGGGATGACCGGGGAGACGATCGCCTCGAAGGTGGCGCTGACCGGGTTGTCGGCGTAGACGCCCCGCGCGGTGATCCCCACCGGGGCGGCCCGGCCCATGAACCCCTCCAGCGGGGTCATCACCACCCGCTGGGACTCCACGTCGATCCTCCAGGTGCCCTCCTGCGGGACGGTGAGCTCGGTGCCGCCGGCGGCGAGCTCGGCCCCCTCCGGGAGGTCCTCCACCGCGAAGCGCAGCGTGTCCGAGCTGACGTCCCGGATGCCGGTGCCGAGATCGAACTGGACCTCGGTCCCGGGCGGCGCGGCCTGGGCGCGGTCCAGCAGGATGGGGTAGGCGGTGCTGAGCAGCGCGGTCGCGGCCCGCGCCCCCTCGCCGTCCCCGCCGGTGATCCCCATCGGCGCGGTCACCCGCACCTCGGCGCTCTCCGGCGTGAAGCGGACGGTGGCGTCGGTGCGGTCCAGCGCCCACGTGCCCTCCCCCGGCACCACGACGCGGGTGCCGTCCTCCGACAGCGCGGAGGAGCCCGCGTCGCCGAGGGGCTGCAGGCGCAGGGTCGCCGGGTCGACGTACTGCTGGCCCTCCGCGACCACGAACAGGATCTCCTCGCCGAAGGGCGCGGACCAGTCGAGGTCCGAGATGATCGGGACGGTGAGCGTGACCTGCGCGGCCCGCACCACGGCGCCCTCGTCGTCCTCCACCACCACCCGGACCGGGTCCAGCTGCCGCCCCAGTCCCGGGGTCGACGGGGTGTGGGTCAGCGTCGTGCCGTCGGCCGAGAGCTGCCACAGGCCCTGGTCCGGGACGGTGGCCCGGCTGCCGTCGGCGACCACGGTGGAGCCGGCCGGCAGCAGCGCCAGATCCAGGCGCACCCGGCCTCCCTGGGGCGGGTCCGCCCCGAGCGGGATGGCGGTGACCTCCCCCGCCGAACCGTGCTGGGAGACCTGCTCGAGCTCGAGCTGCGCGGGGGTGAGCACGATGGGCAGGGAGCGGGGGCCGGCATGGGCGGCGACGGTCAGGGCGATCGGGGTGAGGGCCGGGTCGGCCCCGGCCAGCGGGGTGAACACCAGGTCGCGGCCGATCAGGGACCAGGTCCCCTCCTCCTCCACCGTGATCGACAGGGCGTCGCGCTCGAGCTCCATCCCCTGCCGCAGGGCGGGATCGAGGTCCTGGGGCACGGTCAGCCGGGTGGAGTCGAGGTCGACCTGGGCCTCGAGCTCGTCCTGGACCAGGGACTCGAGGGGGATGCGGGTGACCGAGCGGGGCACCAGCTGCAGGGTCTCGGTCTCCGCGGGGAAGGGGAACGGCCCGTCCTCGCCGAGCGCGGCGGCGGGGACCGCGAGGGAGAGGGCGACCGCCCCGGCCGCGGCGAGGGCGGCAAGGCGCGCGACCAGCTTCCGCGGGTTCGCGCGCGGACGGGGTCGCGGCGACGGCTCGGGCACCGGCCCAGCCTAGCAACGTCGGCCGCGGACCGACCGGACCTGCCGTGACGGCCATCACCGACCGTAGAGTGGCGCCATGGACGAGACGCCCACGCCCGCCAGCTCCCTTGCTGCTTCCTCCCTGCCGCCCCCCGGCGGCTCCCCGGCCACCGCCCCGGTCCTCGACGTGACCGCCCTGCCGCCGCTGGGCGAGGTGCTCGAGCAGCTCACGGGGCAGCTCGCGGCCTGGATGCCCGCGCAGCGCTGGTACGCCCACCGCGGCGCCGGTGCCCCCCGGATCGCGGTGCGGGGCTGGGCCCCGCTGCGGGTGGCCCCGGACCATGTGGTCGTGCTGGCCGTCGTCGCGGCGGTCCTCGAGCGCGGGGACGAGGCGCTGTACCAGGTGCCGCTGGTGCTGCGGCATCCCGGTGTCGGAGCCCCCGCCGGTGCCCGCGATGCCGGCTCCGAGGTGGGGGTGCTCGCCGTGCCCGGTGGTCCGCTCCGCGCCGACGACGCCACCCGCGACGCCGACGGCCGGGCCGCGCTGGTGGCGACCCTCGTCTCCGGGGAGGGAGCGGTGGGCCCCTCGCTGAGCCTCGCCTCCCGACGGACCCTCCCCGACGCCCCGCTGCCGCTGGGCCGGGCCATGCGCAGCCGGATGCTGAGCGGGGAGCAGTCCAACACCTCCCTGATCGTCGAGACCGAGGGCGCCTCGCCGCTGATCGTCAAGCTGTTCCGGGTGCTGCAGGACGGCGAGAACCCCGACGTGGTGCTGCAGGGGGCGCTGACCGCCGCCGGGAGCACCCGGGTGCCGGCGGTGGTGGGCTCGGCGACCGTGCGGGTGGGCGCGCTGCGCACCCACTCCCTGGTGGCCCAGGAGTTCCTGCCCGGGGTCGAGGACGCCTGGCGGCTCGCCCTGGGCCTGGCCGTGGCGGGAGAGGACTTCACCGCCGCGGCCCGCGAGCTGGGCGCCGCGGTGGCCGAGGTGCACCGGGACCTGGCCGGCGCCTTCGGCACCGTCGCCGCCGATGCCGCGGTGGTCCAGGAGATGGTCGCCCAGATGCGCCGGCGCGCCGAGCAGATCATCGCCGAGGTGCCCGAGGTCGGCGCCCACCGGGAGGCGCTCGAGGCGCTGCTGGACGCCGCCGCGCAGGTGCGCTGGCCCGCCATGCAGCGCATCCACGGCGACCTCCACCTGGGGCAGGTGCTGCGGGTGCCCGAGCGCGGCTGGGTGCTGCTGGACTTCGAGGGCGAGCCGCTGCGGCCGCTGGCCCAGCGCAGCCTCCCCGACTCCCCGCTGCGGGATGCGGCCGGGATGCTGCGCAGCCTCGACTACGTGGCCGGCGCCGTCGCCCTCGAGCACGACGCCGACGCCGGGCCCTGGGCGGCCGCGGCGCGGGAGGCCTTCCTGGCCGGCTACGCGGAAGGCGCGGGCTGGGGCGACGAGCGGGCGGCGATGCAGGTCCTGCTGGACGCCTTCGAGGCCGACAAGGCCGTCTACGAGGCCCTGTACGAGGCCCGCCACCGCCCGGACTGGCTCTCGATCCCGCTGGCCGCCCTCGAGCGGATCAGCGCGCGGGGCGCGGCGGCGCCGCGGGGCTGAGCGGGCCGGTGGTGGGCAGCGGCCGCGAGGAGGCGGGCAGGAACGGGGCGCTGACGGCGCGCACGGCCACCCGCACCCCGATCACCACCTCGAGCAGGTCCCCGCTCCCGTCCGACCAGGTGGCGTCGGCGATCCCGTGACGGTGCCGGGTGGAGCGGGGCCGCAGGCCGTGGGCGGCGGCGACGGCGTGCACGGCCTCGATCAGGTGCTGGGCGCCGCCCACGGTGGTCCGGGGTGTCCCGGCGCTGGCCAGCAGGGCGCTGACATGGCACAGGGTCTGCACCCCGCGCCAGGAGTTCCCGGAGGAGCGGTCGCGCTCGGGCCGGTGGTCCGCGAAGCGGAGCAGACCGGGCTGGGTCTCGAGCAGGGCGGCGGTCACCGCGCCGAGCAGCTCGCGGATGCGGCGATGGGTCTCGTCCTGGCCGGGGATCCGGTCGGGGATCCGGTCGAGGCCGTCGACCCTCGCAGCTGACACCGAGCGCACCCCTCACCGATCTCGCCGCCACCGGGGCGGCGTGCTGCTGTCCGCCGGGCCGCGACGGTCGGGGATCAGGGTACCGAGCCGGAGCGCGGCTGCCGATGGGGAGAACTCCCCATGCCCGGCGGGCCCCGCGGTCAGTCCGCGGCCGGCACGAACTCCACCGGCGCCACCGAGGAGAAGCGGTCCTGCCGGATCGAGACCACCCCGACGCCGCCGATGAACGGGGCCAGGGCCTGCGGGTTCTTGCCCGGGTTGGCGAGGATGACCTGGAAGCCGAAGTGGCGGAAGGACTCCATGGCGGCGGTGATGAACTTGCCGGCGCCCTTGGAGAAGGCCTCGTCGATGATGATCGGGGCGTAGCGCGGCACCTCCTGGCCGGTGCCGGCGAGCTGGTAGCGCAGCGCCGCGGCGAGGCAGAAGGTGGCCAGGCGCTCGTTCTGGCCGCCGGAGAGCGGGCCGCCGGACTCGTGGGCGTGGACCACCGTGCCCTCCGCGTCGACCTCCTCGGCGTGGAAGTGCACGTGCCGGCGCACGTCCAGGATCACCCGCGAGACCTGGTCGTCGCGGGTGCGGGCGGCGCCGATCATGTCCATCAGGTGGCGCAGGGACAGGAAGCGCTCCTCGGCCAGGTCCCGGTCGCGGCTGATGTCGTTCAGCGCGGTGTCGGCCACGGCGTCCTCGAGGGCGCGCCGGAACTCGTCGAGGGCGGCGAGGTGGACCGGCCGCATCGACAGCTGCAGGTAGCGACCGGAGTGGAACTCGACCTGGGCGAGCAGGGTGTTGATGCGCTGCAGGCGCTTGCGGATCTCGGCGGGCTCGCGAGCGATGGCGGTGGCCAGGGCCTGCACGTCGCCGAGGGTGTTGCCGGTGAAGAACTCGAAGAAGCGGTCCTCGACCTCGGGCAGCTTCTCCTCCTCGATCCGCTGCAGGATCGCGAGGTAGTCCTCGACGCCCTCGAGGGTGGGGGCGGTGTCGCCGGCCTGGGCGGGCCAGCGCCTCGAGAACTCGCGCATCACGGTGCGCATGTCCTCCTCGGCGCGGGAGGTGCGCCGGGTGAGGTCCATCAGCTCCGCGTCCAGCGTCGCCGAGGCATCCTTGGTGACCCGGTCGATGGTGGACAGCACCAGGCTGGGCGCGATCGCCCGGAAGCGCTCGGCCAGCTCCGCCTCGACCTCGGGGTCCAGGGCGGACCGGGCGATGCGCTGCTGCGCCGCCGCGAGGCGCTCCTGCGCCCGCTCCGCCTGCTCGGCGAGCTTGCCGGCGGTGCGCACCACCTCGAGCAGCTCCTCGTCGCTGCCGGCGATGGACTGCTCGACGTCGTCGATCTGGCGGGCCAGCTCGGTGAGCGCGGCCGAGCCGTCCTCCGCGGCGCGCACCATGTCCCGCAGGTTCGCCACCCGCCGCGCGACCGAGGCGGCGTCGATGTCGTCCCAGGTGACGGCACTGATCGCCTGGAGCGCGAAGAGGCGCTCGCGGCGCCGCTCCCGCTCCGCCTCGACGTCCCGGCGGCGGGCCTGGGCCTCGAACAGGGCCTGCTCGGCGCGGGTGCGCTCGGACTCGAACACGGCCCGCTTGGCACGGTTGTCGAAGCCGAGCACCCACTGGGAGCGGTCGTTGATCTGCCGGTCCGCGTTCTTCTCGTGCCGGGTGGCGGAGTGCTTGATCTGCCCGGAGCGCAGCACCGCGCGCTGCAGACGGGTGAACTCCTCGAGGGTCTCCGCGCAGGTGTAGTCCATGCGGGAGGCGATCTCGTGGCCCAGCCAGACGTGGAACTCGCCGTCCTTGACCTCGAGCTTCGCGGCCAGGGACCGCGCGTCGATGGTCCTGGCCGGTCGGCGCAGGTCGGTGTTGACGCGGTTGTAGGAGATCCGCCGCCGCAGCCGGGTGCGGTCGATGACCCCGGCGACCTCGCGGTAGATGCGGTCGGGGACCAGGATCGAGCGGGCCAGGCCGCGCAGCGCCTGCTCGGCCGCCGCGGTCCACTCCTCCTCGCCGGCGCGCACCTGCAGCAGCTCGGCGGCGAAGGGCAGCTCGGTGGGGGCGATGCCCACCTCGGCGGCGATGTGGTCCCGCAGGGCGATGTCCTCGGAGTGCAGGTTCGAGGCGCGGGAGGTCAGCGAGGCCAGCTCCTCGCGGGTGCGGGACAGCAGCTCCCCCAGCTCCCGCACCTTCGCCTCGGCCTCCCAGCGGGCGGCGTCGGACCCCTGCTCCTCCTCCTCGAGGGCCTCGCGCAGGGCCGCCACCTCGCGCTGCAGGGCCAGGAACATGTCCTCCCCGGCGGGGGTGCGCAGCTCGACCGTGGCCAGCTGCGCGGCGAACTCGGTGCCGCGCTCGCGGCGCCGCTCGCGCTCCACCTCGAGCCCGGCGATCTGCTGCTTCCAGTCGTCGATCTCGCCGCCGCCGGCGCGGCGGCGCTGCTCCTTGAGCTGGGCGAGGTCCGAGCGGGCCTCGGCGACGTCCTGGGTGAGCCGGCGCTGCTGGGCCGCGAGCCGGTCCCGCTCGAGCTGGAGCCGCTCGGACTCGTCGCCGAGCAGCCGCACCAGGTGCTGGGCGGCGAACACGTCGATGTCGGCGCGGCGGTCGACCAGCTCGCCGCCGCGGGCGCGCATCGCGCTCCAGCTCTGGTGGGTCTCGCGCAGTCCGCGCAGGAGGTCGCGCTGCTCGCGGGCGGTCACCAGGGCCTCGTAGACCTCGGAGAGGTTGTGGAAGTTGGCCAGCGCCTGGTCGGCGAGGTCGAAGGTGCGCGGGGCGTCGAGCATGTAGTCGCGCAGCAGGGCGTTGACGTCGCCGAGCTCCTTGGCGGACTGGATCTTGTGGAGCAGGCCGAGCGCCTTCTCGTCCGGGATGCCCAGCAGCTGGCTGAAGGCGGCCCGGTACTCGCGGAACTGGCGGAAGGTCTGGGTGCCGGGATGGGCGGCCTCGAGCGCCTTGCCCTCGATCTGGGTGGAGACGAACTGGCGCAGGTCGGTGACGTCCAGCGGGGTGCGGGAGATGACGTACAGGCTCTTGACGTCCGAGTCGGCGGTGTGGCCGGCGTGCAGCAGGAACAGCCGGGAGAGCTGGACGGTGCCGCCTCTCCCGTCGGCGTAGCGCAGCGTCACCACCGACAGCGTGGTCCGCTCGCGCAGCACCTCCTGGCTGAACTCGCCGGTGGCCTGGTCGTAGTGCATCGCCCAGGCGCCGCGCACGTAGCTGGCCACGGTGCGGCGGTACTTGGAGCGGTTCGGGCCGGCGTCGGAGGCGGCGGCGTTGAACTGCAGGGTGCGCGGCGGGGTCAGCAGGGCGCTGATCGCGTCGAGCAGGGTGGACTTGCCGGTGCCGGGACCGCCGGTGAGGAAGTACCCCTTGGGCGAGATCCTCAGGTCGTGGGTGCCGTGGAAGGTGCCCCAGTTGGAGACCTGCACGGCGACCAGCCGCCACTGCCCGGGATGGGGGTGCTCGGGGTCGGTCGCGCGCGCGGATCCCGGGGCGTCGGTGGAGGGCACGCCCGGCAGGTCGAGCCCGTCCTGGGCGGTGTCGGTCACGGAGGTCACCCGTAGAGGGTACCCAGTGGGGGCGGGCTCAGTTCTCGGGCCGGCCGGCGCGCCAGTACCCCATGAAGGAGACCTGCGCCCGGTCCAGGCCCAGCTCGGTGACCAGGTGGCGGCGCAGCGCCTTGATCACCCCGGCCTCCCCGGCGAGCCAGGCGTAGAAGGTGCCGTGGCCGGTGGCGGTCTCCCACAGGATGGTCTCGTCGACGTCGACGTCCACGAGGGCGGCCCCGCCCCCGCCCACCGCGCCGGCGTCGGGCCGGAACGCCTGCGCGTTCTCGCTCATCAGGCGCCGCACCGCGGCGTCCAGCAGCTGCCCGTGGGGGCGGCCGGCGCGGGGCAGCCAGGTCACCTCCACCCCGGAGCGGGTCAGCAGCTGCTGCTGGTCGGCGACGTCGGGCACCTCGATCACGGCGTGGCCGCCGATGCTCGCGGGCAGGGCCTCGAGGATGGCGCCGATCGCGGGCAGGGCGGTCTCGTCGCCCACCAGCAGGACGGTGCGGGCGCTGCCGGGGCGGAACTCGATCCCGCCGTAGTCGGGGCCCACCAGGTGCCGGTTGGGGCCGAGCATCGAGAGGGTGTCGCCCACCTGGGCCCCGAGCGCCCAGCGGGCCGCGACGCCCTGACCGGGCCGGGGCTCGGGGTCGAGGTGGAGCACCATGTCGACGTCGATCTCGGGATGCTCGGTGCGGTTGCCCGGATGCCCGGCGGCGCGGGCCTCCCGCACGGTGTAGGTGCGCATCCAGCCGCGGTCGGCGGGGTCGATCTGCAGCCAGCTGCGGTACCAGTCGGTGTGGGTGGCGGGGTCGAGGAGGGCGCCCGGGCGCACCGCGGCGAAGTGGTCGGCGCTCGGGGTGGGGCCGGGGACGATGAGCTTGATCCGCAGGTCCAGCGGGTGGGAGTTGGTGCCGAAGTGCACCAGGTCGGGCCCGGCGAAGGTGAGGCGCACCAGCGAGGCGCCGAGCGGCGCCCTGGCCACGACGGTGAGCTCGAAGGCGAGCATCGGGCTGTGTTCGAGGGCCGGGACCAGCTCGGCGGCCTCGGCCTGGGGCGCGGCGGTGGCGGTCATGGCGTCCTCCTGGTGGTGGTGGGGTCGGGCGGGGCGGTCGCGGCCCAGCGGCAGCACCATCGGGGTGCCGGTGACCGGGTCGGGGGCGATATGGGCGTCGAGGGCGAAGACCTCGTGGGCCATCTGCTCGGTGATCACCTCGGCCGGGGTGCCCTGGGAGTGGATCTCCCCGGCGCGCACGGCCACCAGGTGGTCGGCGTACCGGGCCGCGAGGTGGAGGTCGTGCAGGACGATGCCGACGGTGGTGCCGCGCTGATGGTTCAGGTCGCGCACCACGTCGAGCACCTCGAGCTGGTGGGTGACGTCGAGGAAGGTGGTGGGCTCGTCCAGCAGCAGCACCTCGGTCTGCTGGGCCAGCGCCATCGCGATCCAGACCCGCTGGCGCTGTCCGCCGGAGAGCTCCTCGAGCAGCCGGTCCTGCAGGGTGTCGGTGCGGGTGGCGGCCAGGGCGTCGGCCACGGCCTGCTCGTCCTGCGCGCTCCACTGCGGGAACAGGCCCTGGTGGGGGAAGCGTCCGCGGGTGACGAGCTCGCGCACGGTGACGCCGTCGGGGGCGATCGGGGACTGCGGGAGCAGGCCCAGCCGGCGCGCGAGGTCCTTGCCGCGCAGGCTGTGCAGGTCGCGGCCGTCCAGCAGCACCTGGCCGCTGCGGGGCGGCAGCAGGCGGGAGAGCCCGCGCAGGAGGGTCGACTTCCCGCTGCCGTTGGCGCCGACGATGATGGTGACCTTGCCCTCCGGCAGGGTCAGGCTGAGGTCGTGGACGATCTCCCGGCGGTCGTACGCCAGGTGCAGGTGCTGGGCTTCGATGCGGGCCATGGGCCGATCACCTTCCGGTTCCGGAGGTCGTGGAGCGAGTGAGCATCCACAGCAGGAAGGGTGCGCCGAGCGCACCGGTGATGACGCCGGCGGGGAGCTCGACCTCGGGCAGCAGGTTCTGGCCGAGGATGTCCGCGCCGAGCACGAGCACCGCGCCCACCACGGCGGCCATCGGGAAGCTGGGCCGGCCCATCAGCATCCGCGCGAGCGGCCCGGCCAGGAAGGCGACGAAGGACAGCGGGCCGGTGACCGCCACGGTGAGCGCGCACAGGATCACCGCGACCATGATCAGGCTGATCCGGGTGCGGGGCACGGGCAGGCCGAGGCTGGTGGCCGTGTCGTCGCCGAGCTGCAGGATCCGCAGCCGGGCCACCAGCAGGGCGAGGGCCGGGACCAGCAGGGCCAGTGCGAGAGCCAGCACCGTCACCCGCTCCCAGGTGGAGGTGGACAGCGAGCCGACCATCCAGTGCATGACGTCCCCGGCGGCCTGCAGGTCCAGCCGGGTCAGGACGTAGGAGATGAGGGCGCTGAGCGCCGCGGCGACGCCGATGCCCACCAGCACGAAGCGGTTGTCGACGGCCCCGGCGGCGCCGCGCCGGCCGGTCCCGGCCACGGCCAGGATCAGGACGGCGGTGAGCAGCCCGCCCAGCAGGGCGAACCAGAACAGGGCCCTCCCGTCGGCCCCCAGGTAGGCCATCGCCAGGACCGCGCCGGCCGAGGCGCCGAGGGTCACCCCGATCACGTCGGGGCTCGCCAGCGGGTTGCGCAGGAGGGTCTGGAAGACGGTGCCGGAGAGACCGAAGGCGATGCCCGCGAGGATCGCGACCACCGCGGTGGGCAGGCGGTTCTCCAGGACGATGAAGGAGATGCCGGGGATCGTCTCCCCGCCCAGCACCCGCAGCGCCGCCTCCGGCGCCACCATCGGGGTGCCCACCAGGACGCGCACGGCGGTGAGGCCGATGCCGAGCAGCACCACGATCACCGCCGGCAGCGCGGCGGCGCGGCGGCGGGGACGCGGCAGGCGCGGGGCGCTCACAGGCCCACCTGCCGGCGCGCCCGGATCAGCGCCACGAAGACGGGCACCCCGATCAGGGCGGTCATCACCCCGACCTGCACCTCGGCGGGCGGGGAGAGCACCCGGCCGACGGTGTCGGCGACCAGGATCAGCACCGGTCCGCCGAGCAGGCACAGCGGCACGATGCGGCGGTAGTCGCCGCCGCCGACGAGGCGGGCGGCATGGGGCACCACCAGGCCCAGGAAGCCGATCGGTCCGGCCAGCGCCACCGCGGCCCCGCACAGCAGGATGATGGCCACGCCGAGCACCACCCGCGCCCGGCCCACCTCCACGCCCAGGCCGACGGCCGCGTCGTCGCCCAGGGCCAGCGCGTTGAGCACCCCGGTGCAGCGGAGGATCACCACGGCCCCGGCCAGCATGAAGGCGCCGACCAGGGCGACGTCGCCCAGGCTGCGGGCGCCGAGGGTGCCGACCTGCCAGAACCGCAGCCGGTCCAGCGTGGAGTCGTCGATCATCACCAGCGCGTTGATCACCGAGCCGAGGCCCGCGGTGATCGCGGCGCCCGCCAGCGCCAGCTTGACGGGGGTGGCGCCCTCCCGGCCCACGGAGGCGATCGCGTAGACCGCGACCGTGCCGAGCGCCGCGCCCAGCAGGGCCAGCGCCATGAACTGCGGCACCCGGGAGACGTCGGCCGCGAACACGCCGATCACCACGGCGGTGCTGGCGCCGGCGTTGATGCCGAGGATGCCGGGGTCCGCCAGGGGGTTGCGGGTCATTCCCTGCATGGCGGCGCCGGCCACGGCCAGCGCCGCGCCGACCGCGATCCCGGCCACCGTGCGCTGCAGGCGGGAGCGGATCACGACGTGATCGGCCAGGCCGCCGTCGTACGCCGTCAGGGCGTCCCACACGATCGCCGAGGACACGGTGCGGGCCCCGATCATCAGCGAGAGCAGACCCGCGGCCCCCAGGGCGAGGAGGCCGCCGGTCAGGGCGAGGGCGGTGGTCCGGGGCACCGGGGCCCGTCAGCTCGCCACGCGCTCGGCGACCTCGATGATCGAGGGCACGACGTTCTCGATCGCCCAGGGCAGGCTGAGGGCGCTGGCGGCGGAGATCGACAGCGTCGTGTGGTCGTCGTCCGTGATCACGACGCCGCCGGAGGCGACCGCGGGGATCTGCGCGAACAGCTCGTTGGCCTGGAGGTCCTCGACGGTGACGCCCGCCTCTCCCCAGGTGTAGAAGAGGTCGGAGACCAGCTCGTCGGCGCGCTCGGCGGACCAGTCGACGTAGAAGCTGTCGGCCCCGCCGGCGTTCTCGGCGACCACCTCGGCCGGGCTCATGCCGAGCGCGGTGAAGAACCGCGGGCGGGTGTCCTCGCCGACGTAGAGCGCGATCGAGTTGTCGGCCAGGCCCAGGGTCCCGGCGATGAAGGTGCTGCCGGCGACCGCCGGGTTCTGCTCGCCGACGGCGGCGAGGTCGGCCTCGACCTGCGCGATGAGGCTCTCGGCCTCCTCGTCTCGGCCGGTGGCGGCGGCCACCGCGGTCAGCGCCTCCTGCCAGGAGGTGGTGTAGTTCGCGGCGATCGGGCCGATGGTGGGGGCGATCTTCGACAGCTGCGTGTACTCCTCCTCGGTGAGGCCGGAGTAGGCGGCGACGATCAGGTCGGGGGTGAGGGCGGCGATCTCGTCGAGGTTCACGCCGTCGGTCTCGTCGTACTGGGTGGGGGCGCCCTCGCCGCCCCAGGCCGCGCCGAGCTCCGCGAGCTTCTCGTCGATCCAGTCGGTCGAGCCATTGTCGTTGCCGCCCCAGGTCACGGTGGGCATCCCCACCGGGACGATGCCGAGCGCGAGCGCGGAGTCCGCGTTGACCCAGGAGACGGTGGCGATGCGGGCGGGCTCGGCCTCGAGCACGGTCTGCCCGTAGAGGTGGGTGATGGTCACGGGGTAGGCGCCCGCCCCCGCGCCGCCGCCGGCAGCAGGGGCGTCGGCGGACTCCTCGGCGGCGCCGCCGCAGGCGGCGAGGGCGGGCACGGCGAGCGCGGACAGCACGAGTGCACGGCGGCTGAGCGTCATGAGGGTCCTTCTGGAGATGAGCGCCCCGACGGGGCTTAGGTGAGCCTCACCTTATTCCGCAACGCCCGGCGTGCACAATCGCCCGACGTGTGGGCCACGCCACCCTCGGGGCCGGCGACGACCGCTCGGTCGAGCCCCGGCGCCGGAGCCGCCCTCAGCCGGGGACGGGGGCGCTGCCCTCCGCGCTCTCCCCGTCAGCGGGGTCGGCGGGGTCCTCGAGCCCGCCCACGCCGGCCTGCCGGTACAGGGCGATGAACTCGCGCGCAGTGTCCGGACCGATCATGAGGCGCAGCACCGGGGAGACCTCGTAGTCGGCGCCCTGCTCGTCGAGCAGACCGGCGCGCTGGATCTTCGCGATCGAGGCGCGCACCTCCTTGGCGAAGCCTGCCTCGTCGGTCGAGGTGGTCCGCCGGTAGGCGGCGAGCGCCTGCTGGAGCTCGGCCTCCGAGACCACGGTGCGCTGGCCGCGGGAGGACTGGGTCAGCAGCATCTGGCGCAGGACCAGCAGCAGCACCGAGTCCAGCCGGTTCATGCCGGTCAGTCGGCGCAGCAGCTTGGGGGCGTCGGGGTCCTCCTCGCTCTGGCGCACGAAGGCGACCTGGGCGTCGTCGTCCACGACCAGCTCGAGGAAGAGGTCGGCCAGGCGGGCCTCGATCGCGGCGCGGTCCCGCAGCAGCTGGGCGTAGCGCGCGTCGTCGCGCCGGCCGTCGAGGAAGGGACCCTGGAGGAGGTGGACCAGCACCCGGCGGGACTCGTCCACGAGCGCGGCGCCGGGCAGGGACGGCAGGTCCTCGTCGGGGCCCGGGAGGTCCTCGAGATCGGTGCGGGGGGCTGTGCTCATCACGGGGCCCTACCCTACCGGCGCGGGAGGGACGGTCCCCGGTGTCCGATCTGCGGCTTTCGGTGTCGTTCGCCGCCGGGCGCCTCCCGGTCATGATGGAATCTCCTCGTCAGCCGAATCACCCTCGCTCCGTCCCGCCCGGAGGAGCCGACCGCTAGGAGCCGACCATGCAGAGCTCGAACCTGCCCCTCATCATCGGAATCGCCCTGCTCGTGCTGGTCCTCGTGATCGTCCTGATCATGCTGGGGATGCGCGCCTCGAAGCGTCGCAAGGCGCAGCAGGAGGAGGCCGACCGGCAGCGCGCCGCGCAGCTGCGGGAGGAGGCCGCCCAGCAGGAGCTGGCCGTGCAGGAGCACGACCTGAAGGCGCGCGAGTCCGCGATCGACGCCGATCGGGTCCGCCTGGAGGCGGAGAAGAAGGCCCGCGAGGCCGAGCAGGAGCGCCTCGACGCCGAGCGCCGTCGCGCCGAGGTCGAGCAGGAGCGCGAGGAGGTCGAGCGCGAGCGCAGCGCCGTCCAGGAGCGTCTGGCCGAGGCCGACCGCCTCGACCCCGGCGCCGCCGACCAGCAGTCCGCCGGCTCCGACACCGACCGCGCCGCTGCCGACCGCACCGACGCCGCCGGCACCTCCGACGCCGAGGACCCCCGCGGCCGCGGGGCGATCGCGAGCGGCGCCGACGAGGTCAGCGGCACCGGAGCGACCGCCGCCACGCCGGCCGGCGACGCCCCTCGCCCCGTGCACGGCCGTCGCGCGGCGCGCCCCGAGCAGGACGGCACCACGCCCGCCGGCACCGAGCCGGACGGCACCGAGCACCGCGGCTGAGCGCCGCCCGTCGCTCCCCCGCGGCCCGGGACCCGACGAGGGTCCCGGGCCGCGGTGCGTCGGGCCGGCCCGTGCCAGACTGGCGCCCATGGCCGCCGACCGCCCCCGTGCCCGCATGGACGACGTGACCGTCGAGCGGGTGCTGCGCGTGGTCGAGGCGATCCCGCCGGGACGCGTGGCGGCCTACGGCGAGATCGGGGCGATCGTCGGCGTCGGCCCCCGCCTGGTCGGCCGCATCCTGCGCACCTGGGGCGCGGGCGTGCCCTGGTGGCGGGTCACGAACGCCGCCGGTGACCACCCCCTGCTGGCCCGGGCGCTGCCCCACTGGGACGCCGAGGGGATCACCCTGAAGCCCACCGGTCGGGGCTGTCGGATGGCGCAGTTCGGCGCGGACCTCGACGCCCTCGCCGCGGAGGCCGAGCGCGCCTGCGCGGATCTGGGCCCGGCGCCGGACGTCACCCGGGATCAGTCGACCGGCACGTCCTCCAGGAAGTAGAAGGCGGGGATCCGGGCGGCGTAGTCCCTGCCGTCCAGCTCCCGCCAGCTGACGATCTCGGTGGAGCCCTCGCGGGCCCGGGCGTGGTTGGTGGCCAGGAACATCAGTCCGATCACGCTGGCCAGGCCCTGATCGGCCGGCCGCTCGCGCAGCACGTCGCCGATCGAGGCCTGTCCCGAGCGGCCGCGCACCTGGTTGACGCTCCCGGTCAGGCCCACGATGTCGATGTCATGGGTGCGCACCAGGTCCTCGAGCACCTCGATGCCCAGGGCGGTGGCGTCATGCACCTCGGCCTCGGCCGGGGCGCCGGGATCGGTGGGATCCTTCAGCCGGTGCTGGGACACGGAGGAGATCAGCACCCGGGACAGGTCCAGCTCGAGCGGGAACGGCGCGCGGGTGGGGACCTCGTCCTTCTGGGCGAGTGCGAGACCCTGCGCCTCCTGCAGCGCCTCGAGCAGCACCCGGTGCTGCCGGAAGTCCTGCGAGCGCACGAAGCGGGCCAGCGAGCGGTACAGCTCGGTCTTGACGTCCAGCACCTCCTGGGCGGGCTCGTAGAGGTCGCTGAACACATTGGCCAGCCGCTCGCGCTCGTCACGGTCCAGGCTCCGGGCGAAGTCCCGCTCCAGCAGCCGGTCCACCAGCTCCTGCGCGGTGCGGGTCTGGGCCGGGTCGTTGAGCATCCGGAAGAAGGCGGTGAAGGTGCGGCCGACACTCGACTGGCCCAGCAGGTCGTCCCCGGCCAGCAGCTGCTCGAGGATCTCCCCGCGCGAGGTCTCCGGGGGAGAGGATCTGCTCGCGCAGGTGCAGGTCGACGGCGCGCAGGTCCTCGCGGTACTGGAGGAAGTCGCCGGACAGCTCCGCGGCGATCTGCAGGATGTCCCGCAGCCGGTCGGTGGAGGCCTCGGCGCTGGGGACCACCGGCTCGCCCTGCGAGAGCTCCCGGATCTCGGCCTCGATGCGCTCCCGGCGGCGCTGCAGATCGGCCAGGCGCGCGTCGCGGTCGGTCTCGGTCTCCTGCGCGAGGTGCTCGAACTGCTGGACCACCAGCTGCAGGCGGGACTCGGTGGTGGTGGGCCGGTGCTCCTCGAGGGAGGCGATGAACTCGACCGCGTCGATCGTCGCCGGCGAGGGCTCGAAGGTGGTCTCGGTGCGCTGCGTGTCGTCGCGGCGGGTCAGGTACCCCTCGCGCACCCAGGCGTCGACGTACTCGGCGGCGGTGCGACCCCCGCGGGCCTCGTCCGGCCCGCCCGTCTCCTCCGCCGCGACCGGTTCGTCGTCGTGCAGCAGCGAGAGGTGGGCGCCCACACGGGCCACCAGCTCGCTGCGGGGCAGCCGACGGTCCCCGGCCGGGAACGTGGCCTGCAGGATCGCGAGCACGGCGGGCGCCTTGGTGGCCGCCAGCAGGCGCCAGGTGCTGGCCCGGCGCAGCTGCTCGTAGGCCTCCTTGCGCGCGGACACGGCGTCGCTGCGGCGGTCGGTCCACCGGTTCGGCTCGCTCAGGGTCACGGGGAGGGAGTCTAGCCCTGCGGGGTGCCCCCGCCGGCGGCTCCGCGCCCCGGCGGTGCGCATCCACCGCCGTCCCGCGGGCCGGGTAGCCTGGCACCGGGAACGTTCACGAACTCGCCGAGGAGATCTGCCGGATGACCACCGCCCTGCCCCCCACCGATCCGTCCGACCGCTGGTGGGAGGCGCTGCCCGCCGGGAAGAACCGGCTGCGCGGCCGCGCCCATCTGCGCACCGACGCCCCCGAACTGTCCCTCGACGGCAGCTGGGACTTCCGCTACGGCACCCGCGCCGACGGCTCCGACCTCGGTGAGGTCGGGCGGATCGAGGTGCCGGGCCTGTGGCAGTTCCAGGGCCATGGCGCCCCGCAGTACACGAACGTCATCTACCCGATCCCGCGCGACGTCCCCCACGTCCCGGACGAGAACCCCACCGGGCACTACTCCCGCCCGCTCGCGGTCCCCGAGGAGTGGGCGCAGGACCTGGCCTCCGGGGCGCGGCTGCTGCTGCGCTTCCAGGGCGTCGACTCCGCGGCGAAGATCTGGATCGACGGCGCGGAGATCGGGGTGACCGCCGGCTCCCGGCTGACCCAGGAGTTCGACGTCACCGAGGCCCTCTCCGCCCCCGGCGAGCACCGCCTGGACGTGCGGGTGGTGCAGTGGTCGGTCAACACCTACGTCGAGGACCAGGACATGTGGTGGGCCTCGGGGATCTTCCGCAGCGTGGACCTGCTGCTGCGGCCCGTCGGCGGCCTCCACGACCTGGTCAGCGTCACCGACTTCGATCCGGCCAGCGGCCGCGGCACGCTGCAGGTGAGCGCCTACGACAGGGACGGCGCCCCGGTCGCGGCGAGGCTCGAGGTGCCCGCGCTGGGCCTCTCGGCGAGCGCCGACGGCTCCGTGCTCGAGGTGGGCACGGTGCGGCCGTGGTCCGCGGAGGACCCGCAGCTGTACGACGCGACCGTCTCCACCGGCGCCGAGACCGTCTCGCTGCGGCTGGGCTTCCGCCGCGTCGAGGTCGACGGGGAGATCTTCCGCATCAACGGGGAGCGGATCGTCTTCCGCGGCGTGAACCGCCACGAGGCGGACCCCGTGGTCGGGCGCACCCAGCACCTGGGGAACCAGGACCTCGACGTCGCGCTCATGAAGCAGCACAACCTCAACGCCGTGCGCACCTCCCACTACCCGCCCCATCAGCGGTTCCTCGACCTGTGCGACGAGGCCGGGCTGTACGTGATCTGCGAGGGCGACTTCGAGACCCACGGCTTCCACGCCGACTCCACCTGGGGCGAGGACGGCACCGGGGCCGCCGAGGGGCCCGCGCAGAACCCGCTGTTCGAGCAGTCGCTGATCGAGCGCACCGACCGCTTCGTGCGGCGGGACCGCCACCACCCCTCGATCGTGATGTGGTCGATCGGGAACGAGGCCGCCAGCGGTCCGGTCACCGAGGCGATGGTCGCGCAGGTGCGCGAGACCGACCCCACCCGCCCGGTGATCTACGAGCAGGACTACTCCGCCTCCTACGTGGACGTGTTCTCGCTGATGTACTCCTCGATCGAGGAGAGCGAGCAGATCGGCCGACGCGCGCTGAGCCCCGAGTACCAGGACAAGCTCACGGCGATGCTGCGCAGCTTCGCGCTCGAGGTGCCGGACGGCGCCTTCGCGAACCCGCCGGCGCTGTCCAAGCCGTTCCTGTGGATCGAGTACGCCCACGCGATGGGCAACGGCGCCGGCTCCCTGAAGGAGTACATGGAGCTCACCGAGCGCTACCCCGCCCTGCACGGCGGCTTCATTTGGGAGTGGATCGACCACGGCCTGGAGACCACCGACGCCGAGGGCAACCGGATCTACGGCTACGGCGGCGACTTCGGCGAGCGCCTCCACGACGGGAACTTCGTGGCCGACGGGCTGGTGCTGCCCGATCGCACGCCCTCACCGGCGCTGCTGGACGCCAAGCACCACTACTCCCCCGTCGGCCTCGTCGTCTCGGCGGGCTCCGCCCGGCTGACCAACCGCTACGCCTTCAGCGACCTCGGCCACCTGCGGGCGGAGGTGTCGCTGGACGCCCAGGCGAGCTGGCAGGAGCTCGAGCTGCCGCCGCTGGCACCGGGCCGGAGCACCGAGCTCGCCCTGCCGGGCGGCGACCACGCCGCCGTCACCGTGCGCCTGCTGACCCGGCAGGCCCAGGGCCCGGTGCCCGCCGGCCACGAGGTCGTCGCCGCCTCCCACGTCGATGCGGACCGCCTGCGCGCCGCGGTGGAGGTGACGGGGACGGCCCCCGCCTCCCCGCGCCCCGCGGCCGACGGCGGCTGGACGCTGGGCCCGGCCCGCTTCGACGACCTGGGCCGCCTGGTGGGCCTCGGCGAGCTGGAGGTCGAGAGCGCGGGCGTGGACCTGTACCGCGCCCCGGTCGACAACGAGCGCGCCCGCACCCGCTACCCGCTCGAGGCGCGGTGGAGGCGGATCGGGCTCGACGTCGCGCGGCGCCGGCTGCAGGAGCTGCGGACCGAGGGCGAGGCGCTGGTGGTGCGCTCGCGGATCGGTCTGGACGGCTCGGCGCTCGGCGCCGATGTGCTCGAGCGCTGGCGCGGCGACGGCGACGGCGTCGAGGTGGAGGTGACCGTGACCCCGGTCGACTTCTGGCCCACCGACCTGCCGCTGCCCCGGATCGGCTGGACCTTCGCCCTGCCCTCCGCGCCGGACCGGGTCGAGTACGAGGGCTTCGGCCCGCACGAGTCCTATCCGGACACCGGGGGCGGCACCACCTTCGCCCGTCGCACCGCCGCGCTCGCCGAGCTGCAGGTGCCGTACGTCTTCCCGCAGGAGAACGGCAACCGCGCCGGGGTGGTGCGGGCGGTGCTGAGCGGGCCGAGCGCTCCCGCCCTGGAGCTGCGGGCCCCCGAGGGTCTGGGGCTCGCGGTGCGCCCCTGGTCCACGGCCGAGCTCGATCGACGCGCGCACGACGGGGCGCTGCGCCCCGACGGACGCACCTGGGTCACGCTCTCGGCGGCGCTGCAGGGCGTGGGCTCGGCGGCCTGCGGCCCGGCGCCCCTGCCGCAGTACGTGCTAGGCGCCCGCGAGCAGAGCTTCCGCTTCCGTCTCGCCCCCCGCGCCTGACCGCGCCGACGCCCCTTCGCCGGCGGTGATGCCGGTGCCGATACGCTGGGAGGGGCGTCAGCGTGACGTCACGACGACGCAGCGCAGAGGGAGAAGCATGACTCAGGGGTACGGACCGGATCAGGGACAGCAGGGGCAGCAGAGCGGGTGGGGGCAGGACGGGCAGAACCCGCCGTCCGCGCCGCAGCCGCAGTGGGGCGCCCCGGGGCAGGCCTCGCCGGCTCCGCAGCCGCAGTGGGGACAGGCCTCGCCGACTCCGGCACCGGGCGGCGCCGCCCAGGGCTCCGGCTACCCGGGTGCGAGCGGAGCACCGCAGTTCGTCCCCGGTGACGGCGTGAACTGGCGGCGGGTGAAGCTGATCGGTCAGCTGCTGCTGATCGGCGTGGCCGTGCTGCTGCTGGTCCGGCTCGGCATGAGCCTGGCCTCGTTCCTGATGGCCCCCGACATGGCCGCGGATCCGCTCGAGTCCGGGCCCGGCGCCGTCGCCCTCGGCAGCTCGCTCGCGACCATCGTGCTGGCCCTGACGAACCTGGTGGTCAGCCTCGCGGTGCTGGGCCTGGGCATCGCCGCCGCCGTGATGGGACGGGGCCGGGCGCGCACCGGCGGCATCGTGGTCGCCGTCGCCGTCGTGGCCTCGGTGGTCCTGTTCTGGATCATGGCCTTCGTGGTCGCGATCATCCTGGCCGCGCTCGGGATGATCGACGGCTCCGGTGCGATCTCCGTCGACGGCTACCGCATCAACTCCGTGATCGAAGCGATCCGGCAGCTGGTGATGGTCGCCGTGATGGCCTTCGGTGCGTACCTCGTGCACAGCACCGCGACGAAGCGCCTGTCGGCCTGACCTCGTCCTCCGCGCACCGCGCCCCGGTCCTTCCTCGAGGGCCGGGGCGCGGTGCGTCACGGGCCCAGCAGCAGGCTGTGCCCGTCGGCGGTAACCAGTGCGCGGCCGCCGCCGACGGGGTGCACGGCGTCGACCTGGTCGGCCAGGACGGTCTCCACGACCACCGCGCCGCGGTCCGCGTCGATGACCCGCAGGCGCTGCGCCCCGCGGGGTGCGAGCGGTCGCTGACGGGCCGCCGGGTCCAGCACCACCGCGGTGCCCGCCGCCAGGCTCCCCCGCACGCCCGCGTCCGTGGGCAGCGGCAGGGTCCAGGCGTCGGCGCCGTCGGCGGTGTCGTAGGCGACCAGCTGCCCGGCCTGGTTGGTCACGATCATCCGGGCGCCGTCGATGCCCAGCCGGGCGGTGAAGGTCGACGCCCACGCCCCCTGGTCGGCGCCGGGGGCGGTCCACGCCGCGCGGTGCTCGGAGGCGACGATCTCGCCGACCGTCGCCGTGCCCGCCTCGGTGCCGGTGGCGAGGACCCGGCCCTGGTCCAGGCGCACCGACCAGTCCCCGCCCGGCGAGGCCTGCGACTGCCAGAGCCGCTCGCCGGCGCGGAAGGCGGCCGCCCGCAGGGCGCCGTCGGGCGCGGAGCACACGGTCAGCACGAGGGGCACCGGCTGCAGCGGGTCCAGGGCGCGCGGGGGCTCGCCGGTGACCGTGATGCGGCACGGGTCCTCGGGGGCGGCGAGGATCCGGCCGACGGGGAATCCGGTCGCGGCATCGAGCTGGATCCAGCCCTGGGCGGGGTCGAAGCGCAGCGGCACGGCCGGCAGCACCCCGGTAGCGCGGGCGGCGTCGAGCGGGCCGGGCGGCCGGTCGGGGCGGGCGGGCACCTCGATCCCGGCCGGGTCGATGCCGCGGGCCGCGGCGGTGTCGCCGAGGGTCCACAGCGCCCGGTCCGGCGCGGTGAGGTCGACGCCGCTGAGCTCGCAGAGCTCTCCGGCGCAGCGGCGCAGCACGATGCGGTGGCCGTCCAGGGCCACCGGGACGCCGTCGAGCGTCACGGCCGGGTCGGCCCCGGCGGGGGCGGGGCGCCGGCGGAGTCCGCGGGCAGCACCGTCGTGGCGCCGTCGCGGACGTGGACCAGACGGGCGCCGTCGGCGGAGAGGGCCACCAAGTCCGCGGGGGCCGCATCGAGCCGGCGCACCCCGGTGGCGTCCAGCAGCTCGGCATCGCCCGCGGCCCGGCGCACCAGCACCGGCGCCGCGGGGTCGGGCAGGGAGTGGACGCGGTCGCCCTCCGCGAGGGCGGCGATCCGCACCGCGGCGAGGTCCGCGAGCGCGGGCGGGCGGGTGGCGAGCACGGCGGGGACGGTGAGCGCGAGGGCCGCCGCCCCGGCGACCGCGGCGGCCAGGGACCGGCGCGGTCGGCCCCGGGCTCCGGTCACGGCGAGCGCCGCCGCGCCCAGTCCCGCCCCGGCCAGCGCTCCCGCTGCCAGGCGCAGGGCGCCGCTCAGGAGATGGTCCGCCAGCAGGGCGCCGATGCCCGCGAGGGCGAGCAGCGCCACGGCCGCGGCGAGCGCGGTGACCGGCTCGGGACCCGCCGCCGGCTCGGGGGCCTGCCCCGGCTCCGGGGTCTGCGCGGGCTCCGCCGTGCTCATCGCCGGCTCACCGCGGGGAGCCGTAGTAGGCGCCGGTCGTCTCCTCCCGCAGGGCGTCGAAGTCGCCGCTGTGCAGCGCGGCGCGGATCCGGTCCACCAGGCGCACCACGAAGCGCTCGTTGTGGATCGTGCACAGCGTCGAGGAGAGCATCTCCTTGGCCTTGAACAGGTGGTGGACGTAGGCCGCGGTGTAGTGGGTGCAGGTGTAGCAGTCGCAGGTCTCGTCGATGGGCGCGAACTGGCGGCGGTAGCGGGAGCCGGTGAGGTTCACCCGCCCGCCCGCGGTGTAGACGGCGCTGTTGCGCGCCACCCGCGACGGCGAGACGCAGTCGAAGGTGTCGGCGCCGGCGGCGATCGCGACGAACAGGTCGTCGACCTCGCTGATGCCGAGCAGGTGGCGGGGCTTGGCCTCCGGGAGCTCCTCGCAGACCCAGCCGACGATGGTGCCGAGGTTCTCCTTCTCGAGCGCGCCCCCGATGCCGAAGCCGTCGAAGGACCAGCCGTCGACCTCCATCGCCCCCAGGTCCCGGGCCGCCGTGCGGCGCAGGTCCTCGTACTGGGCGCCCTGGATCACGCCCCACAGCTGCTGGTAGGGCCGATGGGTGCGCTCCGCGGTGAGGCGGGCGTGCTCGGCCAGGCAGCGCAGCGCCCACCGCCGGGTGCGCTCGAGCGCCTGCTCCTGGTAGGCGCGGGAGTTCATCAGCGTGGTCAGCTCGTCGAAGGCGAACATGATGTCGGCCCCGAGCCCGTGCTGGATCTGCATCGAGACCTCGGGGGTGAACCGGTGCACGTCGCCGTTGAGGAAGGAGCGGAAGCTGACGCCGTCGTCGTCGACGTGCGCGAGGCGCTCCTTGCCCGCGGCGACGTCGTCGTCCTCCCCGGAGGCGGTGCGGGCCTTCTCCCCGCCGGAGAACTCGCTCGAGAGCACCTTCTTGAATCCCGCGCCGAGGCTCATCACCTGGAACCCGCCGGAGTCGGTGAAGGTGGGGCCGGGCCAGTTCATGAAGGCCCCCAGTCCGCCGGCCTCGTCGACCAGCTCGTGGCCGGGCTGGAGGTACAGGTGGTAGGCATTGGCCAGCAGCGCCTGCGCCCCCAGCTCGCTCATCGACTCCGGCAGCACCGACTTCACGGTGGCCTTGGTGCCCACCGGCACGAAGGCCGGCGTCTCGATCACCCCGTGGGGGGTGGTGAGGATCCCGGCGCGGGCACGGCGGCCCTGCCGGGCGACGATCTCGAACCCGACGTCCGAGGGGGAGGGCGGGGCGGCAGGGTGAGCAGGGCCGGCGGGGTCAGCACTCTGAGCGGTCACCGGCCCATGGTCCCACGCGGCGAGCCCGCGCCCGCTCCCGGGGGGCACCGCCCGCACCGGCCGGCCGGAGGCGATCAACTAGTATCCACGCAGCGCCGCGACCGGGAGCACAGCCCTCACGGCGCACCACGGACGTCGGCAGCGTGGAAGGGGATCACGATCAGCTCGCCCAGCGATCCGCCGCGCCAGCGAGGAGCAGGCCGCCGCGCGCGCCCCCTCGGCGAGGAGGAGCTGGCCCGGCAGCGGGCGATCGCCCGCGCCCTGGCCGAGCAGGGCGCCCTGGACGCAGCGGCCCCGGCGCCGGAGTACTCCTTGGAGCAGCCCGGCGCGGTTGCCGCCGAAGACCTCTCGGACTGGACCCAGGAGCCCGAGCCGGCACCGGCCCCCGCGCAGTTTCCGGAACGGATCCCCCGTCCCCCTGCCTCCGATCTCTCGTCCTGGATCACGGGTGCGCTGCCCACCCGGAGCTCGTCCCTCGACGACTGGGTGCAGGGCCCCGTCGAGCAGCACGCCGAACGGGAGGCGGAGGACGCCTGGTCCACCGCCGGCTCCGTCTCCGGCACCTGGCGTCCGGACGGCGAACGTCGTCGCTCCCGCAGCGAGCAGGCCTCCCCCGTCGGCGCTCCCGAGACGCCCCCGGCCACCTCGGGAGCCGCGACCGCCCCGGACCCGCAGCGCTCCCGGCCCGCCTTCCGCCGCGAGCTGCATGGTCTGCGGGCCCTCGCGCTGGGACTGGTGGCGGTCTACCACATCTGGCTCGGCCGGGTCTCGGGAGGCGTGGACGTCTTCCTGTTCCTCTCGGCCTTCTTCCTCACCGGCACCTTCGTGCGGCGCCTGGAGAGCGGGCGCCCGCTGGGGGTTCCCCGGTACTGGCTGCACACCTTCAAGCGCCTGATGCCGCCCGCGGCGGTGACGATCCTGCTGTCCCTGGCGGCGACCGCTGCATTCCTGCCGGCCTCGATGTGGCAGACGGTGATGCAGGAGGCCGTCGCCTCGGCCCTCTACCTGCAGAACGCGCTGCTGGTGGCGCTGCAGGTCGATTACCACGCCCGGGACGCAAGCGCCGCCTCCCCGCTGCAGCACTTCTGGTCGCTCAGCGTCCAGGGGCAGGCCTTCGTGGTGTGGCCGCTGCTGTTCCTGCTGGTCGCGCGGCGGGCCCGGGCCGGGAAGCCGGTGCGACGCCCCCTGGTCGCGCTGGTCCTGCTGATCGCTGCGGCGTCCCTGACCTGGTCGGTCATCTCCACCCAGTCCCAGCAGCAGATCGCCTACTTCGACACCGCCGCCCGGCTGTGGGAGTTCGCCGCCGGTTCCCTGCTCGCCCTGGTGCTGCCGGTGCTGGACCGGCTCACCGGCGCCCGCCGACCCGAGGACGAGACGCCGCCGCGTCTGCGCACCGCACGGGCCCTGACCGGCTGGCTGGGCATCCTCGCGCTGCTGGCCTGCGGGATCTTGGTGGACGTGTCCTCGATGTTCCCGGGCTGGATCGCGATCTGGCCGCTCGCGGCGGCGGGCGCCGTGGTGGTCGCCGGGCACTCGGGTCGGCGCTGGGGCGTGGACGCCCTGCTCTCGACCCGGCCCGCCGCCTTCATCGGCGACATCTCCTACGCCCTGTACCTGGTCCACTGGCCGATCCTGGTGATCTGGTTGCACCGCAGCGGGCAGGAGCGCGCGGGGGTGCTGGACGGTCTGGCGGTGCTGACCGCTTCGGTGCTGCTGGCCTGGCTGGTGACCCGGGCGGTCGACGCCCCGGTGCGGCGCGCGCAGTGGCTCGAGGCGAAGCCGTGGCGCGCGCTCGCCGCGATCGCGGCGAGCGTCGCGCTGGTGGCGGGCGCGGCCGGAGGCTGGTGGACCGTGCTGCAGCGCGGGTCGGTCACCCCGCCGACCGCGGAGGGTCCCGCGCTCGCGACCGACGAGATCGCGACCGTCGCTCCCGCGGCGGTGCGCCCCTACGGCTGGGAGCTCGGGGACCAGTGGCCGACCCTGCCCGAGCGCTGCGGCGGACGGTGGGCGCCGGCCTCCGGCTTCCCCCATGTCACCTGCCAGCAGCTGCTGCCCGGTGACGCCGCCGCCGAGGAGACCATCGTGGTGGTGGGCAGCTCGCATTCCCGGCAGTACGTCCCCGCCCTGCTGCCCACCGCCGAGGCCCGCGGCGCGCAGGTGGTGAGCCTGTCCATGGACGGCTGCGGCTTCCTGGCCGGCACCGAGCGCGACCCCTACTGCGCGGGCTACGACGAGTACGTGCTGTCCTACCTTGATGCGGTCCAGCCCGACACGGTGCTGACCACGGTCACCCGTAGCGTGCCGGACTCCGCCGCGGAGACCCTGCCCGCGGGCACCGAGGGAGCCGTCCAGGTGCTGCTGGACCGGGGCATCGACGTGATCGCCGCCCGCGACACCCCGCGCTGGGAGCAGGACCAGTACCAGTGCGCCGAGGCCGCGCTCGAGGCCGGCGGCACCCCACAGGACGCCGATGACGCCTGCGGCGCCGAGGTCGAGCAGAAGCTCGCCCCCGCCAACCCGGCCGCGCCGCTCGCGGGCCTCACCGGCCCGGGCTCGCAGGTCGTCCTGCTCGACCTCACCGCGCAGATGTGCCCCGCGGGGCGCTGCGCACCGGTGCTCGGCGACGTCTACGTGTACATGGACGACAACCATCTCAGCAGACTGTTCGTCGAGGAGTCACTCACCCCGACGGTGACCCGCCGCCTCGCGCAGGTCAGCGGCTGACGGAGCGGAACCTCCGCGGGGGCTAGCATGTGCCCGACCATGGAGCGCCCAGCGCCCGACCGACCGGAAGCAGGTGCACCCGCGTGGATGCTCTAAGGGTGCTCGCCGCGCTGGGCGCCGGAATCGTCGTCCTCGGGGGTCCCGGCCTGCCGGCAGTCCTGGCTCTGCGGCTGCGCCCGCTGACGGGCGTCGCGGCCGTGGTCCCGCTCTCCCTGCTGCTGCTCACCATCGCCGCCGAGCTGGGCCATCTGCTCGCCGTGCGCTGGACGTTCCTGTCGCCGCTGGTGCTCGCCCTGGTGCTGGGCGCCGTGCTGTGGCCGGTGGGGCGCGGTCGCCGCAGCCGCTCCCGCACCCGATCGGAGGCCGCTGGACGCGCCGACGACGCAGGCGATCCCGCACCGGACGAGGACCTCACCCGCGTCGAGCGGTTCCTGGCGACCCCGCGCGGGCGTGCCGCGGCGATCCTCACCGGCCTGGCCATCGGCGGCGGGGTGATCCTGGCGCGCGCCCTGTCCATGATGGGATCGATCCTCGCGATCAGCCAGACCTACGACAACGTCTTCCACCTCAACGCGGTCCGCCACATCCTGCGCCATGGCGACGGCTCGGCGTGGGTGGTCGGGGGGATGACCGCCCTGCCGGGCAACGAGTCCTACTACCCCTCGCTGTGGCATCAGGCGGTGAGCCTGGTGGTGCAGCTGTCCGGGCAGGAGATCATCCTCGCCTCGAACGTGCTCATGCTGCTGGTCGCCGTGGTGGTGTGGCCGGTGGGCCTGGTGACCCTGGTGCGCACCTGCACCTCGAGCGGTCCCCTGGGCTGGATGGTGGCCGGCGCCCTGGCCGGGGTCACCGCCGCGTTCCCGCTCTCGCTGATGTCCTGGGGGCTGCTGCTGCCCTACTTCCTGTCCATGGCGCTGATGCCGCTGGTCATCACCGCCATCGCGCACCTCGCGGGGGTGGTCCCCGCCGCCCGGCGCCTGAGCCCCGGGCAGCTGGCGGTGCTGCTGCCCGCCGCGTGCGGCGCAGCGGCCCTGGCCCACCCGCAGGGCGTGTTCGTGGGCATGGTGCTGGGACTCCCGATCCTGGTGTGGGCGACGCTGCTGCGGGGACGCGACCTGCTCGCACGCGTCCCCGGGGCGTGGGCCCGACTGTGGCCGCTCGCCACCTTGAGCGTGGTCGCCGTGGCCGGCTCCGCGGCGGTGTGGACCCGGCTGCGACCGTCGCAGGGCTCCGCGGTGTGGGAGCCGAACGCCTCCGTCCAGGAGGCGCTCGGGCAGGCTGTCTCGCTGACTCCCAACGCCACCCCCGCCTGGCTCCCGCTAGGACTGGTGATGCTGGGGTGCGCGGCCGCGGTGCTGCTCGGCACCCGGTCCCGCTGGCTGCTGGCCGTCTGGGCGCCGGCGGTGGCCATGTCGGTGATCACCCGCAGCGCACCGGTGGGCGACCTCCGGTACCTCCTGACCGGCCCCTGGTACAGCGACAACTACCGGGTTACCGCGATGATCGCGGTCGCCGCGATCCCGGTGCTGGCCGTGGGCACCGAGGTGCTGCTGCGCCGGGCGGCGCGATCCCTGCCGATGCTGCGCGGGGCCGCCGTCGCCGTCGCCGTGACCCTCGCCGTGCTCGCCCTCAGCCTGTTCTCACCCAGCACTCAGGTCAACGAGAATCTGGTGGCGGAATGGCAGTCCGAGGACCTGCTCTCGGACGATGAGCGGGAGCTGCTCGAGCGGCTGCCCGAGGTGGTGCCCGAGGACGCGGTCATCGCGACCAACGCCTGGAACGGCAGCTCGCTCGCGTACGCGATCTCGGACCGGGAGGTGCTCAACACCTACATGGGCTTCCAGGCGGAGCCCGAGGTGCACCTGCTCAACGCCGAGCTCGACGAGGCGCGCAGCAACCCGGAGGTGTGCGACGCCGCCGAGCAGCTGGACGTCGAGTACGCCCTGGACTTCGGTCCGCAGGAGATCCATGGGCGCAGCGCCACCTACACCGGGCTCAACGAGATCTCCGAGACCGGCGCCGCCGAGGTGGTGCTGCAGGTGGGCGACGCCAAGCTGCTGCGCATGCTGCCGTGCCGCGGCACCGATGGTTCAATGAACCGGTGAACCCGTTCTCCGTCACCGCCCCCTCGCCTCGTGCCCGCTCCGCCGCGCTCGACCTCGGGGAGTTCGTCACCGCCTCGCCGTCGAGCTTCCATGCGGCCCGGGAGGCGGCGCGGCGCCTGGAGGATGCCGGGTTCACCGCGCTGCGCGAGACCGACCCGTGGGAGGCAGATGATGTTGCCGGTGACCATTTCGTAGTGCGCGACGGCTCACTGATCGCGTGGTCCGCCCCCGCGGGCGCGGACACCGCGAGCCCCTTTCGGATCGTCGGCTCCCACACCGATTCCCCCGCCCTGAAGCTCAAGCCGAACCCGCAGCTCGGCGCCGAGGGCCTCGCCCAGGTGGGGGTCGAGATCTACGGCGGCCCGCTGCTGAACTCCTGGCTGGACCGTGAGCTGCGCCTGGCCGGTCGCCTCGCCCTGACCGGCGGCGCCACCGTCCTGGTGGACACCCCGGGCATCCTGCGCGTCCCCCAGCTCGCCGTGCACCTGGACCGGGCAGTGACCAAGGACGGCCTGCAGCTGGATCCGCAGCGCCATCTGCAGCCGATCATCGGCTTCTCCCCGGTCGACGTGCTGGAGGTGCTCGCCCACCACGCGGGCGTCGCCCGCCGGGAGATCGTGGGGCTGGACGTGGTGACCGTCGACGCCCAGGCCCCCGCCCTGTTCGGCGCCGACGAGGAGTTCCTGGCCTCGGGCCGGCTGGACAACCTCACCTCGGTGCACGCCGAGGTGGAGGCCCTGATCACGGTCGCCGGCGGCGCGCGGAGGGCTCCGGCCGCGGGTCCCGCCCCGATCGCGCTGATGGTCGCCAATGACCATGAGGAGGTCGGCTCGGCCTCCCGCTCGGGCGCCGCCGGGCCGTTCCTCGAGGACGTGCTGGTGCGTCTGCACGCCGCTCTCGGCGGCGACGAGTCCTCCCGCCGCCGCGTGTTCGCCTCCTCGATGGTGCTCTCGGCCGACGCGGGCCACGCCGCCCACCCCAACTATCCCGAGCGGCACGATCCGGTGACCCGGCCCCGCCTGGGCGCGGGACCGATGCTGAAGATCAATGCGCAGCAGCGGTACGCGACCGACGGCGTCGGGGTGGCCGCCTTCGTCGCCGCCTGCGAGGCCGCCGGGGTGCCCCATCAGCACTTCGTCTCCCACAACGCCATGCCCTGCGGGTCGACCATCGGTCCGATCACCGCGACCCGGCTGGGGATGACCACGATCGACGTCGGCATCGCCCTGCTGTCCATGCACTCCGCCCGTGAGATGTGCGCGAGCGCCGACCCGCTGCTGCTGCAGCAGGCCTGCGCGGCGTTCCTGCGCGGCTGAGGGCCCCGCCGCCCTGATGCCCCGTCCCGTCCCCGTCGACCCCCGCCGTCGCCCCGCGGGCGCCGGGCGCTTCCGCCCCGAGCTGCACGGCCTGCGCGGCCTGGCGATCGCCCTGGTGGTGCTCTATCACGTGTTCTTCGACCGGGTCTCCGGCGGGGTGGATGTGTTCCTGTTCCTCTCCGCCTTCTTCCTCACTGGCAGCTTCGTGCGGCGGATCGAGGCCGGGGCGCCGGTGGCGCCGATCGCGTACTGGGCGCGTGCCTTCAAGCGACTGCTGCCGCCCGCGGTGCTGGTCATCCTCGCCACCCTCGCCGGGGTGCGCCTGTTCCTGCCGCCCAGCTCCTGGATGCCGGCGCTCAACAACGCGACCGCCTCGATCCTGCAGGTCGAGAACTGGTTGCTGATCCATCGCGACACCGACTACGAGGCCGCCGCGACGACCGCCACCTCCCCCGCTGCAGCACTTCTGGTCGCTGTCGATCCAGGGCCAGGTGTTCCTGCTGTGACCGCTGCTGTTCGCGCTGTGCGCGGTGGCGTCCGGGCGCCTCCACGCGGCGCCCCGCCGAGTGCTGGTGGTGGTCTTCACCGTCGTCGCGCTCGCGTCCTTCGGCTGGTCGGTCCTCTCGACCGCGAGCCAGCAGGAGATCGCCTACTTCGACACCACCGCCCGGATCTGGGAGTTCGCGGCCGGTTCCTGCTGGCCTGGCGCTGCTGGTGGGCGGACCGCGCGCCGCCGCGCCGCCCATGGCCGGCGCCGCCGCACGTGCGGCCTGGTCCCGGGCGGGTCCTGCCGGGCTGGGCGGGGCCCTCGCGGGGCTGGTCGCCGGCGGCCTGCTGATGGACGCTCGGGCGCTGTTCCCCGGCTGGATCGCCGCCGTGCCGCTGGCCGCGGCGCGCCGGTGTTCCTCGCCGGCACCAGCGGCTCGAGGCTCGGCGCGGATCGCTTGCTGAGCCCCCGGCCCCTCTCCGTCCTCGGCGACGTCAGCTACGGGCTCTACCTCATCCACTGGCCGTTCCTCACCATCACGCTCCGTGGCCAACGAGCGCAATCGGCGGGGCTCCTGCTCGGGGCCCGCATCATCGCCGTCAGCATGGTGCTCGCCTGGCTGCTCACGCGCCTCGTGGACACCCCTATCAGGCGCTGGAGCTGGGCGAACGCCCGCTGCCCGCCGGTGCGGGCTGGTGGTGCCGGTGCTGCTGCTGGCGTCGGCCCGAGGCCGGGGCGCAAGCTCGTCCTCGAGCGAGCGGCCGAGGACGCCGAGCGCCGGGCCGTCGCCGACAACCCCGGCGCCCGGGTCCTGGACCCCGGCTTCACGCCGCACCCCGACGCGAATCCGGAGGCGGCCCCCGCTGCCCACCGCCGCCACCCTGCGCCATGACTGGGAGCACCGGCAGGAGGCCTGCAGCGGGGAGCTCGCCCCGGCGGATCCGGCCGCCGAGCGGCTCGCCGGATGAGCGCCGTGCCCCCGGGCAGGAGGCGCCGGTGATCGTGGGCGTCGGGAACTCCCGGCTCGCGCAGATCACCGGCGCCCTGGCCCCGCTGGCCCAGCGCGAGGGCTGGCCGACTGATCATCCTGCGCACCCCCGGCTGCCCCTTCACCCCGGGCACCCCGCGGTCTTCCGGGGCGGAGTGCGAGGTACAGCGCCCACAACCAGGCCTACCTGGAGCAGCTCACCCCCTGCCGGCGGTGGTGCTGTCCACCACGATTCTGCTCCCGCGCGAGGGCGGGGAGCATCGACCTGGTCCCCGGGACCGCGCAGACCCTCCCCACCCTGGCCGATGAGGGCTTCGGCATCATCGCGATGCGCGACAGCCCGCGCCTGGACGAGGACCCGGTGGCCTGCCTCGAGGAGAAGGCGTCCGCAGGACCTCTGCGCCTGGACCTGCTGCCGGAGCCCCTGACCCGGGGCGCCCGGATTCGACCCTGCTCGACGAGCTGACGCCCGCGGGGACGTGCCCCCGCTGGACGTCAACTGACCTGGTGACCTGCCCGAACGGGGTCTGCCCGCCGATCATCGGAAACGTCCACGTGATGTTGGACGTGGACCACACCACCGCGACCTATGTGGCCTCGGCGGGTGAGGACGACCGACCGGCAGCTCACGGAGGCCGGCTTCGCATGGTGAACGGCGGGCGCTGTCCCCGACTCAGCCCTGCTCAGCCGCCCGCAGCCCGATCGCCCGCACCGCCTCGACGGCGGCCCGTGCGCGCGGGCACGGCCTCGTGGTCGGGGCCGTGATGGCGCTGGGCGTCCTTGAGCAGCTCCTCGACCTGGTAGTACGCGTCATCGAGGTGGCCCGCCTCGGCAGTGGCCTCGGCCAGCTCCGCGCGCAGCTCGATCGCCTCCGGGGCGAGGGGCTCGCCGACAGCGAGCAGATCGAGCAGCCGTCGGGTGGCGTCGTGGACGCGCTGCTGCGGTGTGCTCATCGGGGGCCTCCTGGCGGATGGTGGGGCGTCGATCCTACGGGGGTCGCCCCCCCCCCCCCCCCCCCCCCCCCCCCCCCCCCCCCCCCCCCCCCCCCCCCCCCTCTCTCCCTTTTTCCCCCCCCCCCCCCCCCCCCCCCCCCCCCCCCCGTCGGCGGAAGCGCCGATCCTGACCGGCCCGGCGCAGTAGTCTGAACCGGATATGGAACTCAACCCGTTCGAGGCGCGGCTGCGCATGCTGCAGCAGCTGGACGGCGTCCAGATGCAGCGTGAGGCGGCGCCCGATGAGGAGACCGCTGGCTGCCCGGGGTGCCCGTTCTTCTGGACCTGCCCGGTGCCCCACCGCGGCGAGGAGGTCAGGGCGCCAGAGGAGATCGAGCTCGAGGACGTGCGCGAGAGCCTCGGCCCGCGCGGCGAGTACTCCCCGCGCGACGAGTCCGACATCGGCTGGACCGACGTCTGGGTCGACGAGGACGGGCTGCGGATCGATCCCGACGAGGCCCACGAGCGGGTAGCGTCCCAGGATCACCAGGCCCCCGGGCCGGAGGACTCCTCCCGCTCGCCGCGGCTGGCGCGGGCTGTTCAGACGCCGAGGCTGAGCGGGTCAGAGGAGGATGAAGCAGCCGATCCCGAAGAGGACGAGGACCCCGAACAGGGCGAAGCTCATGAAGTTGTTCTCGGCCGCACTCGGTGCTCTGTCCTCGGGGGTCCAGCCCTCCGTCGTCGGCGGGGGGCTGCGGGGGGCCTCGTCGTGTGCTGCGTCGGTCCTGGGGAAATCGGTTCTCGAGTTGTGCATAGTGCTCACGGTAGGACTCCCCATCGGCTCAGTTCTGTGGCCACGGAAATGGTCAGGATCACGAAGACGACCCCGATGAAGGCGGTGTAGGTCCAGCGGTGCGGGTGATCCGCGCGCCAGAAGCGGCGCACACTGAGCACGCCGTTGACCGCGGCGATCCCACACAGCGCCATCCCGACCGGAGCGGCGACCCAGCCGGCGAGGCTCAGGATCGGGACGAGGACGGGGATCGCCACGTACGTGATGAGGCATCGCAGAGCCGAGATGACGACCGAGATGCGGAAGGCGTGGTGCGCACCCTCGCCGGATCGCTGGTCGACACCCGTGATCTGGAGGAGACGCCGCATCCACCGATCCGCGGCCCGGTCCGATCGGAAGCCGCTGCGGCTCGGAGCCGGAGCGGTGAGGCCCGGGCCGGATTCGACGACGGCCGGTGGCTGCGCGTGGGACATGCTCACAGGTCCTCCTCCTCGCGCTCTGCCTCGGGGTTCATCGCCCGTGAGTGGCGCAGCAGCGTCCTGCCACCGAAGGCGGCTGCCAGCAGGCCCACGACACCGATGAGTCCGCCGAGGAAGAAGCCCCAGTACAGCGGGTCCATCCTGCTGGCGGTGTCGTGGCTGCCGATGGTGCTGCCGATGAGGATGCCGAAGAACGGGCCGAGCAGCGCCACGATGGCCCCCAGCAGCACCCACCAGAACCCCGGCGGGGTGGGCTGAAGGCGCACCCGGCGGCCGGGAGGCGCGGGGGTGTCGTCGTACACGAGCTCGGTGTCGGCGGCGGAGACCGCCCCGGGTCCAGATCCGCCGGCGGATCCGGCGGCCGGTCCGGTAGCGGGTTCGATGTCGTTCATCGTGATCGCCCTTCTGCACGGTCGTCGACCACGGCCAGTCCGTGCGACTCGGTCGGGACTGGGGTGGCCGGGGGCTCACGGCGAGTGCCGCCGGAGGAGAACTGGTCCAGCGCACCCATCAGGGGTCCGACGATGTCCATCGGCAGCGGGAAGACCACGGTGGAGTTCTGATCGGCACCCAGCTCGAGCACCGTCTGCAGGTAGCGCAGCTGCAGCGCTGCGGGGGCCTCACTGAGGATCTTCGCCGCGTCCCGCAGCTCCTCGGACGCCTCGAGCTCGCCATGGGCGCTGATCACCTTGGCCCGTCGCTCGCGCTCGGCCTCGGCCTGGCGGGCCATCGCCCGCTGCATCATCTCCGGGATCTCCACATCCTTGATCTCCACCACGGAGACATCCACACCCCACGGCACGGCCTGCTGGGCGATGGACTGCTGGAGGTCCTCGTTGAGATCGGCGCGGTGGGCCAGGAGCGTGTCCAGGTCCGCGCGACCCACCACGGAACGGAGGGTGGTCTGGGCGAACTGGGAGGTGGCGACGGCGTGGTTCTCGACCTCCATCACCGAGCGCACCGGGTCGGCCACCTTGAACATCACCACGGCGTTCACCCGGGCGGTGACGTTGTCGCGCGTGATCACCTCCTGCGGCGGGATGGTCAGCGTGACCACCCGCCGATCCACCCGCACCGAGCGGTCCAGGAACGGCAGCATGAGCACGAGACCCGGGCCGAGGGAACCGCGCAGGCGGCCGAGGCGGAAGACGACCAGCCGCTCGTACTCGCGCACCACCTTCAGCGAGGCGATGACCAGCACGAGCAGGAGGACGACCACCACGATCGCGATGATCACTGGGCTAGGCATTCTCGTCGATGTCCCTTCTGTCAGAGGCGTATCGGGTCCGCCCGAGGGACAGCGGGACCGGAGCGTCCGTGGTGGCCCGTCGATCAGAGGCGTAGCTGGTGCGCCGGCGCTCGAGGTCCAGCGCCACCAGGGCTCGCTCCTCCAGGTTCTCGTCCAGCGACTTGAACAGCACGCCTTCGGGGTCCACGGGAGAGTGGCGCAAATGCGACCACAGCGGGAGCCCGGCGATCGCGATCGCGAGGGCTGTCGCCAGCAGCATCACCTGGCCGGTCCAGTGCTCGACCGTGAAGGAGGCGACCACCGGCCACACCACGGCGAGCACGGTCACGGCGCATGCGATCCCGCGGTGGAACCTGGCGGATTCCGAGGACGGCCAGGCGTCGACCGTCCGTCCCAGTTCACGACCGTCGTCGGAGGAGGTGCAGCTGTCCTTGACCGGGCAGGAGTTGCAGACCGTGGGGCTGCCGCGATAGCGCATCACGCGGTTCTCGGGGTCGAACGACTGGGGCCACAGCCACTGGTCCTCGGGGCACAGCCAGGCATCGTGATCCTCGTGGAACGTGAAGCCGCGGGTCTGCTGGTCGTCGTTCGCGGTGTGGGCGCGTCGGGCGAGCAGGTCGATGCCGTAGGCGGCCAGCAGGAGGAACCCCGCATAGCCGGCGGAGAGCCACGCGGTGAGCTCGATGGCGCTCACGATGTCGTCCCCTCCCCGTCCTGTCGTCGACGGTCAGAGGTGTACCGGCTGGGCGGCAGTGTGTCCGGGGTGGTCACGGAGGCCGAGACCGGCGTGTCCGGGCTGCCCGTGCGGTCCTCGCGGGCTTCCGGGTGCTCCTCGACGAACAGGGTCTCGGGCTCCATCCGGGTGACCGTCGCCCTCACGCCGTACCGCACGCCGAGCCAGGTGATGTACACGAACGGGAGGACGCCTCCGACCAGGAACAGCACGTCGCCTGGCATGCGCATCCACTCCAGCGCCACGTTGCCCGGCTGGGTGACGTACCCGAGCTCGCGCGCCTCGAAGTAGCCCTGGTTGACGGAGGCCCACAGCTGCAGCACGCCGAGCGGGAGCAGGGTGGCGAACATCATCCACGCGAGCCCGATGTTGAGCGACCAGAAGGAGAGCTTGGCCAGCCGGTCGGGCCACTTCTGCGGCGGGATGATGTAGCGCAGCGCGAACAGCGCCAGGCCGACGGCCATCATCCCGTACACGCCCATCATGGAGCCGTGCGCATGGTTCGCGGTCAGCGAGGTGCCGATCTGGTAGTAGGAGACGACCGGCAGGTTGATGAGGAACCCGAAGACGCCCGCGCCGAGGAAGTTCCAGAAGCCGACGGCGACCAGGAACATGACCGCCCAGCGGTGCGGGAACGGGGCGCTGGAGCGGGACTCCTGCCGCGCCCCGAGCTGCAGGAACGTCCAGGCCTCCACGGTGAGGAAGGTCAGCGGGATGACCTCCAGGGCGGAGAAGACGGCGCCCAGGGCCATGTGCTCGACCGGGGTGCCCGAGAAGTACAGGTGGTGCATGGTGCCGATCACCCCACCCGCGGAGTAGAGGATGACGTCGAGCAGGATGATCTGGATGGCGATCTTGCGGCGCACCACGCCGAGCATCACGAAGAGGTAGGCCACCATCACCGTGGTGAACAGCTCGAGGAAGTCCTCGACCCACAGGTGCACCACCCAGAACCGCCAGAACTCGGCCACGGTCAGGTGGGTCTCGTTCGTCGCCAGGAGGCCCACCGCGTAGAAGGCGGGGATCGCGAGCGCCGCGTAGACGAACAGCCAGGGCATGTTGAACTTCGACTCGGTCCGCAGCCGCGAGCGGATCGCGCGGACGATGATGAGGAACCACAGGAACAGCCCGATCACCAGGAGTGCCTGGAAGACGCGGGGCAGGTCCAGGTACTCCCACTGCTGGGAGAGGAACGGCGAGCCCTCGGCCCACTCCGGACCGTAGATGCTGATGGCGGTGCCGCCGAACATGCCGACGACCACGAGCGCCAGCGCGCCCAGCAGACCGTAGGACAGCAGGTGCTGCCCCCGCGGCTCCCGGCCCGCGATGATCGGGGCGATGAAGATCGCGGCGGCCAGGAAGGTGGCGGCCGTCCACAGCAGCGAGAGCTGCACGTGCCAGGTCCGGGCGAGGTTGAACGGGAAGATCTGCGCCAGGTCGAAGCCGAAGAAGCCCTGGAGCTCGACCCGATAGTGCTCGACGGACGCGCCCACGGTGGACTGGATGAGGAACAGCAGGGCGACCACCAGGAAGAACCAGGCCGTGGAGCGCTGAGCCTTCGTGATCCCCACCGCACCGGGCTGGAGGAACTTCAGGCGCGAGGCGTCGTTGCCCTTCCAGCCCAGGTGGCTGCTCCAGCGACCGTAGACGGCGAACAGGATGCCCAGGCCGGCCAGCAGGGCGACCAGGGAGATCGCCGACCACACGAGGATGTCCGCCGTCGGGTGGTTCTCGACGCGGGGCTCGGCCGGCCAGTTGTTGGTGTACGAATAGTCCAGGCCGGGTCGCTCGGCGGCGCTCGCCCACGCCGTCCAGGCGTAGAAGGCGGTCAGGTCGTGGATATCCTGCGGATCGGTGATCGCGCTCGGGATCAGCCCGTTCACCGTGGTCGGATCGCCGAAGAAGTCCCCGTAGTACCGCTTCAGCTCCTCGAAGGCGCTGATCTGCTCGTCCGTCAGGACGAGGACGCCCGACTCCTCGTCGTACCGATTGGTGCGCTGCATCTCGGCGGTGGCGGCCGCGGGCTCCTGCACGCCCTGCTGCTCGAGCTGGCCCCGGATGTGCTCACTGCTCAGGCGCAGGTACTCCGCCGTGTAGTCGGGTCCGAGATAGGCGCCGTGGCCGACGATCGAGCCGTACTGCTGGATGCCGCGGGTGAGGAAGACGTTCTGGCCGCGGGTGATCTCCTCCTCGGTGTAGACCACGTCACCGTTCTCGCTGACCACCTGCTGGGGCAGCGGCATCGAATGGGTATATGTCCGATAGGCGAGAACACCCATCACGAAGAATCCGAAGATCAGCACCAGGGCCACGCCCTGCACCCAGCCCTTGGAGATCGCGATCTCGGACCGGTTCGTCCGCTCCTGGGGACGATCATTCTTCACGCTCACGCCTGGCCCACCGTTCTGTGGGGACGCGACCCGCCGTCATGCAGGTCACCGGGGTGAGGGGAACGTACCGATCATTCTGCGGGGGCGTCTTGTCCTGGGACAATTTTCCGCACGCCGCCTGCGCTCGGCGGGCGAGGGGTGCGGCGCCGGCCCTTCGGACCGCTCGACGCACTTCGCGTCCTCGGGCAGTGGAATCTGCGGAGCTTCTCTGGTGTGATGCGGTATGGAGGCACCGTCGTGAACACCTCGTCCGAGATCCGCATGCGTCCTCTCGCGGCCGGCGCCGAGCGTCGCCGCATCCCCCTGCGCTCCTTCTGCTCCCGCCCCCATCCGTGCCCCGTCGAGGTGCGGATGCAGGTCCTGCAGGGCGTCGACGTGTTCTCCGACCTCTCCGCGGACCAGCTCACCGACGTCGACGCCGTGATGACCGCCCGCGCCTGGGCGACGGACGATCTGCTCTACCGCGCGGGCGACCCCGCCGAGCACCTCTACTTGCTGGCCTCGAGCCGGGCGAAGGCCTTCCGCTCCACCGCGGAGGGGCAGGACGTCGTGGTCGACCTGATGGCGCCGGGCGATCTCTTCGGCAGCCTGCAGATCCTAGGCCAACCGCAGTACACCGAGACGGTGCAGGCGCTGACGACCGTCTGCGCCCTCCGGATCGGGACCGCCGAGTTCCGGGAGATCCTCACCCGGCGCCCGCAGGTGGCCCTGCGCGTCCTCCATGCCGTCTCGACCCAGCTCTCGCTGGCCCGGTCCTCGGTGACGCAGCAGTCCACGGCGACGGTCGCGCAGCGGGTCGCGGCGACGCTGCTGCGGCTCGCCGAGAAGTTCGGCGAGACCAGCGGGGACGGGACCCTGCTCGAGGTGCCGCTCTCCCGCGCCGATCTCGCCGGCATCACCGGATCCACCACGGCGTCGGTCTCGCGGGTGATGAGCCGACTGCGCAGCGAGGGCGTCATCGAGTCCGGGCGGCGGTGGACCACGATCCGCGACCGCGACCGGCTGCGGGAGCTCGCGGCGCAGTGCTGAACCCCGCCTCGACGCCCGGCGGCGGCGCCGCTCAGTCCCGGGTGCCGACCTGCTCGGCCGGTGCCGCTCCGAAGCCGGCCGGGCACTTCCCGCCGCGCAGGGCGACGCGGGCCGCCGTCGCGGCCGACAGGGGCGCCGGGGCGGCGGTCTCGTCCGCGAGGGCGGCCGTCCGGACCGAGGAGAACGGCGGCACGGTGCGGTCGGCCCGCATCCAGCCGGCCGGCACCGGTTCCCGCTCCCCGACGCCGCCGTCCGGCGAGCCCTCGGGGCCCTCTCCCCCGGCGGCGGAGATGTCGATCCCGAAGATGGTGTGGAAGGCCTCGACGTAGGCATCGGCGAAGCCGGTCTCGGCGAGGTGCCGGGCCCGCTCGGCGGGCTGGTGCATGACCTTGCCGAGGATGCGGCGCACGGAGCGCTCGAGCTGGTCCGCGGTCTCCCCGGAGACGGTCCGGCGCAGATGGTCGATCTCCGTGTCGGCCGCATCGAAGACCTCGCGGCGCAGGGCGGCCATCGCCGGGTCGATCCGGCGCACCTCCTGCTGCACGCGGAAGGCCTCGACGTTCTCGGCGACGATCTCCCGGGCGGTGATCAGCGCCGGATCGGCCTCCGCCTCGGTGCCGAGCTTGAGGTCCGCCAGCCCCAGCACGGTGATGCCCTTGAGGTGGCGCACCAGCGGATGCAGGTCCGAGCGCAGGGCGAGGTCGAGCACCACGGTGCGACCGGCGTCCAGGAACTGCTCGGGGAACAGCGAGGTGCCGCGGCCCGAGCAGGCCAGCACCAGATCGGCCTCGCGGATGGCCTGCTCGAGGCCGTCGGGCCGGACCACGTGCGCGCCGTGGCGCTCGGCGAAGCCCCCGGCCCGGCCCGAGGGCGAGAACACCCGGACCTCCCGCACCCCGCGGCGCATCAGCTCGGCCAGCCCCAGCCGCGCGTAGGCGCCGGTGCCGATGATCAGGACGCTGCAGCCCTCGAAGCCGCCCAGCTCGAGTCCGGCCCGGTCCACGGCGACGGCGGCGCCGGAGCGACCGGCGGCGCCGACGGGGGCCTGGGTGGCGACGCTCTTGGCGCAGCGGAACCCGTGCTGGAACAGGTCGTGGAGCATCGAGGTGGTGCGGCCGCCGCGGCGCGCCTTCTCGTAGGCCTGCCGCACCTGACCGGCGATCTCGGCCTCGCCGAGCACCAGCGAGCGCAGCCCCGAGATGACCTCGTAGAGGTGCTGGGGCACGGGGGCGTCCATCGCGGCGTCGAAGCAGAGCGAGACCACCTCGCGGTCCAGGCCGCTGGTGCGGGAGACCGCGTCGATGACCAGGTCCACGCCCTCGTGGAAGCGGTCGGTGTCGAGGTAGACCTCGAGACGGTTGCAGGTGCTGATCACGACCTCGCCGGAGATCACCGGGGTCGCGCCGACGGCGCCGCCCCGCTCGGCCTGGAGCTGCTCGATCACCTGCGGGAGGGCGTCCGCCCCCCGGGTCAGGGCGTCGAGCACATCGAGATCGAGGTGCTCGTGGGAGGCACGGAGAGCAGCGAGCATGTCCGCCAGTGTAGGGCGGCGGCGCGGCCCGTCCGCCCCGCTCAGGGTTCGCATGCACAATGGGGGCGTCATGAACACAAACCCCACGTCAGAGCGCACATTTGGCGACAGGTCGTCAGATCGTTCGCGACACCTGTCAGCATCCGGGAACACCGCAGGCCGGGACGCCGCGGCGCCCCCGCTCACCCCCGTCCCGGCCTCCTCCCCACCCGGGTCCGAACTGCCCGCGGAGCATCCCGCCCGCCGCGGCACGGACGACGGCGGCGTGGCCGATGCCTCACTGCTGCAGGAGCTGCGCGGGGTGAGAGCCCCCACGCCGAGCGTGTGGTTCATGCGACAGGCCGGGCGCTCCCTGCCCGAGTACCGGTCCCTGCGCGAGGGCACCACGATGCTCGACTCCTGCGTGCGCCCGGACATGGCCGCCGAGATCACCGTGCAGCCGGTGCGCCGCCATCGGGTCGACGCCGGGATCTTCTTCTCCGACATCGTGGTCCCCGCCCGCCTCGCGGGCCTCGGCGTGGAGATCCAGCCGGGCGTCGGTCCGGTCTTCGACCATCCGGTGCGCACCGAGGCCGACATCGACGCCCTGCCCGCCCTCGGCGACCGCTACGAGGCGGCGCTCGAGCCGATCCGCGAGGCCGTGCGGCTGACGGTCGCCGAGCTCGGCACCACGCCGCTGATCGGCTTCGCCGGCGCCCCCTTCACGGTGGCCAGCTACATGGTCGAGGGCGGTCCCAGCCGCGACCACCTGCGCACCCGCGCGCTGATGCGCTCCCGGCCCGAGCTGTGGGCGCGACTGGCCGCCTGGGTCGCGGAGCTCTCGGGCCGCTTCCTGCGCGCCCAGGTGCTCGCGGGCGCCTCCGCGGTGCAGCTGTTCGACTCCTGGGTGGGCTCGCTCGGCGAGGACGTCTACCGCACCCATGTGCAGGCCCATTCCGCCGCCACCCTCGCCCACGTCGCCGACCTGCCGGTGCCGCGCATCCACTTCGGGGTCGGCGCCGCCCACCTGCTGACCCCGATGCTGGAGGCCGGGGCGACCGCGATCGGCGTCGACCACCGCCTGCGGCTGGACCGGGCGCTCGGGGTGCTGCCCGCGGGCACCCCGGTGCAGGGCAACATCGACCCCGCCGTCCTGTTCACCTCGGAGGAGGCCCGCTTCGCCGAGGCCCGCTCCGTGCTGACCGCCGGGGCGGGCGCGAGCGGGCACGTGGTCAACCTCGGCCACGGCGTCCCGCCGACGACGGACCCGCAGGTCCTCACCGACCTGGTGGCCTTCCTCCACGCCCAGGACGTGCGCCGGGCATGACCGCGCGCACCCTCGTCGTCGGCGCCGGACTGGCCGGTCTGCTCGCCGCCCGCCGCCATCAGCGCGCCGGGCACCGGGTGGTGCTGCTCGAGGCCGCCGGCACCGTCGGCGGCGCGATCGCGCAGGCACAGCTCGCCGGCGTGGCCGTGAACGCGGGCGCCGAGGCGTACTCGACGGCCTCCGGAGCCGTCGACGCCCTGGTGACCGAGCTGGGGCTCGCCGGCCGGATCGTTACCCCGCGCGAGGGCCTGGGCAGCCGCCTGGTCTCCGACGCCGGGGTGCACCGCGCTCCCGGCGGCGCGCTGCTCGGCATCCCCGGCCGTCCGCTGGCTGCGGAGGTCCGGGCCGTGCTGGGCACCGTCGGTGCGCTGCGGGCGAGCCTGGAGCGCTTCCTGCCCGCCGCCTACGGAGCCCGCCCCGGGGCCACCGTCCGCACCGTGGTGACGCGGCGACTGGGCCGGCGGGTGCACGAGCGCCTGGTCGCCCCGGTGGTCGGCGGGGTGCACTCGGCCGACCCCGCCACCCTCGAGTTCGCGGCGGCCTCCCCGCAGCTCAGCGCCGGGCTCGCCCAGCACGGCTCGCTGACCCGCACCGTGCGCCGCCTGCGCGGCGGCGCGGGCCGGAAGGCTGCCCGCGCCGGGGCGTCGGCGGGCACCCGCGTCCACGCCCTCACCCCCACCATGGCCGCCCTCCCCGCCGCCCTGCGCGAGCAGTTCCTCGCCGCCGGCGGGATCCTGCGCACCGGGGTCGAGGCCGCGGGCGTGGAGCGCGGCGCGGACGCCGGTGACCCCTGGACCCTGGTCACCACCCGCGGCGAGCGCCTGGCCGCCGAGCACCTGGTGCTCGCCTGCCCTCCCGACACCGCCCGCGAGCTGCTGCGCACCGCCGCCCCCGAGGTCTCCGCGGCGATCCCGGCCGCCCCGTCGGCCGCCGTGCGCCTGGTGGCGCTGGTGGTCGACGCGCCCGCGCTGGACGCCTTCCCCACCGGCACCGGCGCGCTGGTGGGCCCCGGCACCGCCGGGATCCGCGCGAAGGCGCTGACCCACGCGAGCGCGAAGTGGGAGCACGTGCAGCAGGCGCTGCGCGAGGCGCTGCCGACGGCGGCGAGCCCGCACCTGCTGCGGCTGTCCTACGGCCGCCCGGGCGAGGAGCTCCCGGAGCGCGAGGGGATCATCGACCTCGCGCTCGCGGAGGCCTCCCGCATCGTGCGGATCCCGCTGCGCCGCGAGCAGCTGCTGGAGGCGGCCGTGATCGACTGGGATCGGGCGATGCGCCAGCCCCTGCCCGGCCACCGCGCCGCGCTCGACGCCCTGACCGGCCTGCTCGCTGCGCAGCCGAGCCTCGAACTCGTCGGCTCCTGGAGAGCCGGCACCGGCATCGACGCGGTCGTCCGCGCCGACGCCGCCTCGCAGACCCCCTCGGGCCCCACCCCGGACCCCGAGCCGACACCCCCCGTGGAAGGACACCGCCGATGACCGCGACCCCGCAGTCCCGCCCCGCCGAGGAGATCGCGCAGACCACCCGGTACACCAGCTACACCGTCTTCCGTCGGCTCTCCGGACTCGCCGAGGACGGCGAGGTGACCGCCGAGCAGATCACCGCCGCGCTCACGGAGGCGGTGGCGCTGATGGAGGGCGAGGGCGCCGAGGTGCTGGGCTTCTACGACGTCTCCGGCTTCCGCGCCGAGGACGACCTGATGCTGTGGCTCGCGGCCGACGCGCCCGAGGCCCTGCAGAGCGCTCTGCGCGAGTTCGAGCGCTCCCTCGCGGGCACCTGGCTGCACCGCGAGTGGGCCGCCGTCGGCGTGCACCGGATGGCGGAGTTCTCCCGCAGCCATGCGCCCTCGTTCATGATGCCGAACTTCGAGCGCAAGCAGTGGATCACCGTCTACCCCTTTGTGCGCAGCTACGAGTGGTACCTGCTGCCCGAGGCGGAGCGCAACCGCATGCTCCGCGAGCACGGGATGATGGGCCGCGACTACCCGCAGGTCAACGCCAACACCGTCGCCGCCTTCTCGCTCGGGGACTACGAGTGGCTGCTGTCCTTCGAGGCCGACGACCTGCACGACCTGGTCGACATGATGCGCCACCTGCGCTACTCCGATGCCCGCCTGCACGTGCGCGACGAGCTGCCCTTCCACACCGGGCGCCGCCTCGACTCCCTCGCGGACGTCGCTGCCCTGCTCGTCTGATCCCCACCATCGCAACCGAGGAACCCTGATGACTGAGACCACCGCACAGATGCCCTCCCCGCGCGCCGTCGATCCCGCCTCCGCGACCCACACCCGCCGCGGCGAGCCGAAGCCCTTCGACGCGATCCTGTTCTCCTCCTTCGGCGGCCCCGCCGGCCAGGAGGACGTGATCCCCTTCCTGCGCAACGTCACCCGCGGTCGCGGCATCCCCGACGAGCGCCTGGAGGAGGTCGCCGGTCACTACCGCGCCCTCGGGGGCCGCAGCCCGATCACCGAGCAGAACCGGGCGATGATCGCCGCGCTCGAGCAGGAGCTCTCGCGCCGCGGCATCGACCTGCCGGTCTACTTCGGCAACCGCAACTGGGCGCCGTACAACGCCGATGCGGTGCGCGCCCTGCACGCCGACGGCCGCCGCCACGCCCTCGGTCTCGTCACCAGCGCCTACTCCTCCTACTCCTCGTGCCGGCAGTACCGCGAGGACTTCGGCATGGTGCTGCAGGAGACCGGCCTCGCGGGCGAGGTCTCCATCGACAAGGTGCGGGTCTACTTCAACCACCCCGGCTTCCTCGAGCCGGTGGTCGACGGCCTGACCACCGCGCTCGCGAGCCTCGCCGCGGAGGGCCACGACGCCGACCGGGTCGCGGTGCTGTTCTCGACCCACTCGGTGCCGAACTCGATGGCCGAGGCCTCCGGCCCGGAGGAGACCCGCGTGGAGGGCTCCGGCGGCTGGTACGTCGAGCAGCACCTCGCGGCCTGCCGCTGGGTGATGGACCAGCTGCACGACGACGCCCCCGACCTGCCGGACTGGCAGCTGGTCTACCAGTCCCGCTCCGGGGCGCCGCACATCCCGTGGCTCGAGCCCGACGTCAACGACGTCATCGCCCAGCTCGCCGCCGACGATGCGGCCGACGCGGTGGTGGTGGTGCCGATCGGCTTCGTCACCGATCACGTCGAGGTGGTCTGGGACCTGGACACCGAGGCCAAGGAGACCGCCGAGGAGAAGGGGCTCGCCTTCCGCCGGGTCGCGACCTCCGGCGAGGACCCCCGCTTCATCGCGGCGCTGGCCGACCTGGTCCAGGAGCGCCTGGACCTGGAGTTCCCGCGCCGGGTGGTCACCGACTTCGGCGGCACCCCGGACGTGTGCGGGGCCAACTGCTGTGTGGGCCGGCTGTGCCGCCCCACCACGAGCGCCGTGGACTCGGCGCAGGACGTGGAGCGCGCCCGCGCCCAGGAGGCCGCGGCCGGGGCCGCCTCATGACGCCCGGGCCCGCGCAGTCCGTGGGCACCTCGGTGTTCGCGGGCTCCCCGCTGCGGATCGGCACCCGCGCCTCCGACCTGGCCCTGACCCAGTCGGGCCAGGTCGGCGAGGCGCTGGTGGCGACCACCGACCACGCCGTGGAGCTGGTGCACGTGAGCACCCACGGCGACCGCGACCGCACCAGCCCGCTCGCGCAGATCGGCGGCACCGGCGTGTTCGTCACCGCCGTGCGCCAGGCCCTGCTGGACGGGAAGGTCGACGTGGTCGTCCACTCCTGCAAGGACCTGCCCACCGCCCCGCTCGAGGAGATCGCCCTGGCCTGCATCCCGGTGCGGGAGGACCCGCGCGATGCGCTCTGCGCCCGTGACGGGCTGACCCTCGCCGAGCTCCCGACGGGCGCCCGGGTGGGGACCGGTTCCCCGCGCCGGGCCGCGCAGCTGCTGCGCGCCCGCCCGGACCTGGACGTGGTGGCGATCCGCGGCAACGTCGAGACGCGGCTGGGCCGGGCCCTCGGCGAGGACGCGGACCTCGACGCCGTGGTGCTGGCCGCCTCCGGCCTGCGCCGGGTGGGCCGCGAGGCGTCGATCAGCGAGCTGCTGCCGGTGGACGTCATGCTCCCGGCCCCGGCCCAGGGGGCGCTCGCGGTCGAGGCCACCCGCGCCGCGGTGGAGGAGTCGACCTGGTTCGCCGCGCGCCTCGAGGCGGTCGACGATCCCGCCACCCGCGCCGCGGTCACCGCCGAGCGCTCCCTGCTGCGCACCCTCGAGGCGGGCTGCTCGGCGCCGGTGGCCGCCTACGCGCAGCTCGAGCAGGACGGGGTGCTGCGACTGCGGGGCCTCGCGATCCGTCCCGACGGCTCCCACGTCGTCGAGGGCGAGGCCCGCGTGGCTCTCGACCTCGAGCAGGACGCCCTCTCCGGTCCCGACTCGGTGCCGTACGAGCTCGGCGCCGAACTGGCCGCCGACCTCATCGCCCGCGGCGCCGGCGACATCCTCGCGCAGGCCCGCGCCTGATGAGCGCCGCGCGGCCGCTGCGCCCCGTCCTGGTGGCCCGCCCGCCCGGACGCGGGGACGCCGCGGTCGCGCAGCTGCGCGCGCTGGGCCTGGCGGCCGAGCACCAGGCCCTGATCCGCCTGGTGGGCGCGGACCCCGCGCTGCTCGCAGAGCCCCTGGCCGCTCTCGCCGCCGGGGATTACACGCACCTGGTGGTCACCTCCCGCACCGCGGTCGATGCGCTCGGTCGCCCCGCCGTGCCCGCGACCACCCAGGTGGTCGCGGTCGGGGAGGGCACCGCGGAGGCGCTCGGGGCCGCCGGGGTGCGGGTCGACCTCATCGCGGCCGGCTCCGGGGAGGCCCTGGTCGACCTGCTGCCGCCCGCCGCACCGGGGGCCCGCGTGCTGTTCCCGGCGTCGGCCGCCGCCTCCCGCACCGTGCCGGACGGCCTGCGCGCGAAGGGCTACCGGGTCCAGGAGGTGACCGCCTACCGGCCCGAACCGGTCGCGGTGCCGCCGGCGGTCGCGGAGGGCCTCGCGGCCGGGGCCTACGGAGCCATCGTGCTGACCAGCCCGATGATCGCCCGCCGCGCCGCCGAGCTGGGCGTGCATCCCTCCACCGCCGTCGTCACCATCGGCGCGCCCACCAGCGCGGCCGCCCGCGCGGCCGGCCTCGTCGTCGGCGCCCAGGCGGCCGAGCCCACCGACGCGGCCCTCGCCCGCGCCGTCCAGCAGGTGCTCACCGCCCCGGCCCTGCCCGATCACCACCGTTCCTGATGTCCTGCCCGAAGGAGCCCCGATGACCCTTTCCTCCGTCCCCGGCCCGATCGACCGTCCCCGTCGGCTGCGCTCGAGCGCCGCGATGCGCTCCCTGGTGCGGGAGCACACCCTGCGCCCGGCGGATCTGGTGCTGCCGATGTTCGTGCGCGAGGGCGCCACCGAGAGCCGGCCCGTGACCTCGATGCCCGGCGTCGAGCAGCACACCATGGACTCCCTGGTCCGCGCCGCCACCGAGGCCACCGAGCGCGGCGTCGGCGGCGTGATGCTGTTCGGGGTGCCCGAGCACAAGGACGCCGTCGGCTCGGGGGCGACCGCTCCCGAGGGGATCCTCAACCAGGCCCTGGCCCGCCTGCGCTCCGAGCTGGGCGATGCCACCGTGATCATGGCGGACCTGTGCCTGGACGAGTTCACCGACCACGGCCACTGCGGCGTGCTCGATGCACAGGGGCGCGTGGACAACGACGCCACCCTGGTGCGGTACTGCGAGATGGCGCTCGCCCAGGCCGAGGCCGGCGCCCACCTGCTGGGCCCCTCGGGGATGATGGACGGCCAGATCGCCGCCATCCGCGACGCCCTCGATACGGCCGGCCACCAGGAGACCGCGATCTACGCGTACACCGCGAAGTACGCCTCGGCGTTCTACGGGCCGTTCCGCGAGGCCGTCGACTCCTCCCTGCAGGGCGACCGCCGCACCTATCAGCAGGACCCGGCCAACGGCCGCGAGGCGCTGCGGGAGCTCGCGCTCGACGTCACCGAGGGCGCCGACCTGGTGATGGTCAAGCCGGGCCTGGCCTACCTCGACGTGCTGCGGGACGTCGCCGAGGCCTCCCCCGTGCCGGTCGGCACCTACCAGGTCTCCGGCGAGTACGCGATGATCGAGGCGGCCGCCGCGAACGGCTGGATCGACCGCGACCGCACCGTGCTGGAGACGCTGCTGGCCTTCCGCCGCGCCGGCGCCTCGACCGTGCTGACCTACTACGCGAGCGAGGTCGCCGGCTGGTACCGCGACGGCCTGCCCGCCCATCTGCGCGAATTCCTGTGACCGGCGCGTCCGCGCCGCACTGACCTCTTGCCCCCTCCCGAGCCCCAGGAGCAGCTGATGACCCCGGAACTCCCCTCCACCCGATCCGCCGACCTCTTCGCCCGCGCCCAGCAGGTGATCCCCTCCGGGGTCAACTCCCCGGTGCGGGCCTTCGGCTCGGTGGGCGGCACTCCCCCGTTCCTCACCGATGCGCGCGGGGCGCTGCTGCACGACGCCGACGGCAACGAGTACGTCGACCTGGTCGGCTCCTGGGGGCCGATGATCCTCGGCCACGCGAACGAGCAGGTGGTGGAGGCGGTGCGCGCGGCGGCGGGTCGGGGGCTGTCCTTCGGCGCCCCGCAGCCGGGCGAGGTCTCCCTCGCCGAGGAGGTGGTGGCCCGGATCGGACCCGTCGAGCAGCTGCGCCTGGTCAGCTCCGGCACCGAGGCGACGATGAGCGCGCTGCGGGTAGCCCGCGCCGCGACCGGCCGCGACGTGGTGGTGAAGTTCGCCGGCTGCTACCACGGGCATGTGGACGCGCTGCTCGCGGAGGCCGGCAGCGGGGTCGCGACCTTCGCGATGCCGGGCTCGGCGGGGGTCACCGCCGCCACCGCCCGCGACACCGTGGTGCTGCCCTACGGGGACCGCGCGGCGGTCAGCTCCCTGTTCGCCGAGCGCGGCGGCGAGATCGCCGCGATCATCACCGAGGCGGCGCCGGCGAACATGGGCGTGATCACCCCGCCCGAGGAGGACGGCGTGGGCTTCAACCGCTTCCTGTCCGAGACGGTGCAGGCGCACGGGGCGCTGCTGATCAGCGACGAGGTGCTCACCGGGTTCCGCGCGAGCCGTGAGGGGCATTACGGCATCGACGGCCAGGGCTGGGCGCCGGACCTGATGACCTTCGGCAAGGTCATCGGCGGCGGCCTGCCGGTGGGGGCCTTCGGCGGACGGCGGGACCTGATGGGCCTGCTGGCCCCGGCCGGGCCGGTCTACCAGGCGGGCACGCTGTCGGGGAACCCGCTGGCCACCGCCGCCGGGCTGGCGACCCTCCAGGGGCTGGACGAGTCCGCGTACGCGACGCTCGGCTCCGCCTCGCGCACCCTGCAGCAGCTGGTGGCCGACGCGCTCACCACGGCGGGAGTGCCGCACGTGATCCAGACCGCCGGCACCCTGTTCTCGGTGTTCTTCCGGGAGCAGCCGGTGATGACCTATGCGGACGCGAAGGCGCAGGACACGGCGGCGTTCACGCGGTTCTTCCACGCGATGCTGGAGGGCGGGGTGTACCTGCCGCCCTCGGCCTTCGAGGCCTGGTTCGTCTCGACCGCGCACACCGAGCCCGTGCTGGACCGGATCGCGGCGGCGCTGCCGGCGGCCGCGAAGGCGGCAGCTGCGGCGTGACGGGCTGAGCGCCCGGGCACCCGGGCGCGCGGGCGCACAGACGCACCGGCGCGGACCGGCCCTCAGGCTCGGGATTCGGGGTCGTCCGCGGGCGGCGGCCGCTTCCTCGCGGCGCGGCCCGGTCGTCGACGGGGCGGCGCCGACGCCGCGGGGTCGAGGCGGACGATGCGCGGCCGCGGCCGTGAGGGCGCCAGCGCAGGAGGACGGGTGACCCGGCGGGTGCCGGTATGGCTGGTCCATTCCACCGCGTGCCCATCGGTCCGATCACCGACCTGCGTCACGCTGCGGGTCTGCCGCTCCTTGTCGTTGCAGAGGGCGCACAGCCCCTGGGCGTTGTCGAGGCTGGTGGGTCCGCCGGAGGCGTGGGGACGGACGTGATCGCACTGCCGGATCGCGGCGTCGCAGAAGGGACCGCGGCAGATCTGGTCGCGCCAGCGGATGAACCGTGCCAGCGCCGGCGGGAAGGCCCGGGCGCGAGCCTCGACGGCGACCAGCTCCTCCGTGCGGGGATGGGTGTACAGGCGGCGCAGCACCGCGCGGAGGGCGGGCCCGTCGGACCCCAGCGCCTCGTCGGCCTGGTCGATCAGGGCCGCGCCCAGGGCTCCCCGCAGCTCCTCGCGCAGCACCTCCACGGGCGCGGCGCCGTATCCCTCGATCTGCGCGAGCTCCCCGGCGCCGGGGTGGATCAGGGCGCGGTCGGTGATGATGACGCCGATGTCGAGGGTCACCGGTTCGCTCCCCTGCCGCTGGCCGACGAGGGCATCCACGAGGACGTCGGCCTGGATCGCCTGGTGCCCGCGCCGGTCCCCCGCGGCGCGCAGCCGCTCCGCCTCGAGCGAGAGCCGCTTGCGGATCTTCGCGGCGTCCAGGCCGGAGATCCGGGCGGAGACGGTGGCCATGCCGTGCTCGGCCCGCCGCACCGTGACGTGCCGCTCCCGCTTCGCCCGCAGGTGCCGACGCTTCTGCCCGTAGGGGTCGGCCTGGGAGATGGCGGCGGCGGTGGCGGCACTCCACTCCTCCGCGCCGGCGGCGTCGAGGGCGGGCAGGCGCTGCCCGAGCAGCCGGTCCGCGTCCGCGCGGTGGGTCGGGGACAGCACCGAGAAGGAGCGGGAGGCGCTGTGGGCGACGTCGCTGGTGACCTTCGCCGTCGCGAGCGCGGTGAACATCTCGGGCATGTCCGCAACCAGGCGCCGCTGGGAGGCCAGGGAGTGCGCGGCCGAGGCCGGGGAGCGGCCGATGATCATCGAGACCTCGCGCGCGGCGCTCCGTGACGCCTCCCGCAGGAGCGCCTTCGGGGGCGGGAGCTGATCGGACTCCTGGGCCGCGCGGGCCATCAGCTCGGCCTTCTTCTCGAGGCCGAGGGAATCGGCGAGGGCGACCACCGCGCGGGCCTCGAGCGCGTCCATCGCGCTGCGGAGCTCGTGGAGGCGGCCGACGACCTCCGCGAATCCCGGCGCGCCCCGATCGGTGGCGACGAACAGCGCAAGCGGGCGCAGGGCCAGCTCCCTGAGCAGGAACGCCTGATCGCCGAGCGCCGCGGCGAGCGCCCCGGGGCCCCCGTCGCGCACGGCGTCGACCAGCAGCTGGTGGGGATCACCAGCGGCCGAGCCGATTCCCTGCGCGATCTGTGACATGCCCTCAGTATTCCGTCGGAGGCCGACACGGGATAGGGTCGAAGAGGAATGTGGATAACTTCGACTGGGGAGGAACCGTCGTTTTCGCGCGCGCCCGAGTTCCGCCGCAGCCCAGGCCACAGGCACTTTCAGAACGCACACGGTGCGTGCGTCACGAATACCCAGTGGCACCAAGGGATTTCTGTCCACACGCGCTCCCGAAATGTGGAAAAGCGCCGCCGGTGGAGGAACACTGCGCGTCCCCCATCGCGGCCGATGCCCGCAAGGACATGACGTCCCACCGCCCTCCGCGTCGCCGTGCGTCAGCACATGACGAAACGCTCGACAGCCCCGGGAACCCCGGGGCAGGCTGAGGACCGTCGGCCCCGCCGACGCCCCGCTCCGTAGCTCAGCCCGGTAGAGCAGCTCCCCCATAAGGAGTCCGTCGCAGGTTCGAATCCCGCCGGAGCGTCCGTCGCCCGCACCCCGCCCCGTCCGCGCAGTGAGAGGATCGGGCCTCCCGACCACCCGCCCTACCCAGGAGCCCCGTGCCACGATCGCGCACCACCCCGCAGCCAGTGCTCAGCCCCCTGCGCCTGCCCGCGCTCGACCCCGGCGACACCGCCGCCCTCGCCGCGCACGGCGTCGTCGAGGTCATGAGCTTCCAGGGCACCGACCTGTCCCACCTCGACCTCACCGGCACGACGTTCACCGAGTGCGAGCTGCTCGGCGTCACCGCGCACGGGACCACCCTGACCTCGGCGCGGCTGATCGAGACCCGCATCGAGCGTCTCCACGCGCCGGTCCTGGAGGCCTCCCGCTCCACCTGGCGCGAGGTCGAGCTGGTCGGCTCCCGGCTCGGGGCGCTGGACATCGACGACGCCGCCGTGCGCACCACCCGCATCGTCGGCTGCAAGTTCGACTGGCTCAACCTGCGCTCGGCGACGCTCGAGGACGTCCTGTTCGAGGACTGCACGTTCGACGAGCTGGACCTCACCGGTGTCACCGCCACCCGCGTGGCCTTCGTGAACTGCCGGGCCGGCAGTCTCGCCCTCGCCCACGCGCGGCTGCGGGACGTGGACCTGCGCGGGCTCGAGATGGGGTCGATCGGCAACCTCGAGTCGCTGGCCGGGGCGACGCTCGACGCCCACCAGGTCGCGGCGCTGGCCCCCGCCTTCGCGGAGCATCTGCGGATCCGCGTCGAGGGCTGAGCCAGCGGCCGCCGGGCGGCCCCGCCGCCCCCACGCAGCAGAACGCGGGCCGAGGGTGACCCCGACCCGCGCCTGAAGGCCGAGGATACGTCAGCTGCGCCCGCTGAGCCGCTGCTTCCGCGAGCCGATCTCGCCGGTGTTGAAACCGGCCAGGTGCAGGCCGCCGTGGAAGCGGGCGTGCTCGATCTTCACGCAGCGGTCCATCACCACCGCCAGTCCCGCGCCCTCGGCGAGCGCCGCGGCCTCCTCGTGCCAGGAGCCGAGCTGCAGCCACAGCGTGGAGGCGCCCGCGTCGACGGCCTCCTGGGCGACGCCGGGCAGGTCGTCGTGGCGGCGGAAGACGTCCACCAGGTCCGGGACCACCGGCAGGTCGGCGAGCGAGGCGTAGGCGGGCCGGCCCAGGATGGTGTCGGCCCGGGGGTTGACGAAGTAGACGTCGTAGGGGGAGCTCGAGAGCAGGTAGGTCGCCACGAAGTAGCTGGCCCGCGCGGGATTCGCCGAGGCGCCCACGATCGCGATGCTGCGGGCGCGGCGCAGGATCGCGAGCCGCTCGGGGGCCGACGGGCCCTGCCAGGTGCGCTGGATCTGGTCGGTCATCGCTGGACTCCTGTCGCGGCCGTGATCGCCTGGTCGAGGTCCCAGAGGATGTCCTCGACGTCCTCGAGGCCCACCGAGATGCGGATCAGGTCCGGCCGCACCCCGCCCTCGACGAGCTGCTCGGGGCTGAGCTGCTGGTGGGTGGTGGAGGCCGGGTGGATCACCAGTGTGCGGGCATCGCCGATGTTCGCCAGGTGCGAGGCCAGCTGCAGGCCCTCCATCACCTTCTCGCCGGTGGCGCGGGCCGCGGCGGCCTGCTCCTGCTCGCTGTCGAAGTCGCCGACGGGTCGCACCCCGAACGCGAAGACGGCGCCGGGTCCCAGCGGCAGGTACTTCTGCGCGCGCTGACGATGCGGGTGGCTCTCCAGCCCCGCCCAGGTCACGAACGAGACCCGCGGATCCTCATCCAGCCACTGCGCCACGGCGCGGGCGCCCACCAGGTGGGCGTCCATGCGCTGCGGGAGCGTCTCGACGCCCTGCAGCAGCTGGAAGGCGGACTGCGGCGACAGGGACGGGCCGATGTCGCGCAGCTGCTCGGAGCGCAGCTTGGTGAGGAAGCCGTACTCCCCGAAGTTGTCCCACCAGCGGATGCCGCCGTAGGAGGCGACCGGCTTGGTCATGCCCGGGAACTTCCCGTTGCCCCAGTCGAAGCGGCCGGACTCGACGACCACGCCGCCGAGGGTGGTGCCGTGCCCGCCGAGGAACTTGGTGGCGGAGTGGATGACGATGTCGGCGCCGTGCTCGAGCGGCCGCACCAGGTACGGGGTGGCGAGCGTCGCGTCGACCACCAGCGGCACCCCGTGCTCATGGGCGAGCGCGGCCAGGCCCTCGAGGTCGGCGATCTCGCCGGAGGGGTTGCCGATCATCTCGACGTACAGCACCTTGGTCTCCGGCCGGAACGCCGCCCGGTAGTCCTCCGGGTCCGAGGAGGCCACGAAGGTGGTCTCCACCCCGAAGCGGCGCAGGGTGACGTCGAGCTGGGTGACGGTGCCGCCGTAGAGCTGGGCGGAGGCGACCACGTGGTCCCCGGCGCCGACCAGGGCCGCGAAGGTGATGAACTCGGCGCTCATCCCGGAGGCGGTGGCGACCGCGCCGATGCCTCCCTCGAGGGAGGCGATGCGCTCCTCGAAGGCCGCGACGGTGGGGTTGCCGATGCGGGAGTAGATGTTGCCGTACTTCTGCAGCGCGAAGAGGTTCGCGGCGTCGGCGGCGTCGTCGAAGACGAAGGAGGTGGTCTGGTAGATCGGGACCGCGCGGGCGCCGTGCTGGGCGTCGGGCGTGCCGCCCGCGTGCAGGGCGCGGGTGCGGAAGCCGAAGCTGCGCTCGGCGCTCATGCGGCCACCGCGGCCTTCGCCGGGTGGCCGGCCGGGAGGGTCCGGGCGGTGGCGGCCGCGGCCTCCTCCGCGCTGACGCCGGGGACGACGGGCAGCGCCTCGGTGTTCAGCTCGGTGCCGCGGGAGCGGGCGAGGTCGCGCTCCTTCTCGCGCACGATCGGCAGCACGTCGCGGCCGAAGGCGGCGACCTCCTCCTGGAAGTGGAGGTAGCAGGTCAGCATGAGGTTCACCCCGATCTTCTTGTACTCGATGATGCGGTCGGCGATCTCCTCGGGGGTGCCGATCAGGCGGGTCTTGAAGCCGTCGTTGTACTGGACGAGGTCCTCGAAGGAGGAGCCGGCCCACATGCCCTTGCCGTCCTTGGTGGAGGCCCCGGCCTCCTGCACGGACTTCCGGAAGCCCTCGACGGCGGGGCGGTGCGCCTTGGCGACGATCTCGCGCAGCGTCTCCTCGGCCTCGGCGCGGGACTCGCGCGCGATCACGAAGCCGTTGAGCCCGAACTTCGGCTGCCGGCCGGCCCGCTCCGCCGAGGCCAGCACCCCGGCGACGTTCTCCTCGTAGCCCTCGAGGGTGCGGCCGTTGGAGAAGTACCAGTCCGCGACCCGGCCCGCGACGTCCTGCGCGGCGGTGGAGTTGCCGCCGAAGAAGATCTCGGGGTGGGGGCGGCCGGGCACCTCGACCGGCTTCGGGGAGAGGGTGAAGTCGTCGATCGCGTAGTAGTCGCCGTCCTGGGAGTACCCGTTCTCGGTGAGCAGCCCGCGCAGGGCGCTGATGAACTCCTCGGTGCGCACATAGCGTTCGTCGTGCTCGAGCCAGGGCAGGCCGAACTTCACGAACTCGTCCTTCAGCCAGCCGGAGACGATGTTCACCGCGGCCCGGCCGCCGGAGAGGTGGTCGGCGGTGATCAGCCACTTGGCGAGCACGCCGGGATGCCACATGCCGGGGTGGAAGGCGGCGATGACGCGCAGGCGCTCGGTGGCGCCGAGCAGGGCCATGGAGAAGGCGGAGGCCTCGTGCTGCTTGTCGGCGCCGTAGCTGGCGGCGTAGCGGGTCTGGGTCAGCGCGTAGTCGAAGCCGGAGTTCTCGGCGATCTGCGCGAGGCGGGCGTTGTAGGGCAGCTGCCAGTCGGTGCGCTGCTCGATGGTGGAGACGACCAGGCCGCCGGAGACGTTCGGCACCCAGTACGCGAACTTCAGCGGCGTCTCGAAGGTCGAGGCGGGGACGGTGGGGGTCATGGATCCTCCAGGAACGGGGGCGAGCGGTCGGGGTCGGTCAGGGCTGCGGCGCGACGGCGGGGTCGTCCGCGGGCAGGGCCGCGAGGACCGCGGCGACGCGCGCGACGGCCTCGGGGTTCTGCAGGGAGGTGACGTCGCCGAGCGGCGTACCGGTCCGGCCGGCGCGACGGTCGCGCTCGGCGTGGACCAGCTGCGCGAGCAGGCGGCGCATGATCTTCCCGGAACGGGTCCGGGGCAGGTCGGGCACGGCGATCACGTGCTTCGGCTTGGCGACGGGCCCGATCCCGCGGGCCACGCGGTCCCGCAGGGCGGGCACGTCCAGGGCGGCCGACGGGTCGGTGGGGATCACGAACACCGCCACCGCCTGCCCGGTCAGAGCGTCGTCCACCCCGGCGGCGCCGGCCTCGGTGACCGACGCGTCGGCGACCAGCGCGGACTCGATCTCGATGGTGGACAGCCGGTGCCCGGAGACGTTCACGACGTCGTCGAGGCGGCCCAGGATCCAGAAGCAACCGTCGGCGTCGACCGTGGCGGAGTCCCCGGCGACGTAGAAGCCGCCGTGCTCCCCGCAGCCGGCGTAGTCGCGCCAGTACGAGTCGCGGTAGCGGGCGGGGTCGCCCCAGACGGTGCGGGCCATCCCGGGCCAGGGTCGACGGGCCACCAGTGTGCCGGCGACCCCCGGGGGCAGCTCGGCGCCGTGCTCGTCGACGACGGCCATGTCGATGCCGGGCAGCGGGACGGTCGCCGAGCCGGGCTTGAGGGTGGTGATGCCGGGCAGCGGCACCAGCATCGCGGCGCCGGTCTCGGACTGCCACCAGGTGTCGATGATCGGCAGCTCGCCGCGGCCGAAGGTGCGGCGGAACCACACCCAGGCCTCGGGGTTGATCGCCTCGCCGACGGTGCCCAGCAGGCGCAGCGAGGACAGGTCGTGCCCGCCGGGCAGCTCCTCGCCGAACCAGGACATGAAGGTCCTGATCAGGGTGGGGGCGGTGTAGTAGACGGTGACGCCGTAGCGCTCGATGATCTCGAGGTGCCGGGTGCGGGAGGGCTCGCCGGGGGTGCCCTCGTAGATCACCTGGGTCAGGCCGTTGGACAGCGGCCCGTAGATCTCGTAGGTGTGGGCGGTGACCCAGGCCAGGTCCGCGGTGCACCAGTGGACGTCCTCGCGCTTGGCGTCGAAGTGCGCCCAGTGCGCCCAGGAGGTGTGGGCGAGGTAGCCGCCGCTGGTGTGGACCAGCCCCTTGGGCTTCCCGGTGGTGCCGGAGGTGTAGATGATGAACAGCGGGTGCTCGGCGTCGAAGGGCTGGGCCTCGTGGACCTCGCTCGCGGTGTCCACCGCCTCGTGCCACCAGACGTCCCGGCCCGGCGTCCAGTCGATCTCGAGGCCGGTGCGGCGCACCACCAGCAGGTGCTCGAGGTGCTCGAGCCCGGCGGCGGCCTCGTCGGCCGCGGACTTCACCTCGACGGCCCGGCCGCGGCGGAACTGCCCGTCGGAGGTGACCAGCAGCTTCGCCGCCGTGTCCTGGAGGCGGAAGCGCACCGCCTCGGCGCTGAAGCCGCCGAAGACCAGCGAGTGCACGGCGCCGATGCGGGCGCTGGCCAGGGCGATCACGATGGTCTCGACCAGCACCGGGAGGTAGACCACGACCCGGTCGCCGGGGCCGATGCCGAGACCCGTCAGGGCGTTCGCGGCCCGGCAGACGCGGCGCTGGAGCTCGGCGTAGGTGACGGACTCGCGGTCCCCCGGCTCGCCCTCGAAGTGCAGGGCGACCTGGCTGCCGGCGCCGGCGCGGACGTGGCGGTCCACGCAGTTCTCGGCGACGTTGAGGCGGCCGCCGACGAACCAGCGGGCGGCGGGCACGCTCAGCTCGCCGGTGGCGGGGTCGGCCAGGGGCGGCTCCCATTCGTGGGCGGTGTGCCAGGGCTGCGCCCAGCTCAGGCGCCGGGCGGCGGCCTCCCAGAAGGCGACCGGATCGGCGTCGGCCTCGGCGTAGACGCTCGCGTCGAGGTTCGCCGACGCGGTCAGCGCGGGGGCGGGCGCATACGTGCGGCGCTCGACCAGACGGGCCTCGGCGGCGGTGTCGGGGTCGGGGTCGGTGTCGGTGTCGGTGTCGGTGAGGGTCATGCCCATCTCCTCAGCAGCTTCTTCTCGACGAGGCCGAGGACGGCGTTGGTGAGGCTGCCGAGCAGGGCCAGCAGCACGATGGCCAGCAGGATCCGGTCCACGCGGCCGGTCTGCTGGGAGTCGTTGAGCACGAAGCCCAGTCCCATCGACGAGGCGATCAGCTCGGCGGCGACCAGGAACAGCCAGGCCTGGGCCAGCGCCAGGCGCAGGCCGGAGATGACGGAGGGCACCGCGGCGGGCAGCTGCACGGTGCGCAGCAGCGACCAGCCGCGCAGGCCGAAGCAGCGCCCGGCCTCGACCAGGTGCGGGTCGATGTGCCGCAGGGCGGAGGAGACGGTGGTCAGCACCGGGAAGAAGGCGCCGATCGCGATCAGGGTGATCTTGGATTCCTCGCCGATCTGCAGCCAGAGGATCAGCAGCGGCACCCAGGCCAGCGACGGCACGGCGCGCAGGGCGGCCAGGGTGGGGCTCAGCAGCGCATCGCCGGCGCGGGACAGGCCCACCACGGCGGCGGCGGCGAGACCGGCCAGGGCCCCGATGGCGAAGCCGATCAGGACGCGCTGCACGGAGATCGCGATGTGCAGCCAGAGCTCGCCGGTGGCGGCGAGATCGGCGGCGGCGCCCAGCACCGCGGCCGGACCCGGCAGGCGGTAGGCGGGCACCAGGCCGGTGGCGGTGACCAGCTGCCAGGCGCCCAGGATCAGCAGCGGCGCCAGGGCGCCGGCGGCCAGGCGCACGGGACCGCGCTCCCACAGCGCCGTCCGCGTTCCCGTACGGTGGGCGCCGGCCTCGGGAGCGGGGTCGGGGTCGGTCGTCGCCGGTGCGAGGGTCGGCGCGCTCACTGTGCGGCCACCGCGGCGCGCGCGAAGGCGTCGTGGATGATCTCGCCGCGGGCCCGGTCGACAGCCTCGGCCCCGCCCTGCACGTCCCCGGACTCGGAGAGCATCGGGGAGATGGTCTCGAGCACCGCGAGCTGGTCCTCCCCCGGCACGCCGGAGACGTCGAGGTTGGAGCGCTCGGTGATGACGGTGGTGGCGACCTCGAGGTCGATGCCGGCGACCTCGGCGAGCAGCTCGGCGGTGGCCTCGAGGTTCTCGAGCGCCCAGCTGCGGGCCTGCTCGTAGGCGTCCACCACGACCTGGGCGACGTCGGCGTGGTTCTCGATGAAGTCCTCGGTGGCGTTGAGGAAGCCGTAGGTGTTGAAGTCGACGTTGCGGTAGACCAGCTGCGCGCCGCTCTCGACCTCCGCCGCGCCCATGATCGGGTCCAGGCCCGACCAGGCGTCGACCGAGCCGCCCTCGAGCGCGGAGCGCCCGTCGGCGTGCTGGAGGGCCTGGATCTCGACGTCCTCGACGCTCAGCCCGGCCTGGTTCAGGGCCTGGACCAGGAAGAAGTACGGGTCGGTGGCCTTGGTGGCGGCGACGGAACGCCCGGCGAGGTCCGCCGGCGACGTGATGTCGCTGCCGGGGCCGACCACCAGCGCCGACCACTCGGGCTGCGAGTAGATGTCGATGACCTTGATCGGGGAGCCGTTGGCACGGGCCAGCAGCGCGGCCGAGCCCGCGGTGGAGGCGACGTCGGCCGAACCGGAGCGCAGCAGCTCATTGGCCTTGTTGGAGCCGGCCGACTGCACCCACTGCACCGTGACCGCGTCACCGAGGACGTCCTCGATCAGCTTCTGCTCGCGCACCACCAGGCTCAGCGGGTTGTAGGTGGCCCAGTCGATGGTGAGGGTGTCGGTGCTCCACGTCCCTGCGCCGTCGGCCGCGGCGGCCTCCTCGCCGGAGCTCTCGGAGCCCTCCCCCGGCACGCAGGAGGCGGCGCCGAGGGCGGCGAGCGAGGACAGGCCGAGGGCGGTGACGGTGCGGCGGGTGAGGTGACGGCTCATGAGGGGATCTCCGGGGTGGGGGTGGGGGCATGGGGATGGGCGGAGGGGACGCCGAGGCCCTCGAGCAGCTCGACCCGGAGGTCGGCCAGGGCGTGGTCGGCGCGGTCGCGGGGACGCGCCCCGGGCACCTCGACGCAGCGGGCCAGGGACTCGGCGGCCTCCCCGGCGCCGCGCAGGGAGCGCAGCAGCAGCACCCGGTCGGCGAGGTAGAGGGCCTCCTCGACGTCGTGGGTGACCACCAGCACGGTGGTGGGCTCGGCGGCGTGGATCTCCAGCAGCAGGTCCTGCATGCGCAGCCGGGTGAGGGCGTCGAGCGCGCCGAAGGGCTCGTCGAGCAGCAGCACCTCGGGGCCGCGGGCCAGGGCCCGGGCCAGCGACGCGCGCTGGGCCATGCCGCCGGAGACCTCCCGGGGCCGCAGCTCGGCGGCGTGCTCGAGGCCGACCAGCTGCAGCAGCTGGCGCACCCGCTCGCGGCCCTCGGCCCGGGCGGTGCCGCGCGGCAGGCCGAGCGCGACGTTCTGGGCCAGGCTGCGCCACGGCAGCAGCCGCGGCTCCTGGAAGGCCACCGCGGTGCGGGGGTCGATGCCGGTCAGGGCGGTGCCGCCGATGCGGATCACCCCGGAGCTGGGGCGGTCCAGGCCCGCGATCAGGCGCAGCAGGGTCGACTTGCCGCAGCCTGAGGGGCCGACGACCGCGACGATCTCGCCGGAGCCGAGCTCCACGTCGAGCTCGCGCAGCACGTCATGGCGTCCCTGCGGGGTGTCGAAGGTGCGGCCCACCGCGGCGAGCCGCACCCCGTTCGGGCGCGGACGCGCCGGGACGGCGGCGGCCACGGCGGGGGCGGCCGGGCGCCGATCGGAGGCGGTGACGGTACTGGTCATGCCCTCGATCATGCGGGCGGAGCCGAGATCGACGCCAGCAGGGCGTCATAAGCCTTCATATTCGCCGACCGAAGGTCACGGAGGCACCCGTGCCCGCCGGCCCGGCGCTCAGCGCGCCAGGCGGTGCTCCAGCGAGGCCCGGACGCCGGGCCACTCCCAGGTCAGGATCGAGTAGACGACGGTGTGGCGCACGGTGCCGTCGGGCAGGATCCGGTGCGCGCGCAGGATGCCGTCCTGCTGGGCGCCGAGGCGCTCGACGGCGCGGCGCGAGGCGGTGTTCAGGTGGTGCACCCGGAACTCGACGCCCAGGCAGCCGAGCGTCTCGAAGGCGTGGGTGAGCAGGGCCAGCTTCACCGCGGCGTTGATGCCGGTGCCCTGGACCGAGCCCGCGAGGTAGGTGGTGCCGATCTCGAGGCGGCGGTCGCGGCGGGAGATGTTCAGGAAGGTGGTGTGACCCACCACCCGGCCGCTGCCCTGCTCGAGCACGGCCCAGGAGAGGGTCGTCCCCGCCTCGTCCGAGGCGCACTGGGCGGCGACGTGCTCCTCGACCCGGTCCGGGGCGGGCACGTGCGGGGCGTAGGGCGCCCGCCAGATCTCCCCGTCGGCCACCACCGCCCGCAGGCCCTCGACGTGCTGCGCCCCCAGCGGCTCGAGCCGCACCCGGTCGTTGCCGAGCTCCACCCGGCGCGGCTGCTCCATCGCCGTGGTGGGCACGGACGCGGTGCGGGAGTGCTCGGCGGCGCTCATCCGTGCTGCTCGATCGCCATCTCGTAGTAGCGCAGCAGGTCGTCCGAGGCGTTCTCCCAGGAGAACTTCTCGGCCTCGGCGCGGGCGGCCCGGCGGATCCTCCCGCGCAGCTCCGCATCGCCCAGCCGGGTCAGTGCCGCATCCAGGCTGCGCTCGTCGCGGGAGTCGAACAGCAGCCCGTCCACCCCGTCGGTGACCTGCTCCATCGTCGGCCCCGAGCGGGCCGCGACCACCGGCAGCCCGGAGGCCATCCCCTCGAGGATCACCAGCCCCAAGGTCTCGGTGACGGAGGGGAAGACGAAGGCGTCGGAGCTGGCGAAGGCGCCGGCGAGCTCCGCGCCCTCCATGAACCCGGGGAAGATCGTCGAGGTGCCCGCGAACAGGGACTCCAGCTCGCGGCGGTAGGGGCCGTCGCCGATGATCGCGAGCGCCACGTCGTCCCGGCGCTCCATCATCGGGCGCAGGGTGTGGATCTCCTTCTCCGCCGCCAGGCGCCCCACGAACACCAGCAGCTTCTTGTCCGGGCGCCCCTGGGTGAGGCGCTCGCGCATCGCGTCCGTGGCGAAGCGGGGGTGGAAGGCCTGCGTGTCCACCCCGCGGCGCACCACGTGCAGGTTCTCGATGCCCTTGCCGGCAAGCTCGCCGCGCATGGTCTCGGAGGTCGCCAGGTTGACGTCCGCCAGGGCGTGGTTGCGCTTGATCTGCCACCACACCGCGGGCTTCCCCCAGCGGTACGCCCGGTACAGGTCCAGGTAGCGCGGGATGTGGGTGTGGTAGCTCGCCACCAGCGGGATCCGCTGGCGGTGCGCGGCGAATGCCCCCGACGAGGCCAGCAGCAGGGGCTGCGCGGCGTGGACCACATCCGGGTGGAAGCCGCGGATGATGCCGTCCACGGTGGGGGCGGGCAGGGTGAAGCGGCGGTGCTTGTAGAACGGCAGCGTCACCGGGCGGATGCCCACCACCCGGGCCCCGTGGTGCTCGGAGACGCCGAGGTCGGGGGCGATGACCATGACCTCGTGCCCGAGCTCCACGAAGCGCTCGACGGCGTGGCGGAGCCGGGTGACCACGCCGTCGACGGAGGGCAGGAAGGTCTCCGTGACGATCGCGATCTTCACGGGGTGCGGCTCACTTCCAGGTCACGGTGGGCATGACCAGCTCGCGCCGGACCCGATCGGAGTTGTTCTGCGCGACCTTGAGGACCTCGGTGAGGTGCTCCTCGGTCAGCAGGTGCGGCTCCAGACCCAGGCTCAGCAGGTTGGTGTTGACCGCGTTGTAGTAGTGGTCGTACTTCTCCACGCGCGGGTTCTCGGTGGTGGCGATGTTCGCCTCGAGGCCGAGGTCGCGGGCGACCTTCTGCACCTTCTCGGCCAGCTCCTTGACGGAGAACTGCTCGGTGAACTGGTTGTAGACGCGGAACTCGCCGCGGTCGGCGGGGTTCTCGCAGGCGATCTCGATGCAGCGCACGGTGTCGGCGATGTCCAGGTAGCCGCGGGTCTGGCTGCCGTTGCCGTAGACGGTGAGGTCGTGGCCGATGGCCGCCTGGATGATGAAGCGGTTCAGGGCAGTGCCGAACACCGCGTCGTAGTCGAAGCGGTTGACCAGGCGGGGGTCCAGCCGGGTCTCGTCGGTCTCCAGGCCGTAGACGACGCCCTGGTTGAGGTCGGTGGCGCGGATGCCCCAGATGCGGCAGGCGAACATGATGTTGTCGCTGTCGTGCACCTTGGTGAGGTGGTAGAAGGAGCCCGGGGCCTTCGGGAACGGCAGGCGGTCCTTGCGGCCCTTGTGCTCGATCTCGATCCAGCCCTCCTCGATGTCGATGTTCGGCTGGCCGTACTCGCCCATGGTGCCGAGCTTCACGAGGTGGCAGTCGGGGGCGTAGTCCTTGATCGCCCACAGCACGTTCAGGGTGCCCTCGACGTTGTTGCGGTGGTTCTCGATCGCGTGCTCGCGGTCGATCATCGAGTACGGCGCGGAGCGGTGCTCGGCGAAGTGCACGAAGGACTCCGGCTGCAGCTCCTGGAAGAGGGAGGAGACGGCCTCGTAGTCGGTGAGGTCGGCGATGCGCACGGCGATGTCCTTGCCGGTGACCTCCTTCCAGGCCGCCACCCGCTCCTCGAGGGAGACGATCGGCGTCATGGAGTTCGAGCCGAGCTCCTCGTCGATCTCACGGCGCACCAGGTTGTCCACGATGGTGACGTCGTGGCCCTTCTGCGAGAGGTACAGGGCAGTGGGCCAGCCGCAGAATCCATCTCCACCGGCGACGACGATCTTCATCTCGTGAATCCTCCAGAAAGACTAGGTGCCGGCAGGCAGAGGGACACCACAGCCGGGATGCGAAGGTCCGTGTCCGCTCTTAACGTAGTGCAGGTCGCCCCCCGCTCAAAGACGAGCGGCGAGGGCCCGAACGGCGGGGTAACGGACCGTGAACAGCGCGCATGGCGCGGCTCGCGGGCCGGGTCCCGCCGACGGATTCCACCATAGCCCGGGCCCGCGGGGCGGTGCTGACAGTCGGTCCGGCCCGGGCCGGCTGGGGTGGCTCGGCTCGGGTGGGTCGGGTCGGGCGGTCAGGCCGGGTGCAGTGGGTCGGGCCGGGCGGGTCAGGCCGGGCGGCGCACCCGCAGGGTCTTGATCTCGAAGGGACGGAAGCTCAGGAGCACCCCGGCGTCCTGGTCGTGCTCGAGCGCGGAGCGGAAGGCGGGGGTCCCCTCGCCGAAGGGCCGCTCGAGCAGGTCCACCGCGGTGACCTCTCCCCCGCTCAGGGCCGCATCCAGCTCGAGGCGCACCTGAGTGCGGGCCCCGCCGGACTCGTACAGCCGCAGCACCAGGTCCCCGGAGCGGTCCTCGGCGAGCTTCACCGTCTCCACCAGCACGCTCGACGCAGCCTCCGCGCCGCCTGCGGGCACGATCCTCACCAGCGGCGCGGCCGCCTCGGCGACGGCGGCGGGGACGCGCCGCTCGGGCAGGTTGAGCCGGTAGCCCTCCGCGATGGCCTCCGGGATCCCGGCGCCGGGGCGCACCGCGACCCGCAGCGTGTACCGGCCCTGATCGGCGCCCGGATCGGGGTACTCCGGGGCGCGCACCAGGGTCAGGCGGGTCGTGGTGGTGGTGCCGCCGTCGGCCTCCCGGACGGTGCGCAGCACGTCGTGGCCGTAGGTCGAGTCGTTGGCGATGGCCACGCCGTACTCGCCCTCGGCCAGGTGCACCCAGCGGTGGGCGCAGGTCTCGAAGCGCGCGAAGTCCCAGGAGGTGTTGACGGGGATCGGGCGGTCGATGTGGCCGAACTGGGTCTCGCTGCTCAGGTGGGCGGCCCGCAGATCGAGCCCGAAGGCGAGCTTCAGGGCCTTCTTGCGCTCGCGCCAGTCGAGGTCCAGGGCGATCTCGAGGGATTCGTCGTCCGGTCGCAGCACGAAGGTCTTCACGATGGTGGAGCCGGCGCCGGTGACGCCCCGGGTCCGGGTGCCCTCGGCCACGGCGGTCGAGTAGGTGAAGGCCACCCGCACCCCGGCGCCCTCCTCGCTGACCTCGACGGCGGTCGGCGCATCGAGGTCGCGCACCACATGGCGGTAGAACTCGTCGATGTCCCAGGCGTCCCAGGCGTTGGGGGTGTCGCGGTGCAGCTGGAGCAGGGCGCCGGGGGCGCCGGGGGCGATGGCCTCGCGGCCGCTGGCGCGGTCGATCAAGGAGGTGATCGCGCCGGTCCGGTCGAGCACGGCGCGCAGCGCGTCGTTCTCGATCCGGATCTCACCGCCGGCGCGGGTGACCACCACCGCCTGCCGGCCGCTGCGGGGAGCGCCGGCGCAGTAGGCGGGCACGCCGCGCCGCGCCACCGGGGCGGTGTTCAGCAGCAGCTGGGGGGCGTCGTCCGCGCCCCCATCGCCGGCCCGGCCCCCGCCCCCGGCGAGCGCGGTCAGCGCCGCGGCGATGATCGCCTCGGCACGCTCGGCGGTCTCGGCATGGTCGCGCTCGGCCTCGCGGTGCACCCAGGCGATCGAGGACCCGGGCAGGATGTCGTGGAACTGGCCCAGCAGGGTCCGCTCCCACAGCTCCTCGAGCTCGTCGTGGGGGTACTCGGCGCCGGCGCGGAGCGCGGCGAGGGAGGCGAGGAACTCGGCCTCGTGCAGCAGGTGCTCGCTGCGCCGGTTGCCCTGCTTGGTCCCCAGCTGCGCGGAGTAGGTGCCGCGGTGCAGCTCGAGGTAGAGCTCGCCGTTCCACACCGGGGCGTCGGGGTACTCGGCGCGGGCCCGCTCGAAGAAGTCCTGGGCGGTGCCGAACTCGACCTTCGGGGAGCCCTCGAGGTCGGCGGCGCGGCGACCGGCGGCCATCATCTCGCGGGTGGGTCCGCCGCCGCCGTCGCCGTGGCCGAACAGGTCCAACCCGAGGGTGGAGCGTCCCTTCTCCTTGAAGTTCCGCTCGAAGTAGGCCAGCTCGCCCGCGGTGAGCTCGCCGTTGTAGGTGTCCGCGGGCGGGAAGTGGGTGAAGACGCTGGTGCCGTCGAGCCCCTCCCAGCGGAAGGTGTGATGGGGGAAGGTGTTGGTCTGGTTCCAGGAGACCTTCTGGGTCAGGAAGAACTCCTGGCCGGCCAGCGCCGCGATCTGCGGCAGCGCGGCGGAGTAGCCGAAGGAGTCCGGCAGCCAGGTCTCCCGGGTCTCGACGCCGAAGTTCTCCAGGAAGTACCGCTTGCCGGCGACGAACTGGCGGGCCATGGCCTCGGAGCCGGGCATGTTGGTGTCCGACTCCACCCACATCCCGCCCACCGGCACGAACCGTCCGGCCTCCACGTGCTCGCGGATCCGCTCGAACAGCTCCGGGTAGCGGTCCTTCATCCACCGGTACTGCTGGGCCGAGGACGCCGAGAAGGTGAGGTCGGGGTCGTCCTCGATCAGCGTGCAGACGTTGGAGAAGGTGCGCGCCACCTTCCGCACGGTCTCGCGCACGGGCCACAGCCAGGCGGAGTCGATGTGCGCGTGACCGGTGGCGATCGCGGTGAGCGCCGAGGCGCCGGCCGGGGACTCGAGCACCGGGCACAGCACGGCCCGGGCGGCCTCGGCGGTGCCGGGCAGGTCGTCGGGGTCGGCGACGTCGCAGGCGTCCTCGAGGGCGCGCAGGATCCGGTGGCGCCGCTGACTGGTCGTGGGCAGCTGGTCCATCAGGCCGACCAGGGCCCGGAAATCCTCGGCGAGCTCCCAGATCCGCACGTCGCGGCGGGCGAGGTGGAGCTCCTGGACCGAGTAGAGCTCCTCGTCGGGGAGGGTGGCGAGGTCGCCGAGCGGGGTGGGCGCGAAGGCCCAGCCGCCCGAGACCTGGGGATTGGCGGCGCATTCGAGGTAGAGGTCCAGCTGCTGGCCGGGCGCGACCGGGAGGTAGCGGTTGAAGGGGTTGATGGCCTTGACCGGCACGCCGTCGGGCGTGAAGGCGAGCGCCTCCGCCTGGAAGCCGGGCTGCCCGGTGAACGCCAGGTCCACCACCAGCTCCGGGGCGGAGGTCTCGTCGGCCGCCCACTGCGACGGCACCGTGCCGGTCACGTGCAGCCAGGTCGTGGACCAGGCCCGGCCCAGCGGCGCCCCCACCTCGAGCGGCGCGCCCTGTTCCGCGTGCTCACGGATCGCCTCGCGCGGCGGGATCGGCTCCCCGGGCAGGCGATGGGCGGTGATCGTCACCGGCGCGGTCTCCTGGTACACCCTCGTGGTGAGGTGGTCCTGGACGAAGCGGCGGATGCGGGACTCGGTGAGCTCCCTGTCGTCGAACATGCGGCTGCTCCTCGCGGCGCGCTCGGCGCCGAGCTGGTGGGGGTCGACACGCGGCGGCGGGCGGGCCGCCGTCGGCCCCTCGACTCTAGCGAGCGGCGTTGCCCACGTCACATCCGCGCCGGCGCCGCGGCCTCAGCGGGCGTGCCGCTCGAGCACCGCGTCGGCCAGCCGCGGCATGACCTCGCGGTGGGCGTCGCAGAAGTCGTGGGAGGTGCCGACGACCAGGGCGAGATCCGCGACCGGGTCGACCCAGAAGGCCGTGCCGCGCATGCCGAAGTGGCCGACGGTCCGCTCGCTGTTGCGCGAGCCGGTCCAGTGCGGGGACTTGGTCCCGCGCACCTCGAGTCCGAGCCCGAAGGGGTTCGGGCTCTGCTTCCCGAAGCCGGGCATGATCCCCACCAGCTCGGGGAACTGCGCACCGGTGAGCTCGCGGGACCACTGCTCCTCCAGCAGGGTGGGCCGCAGCAGCTCGGCGGCGAAGCGGGCGAGATCGGTCAGCGGCCCGCCGGCCCCGACCGAGGGCGAACCGTCCCAGATCAGCCCCGTCATGCCGAGCGGACCGGCGACCCGGTCCCGGATCCAGTCGGCGATGTCGCAGCCGAGGGCGCGCTCGAGGTGCCGGGCGGCCTCGTCGATCCCGTAGTTGGAGTAGTGACGGCGCAGGCCGGGGGCCTGCAGCGTGCCGGCGGACTCGTAGAAGTACCCGGAGGCGTGGGAGAGCAGGTGGCGCAGGGTCGAGCCGGGCGGCCCCGCCGCGTCGTCGAGGCCGACGCGGCCCTCCTGCGCGGCGATCGCCGCGCCGAAGCCGGTGAGGGCCTTGGTGACCGAGCGCCAGGGCCGCACGCGGTCCACCTCGCCGCGCCGCTCCCGCTCACCGGAGGGACCCAGCACGATCGCGGCGGCCTCGAAGCCGAAGTCGTCGAGCAGGTGAAGTGCGCTCATCCCGCGGTGCCGCGGGTCCCGCCGAAGCGCTCGAGCAGGGCGTCGGTGAGCGGCGGCCAGATGCGCACATGGTCCGGGCCGAAGGGCTGCTCGCCGAGGAAGGCGGCGGTGAGGCCGGCCGCCGGGTCCACCCACAGGAAGGAGCCGGACTGGCCGAAGTGCCCGAAGGTCTCCGGGCTCGAGCGCTCCCCGGTCCAGTGGGGCTGCTTGTGGTCGCGGATCTCGAACCCGAGGCCCCAGTCGTTGGGCTTCTGGCGGCCGTAGCCGGGCAGGATGCCGGACAGGCCCGGGAACTGCACCGCGGTCGCCTCCTGCCAGAGGTCCGTCGAGAGCAGGGCGGGGGCCAGCAGCTCGCGGCCGACGGCCAGCAGGTCGCGGATCGACCCTCGGTACCCGGCGGCCGGGGATCCGCCCACCTCGACGTCGACGAGGTCGAGCCCCTGGACGACGGTGAGCTCCATCCACTCCTCGAAGTCGTAGCCGGTGGCCTGCTCGACGTGGGCGGCGAGCACCTCGAAGCCGGTGTTGGAGTAGATGCGGCGGGCGCCGACGGTCCCGACCGCCTGATCGCCGTCGAAGGCGTAGCCGGCGGTGTGGGCGAGCAGGTGGCGCACGGTGGCCCCCTCGGGGCCGGCCGGCTCGTCGAGGTCGACCAGTCCCCGGTCCACGGCGATCAGGACGCCGAGCGCGGCGAGCGGCTTGGAGACGCTGGCCAGGTCCCAGACGCGGGTCGGCTCGCCCTGCACGTGCAGGGTGCGCTCGGCGTCGGACACCCCCAGCGCATGCGCGAAGGCGACGTCGACGGGGATCTCGGGCGGCATCTCGGTCTCCACGTCACCCAATATGGCACACGCCCCCGGCACCCCGGCACGGCTCCGGAGCCTCCCTCGCCGCACCCGCGGCCCTCGGTCCGGGCACTTCGGCCCGCTGCCGGGCGCGGCTCCCGGCCATCTCCGCACGACCTGCACATTTTACCTCTTGTTTACCTGGCCTTGACTCCGTCATGCTGTCGGTGGCGGGGTCCACCGGCGCGCTCCGCCCCGCCCCGGCCTCCGGCGCCCTGCACCCCCCCACCCCCACACCCGCGAAGGGACCTCATCATGGCCGTGAACATCATCGTCGGACCCGGCGACCCGGAGGGCCCGCCGCCTGCCGTCCCCGCCCCGTCGCGCCGCCTCGTGCTGCTCGGGGTGGGCACGGTCGGTGCCGGGCTGGCCCTCGGCGTCGGCCCCGCCGCGGCGGCACCGCCCACGCTGCGCCGGGGCTCCCGCGGCGCCGCGGTGACCACCCTGCAGCGGGACCTGGCCCGCCTGAAGTACTGGTGCGGCGCCGCCGACGGCAGCTTCGGCCACCTCACCCAGCAGGCCGTATGGGCGGTGCAGAAGACGGCGGGCCTGACCCGGGACGGCGTCGTCGGGCCCAGGACCTACGCGGCGATCGCCCGCGGCGTGCAGCCGCCGCGGCAGAAGACCTCCGGCTACGGCTTCGAGGTCGACCTCAGCCTGCAGGTGATGACCGCGACCTGGAACGGGACGCTGCGGTACATCCTGAACACCTCGACCGGCAGCGGGGAGCGCTACTACTCGGGCGGCCGCTGGAAGACGGCGACCACCCCCAAGGGCGACTTCCGGATGTTCCGCTTCCACAGCAGCGGCTGGCAGAGCGGTCCGCTGGGGAACCTCTACCGCCCCGCGTACTACGACCGCGGCTGGGCGATCCACGGCTCCACGTCGATCCCCCCGTACCCGGCCTCGCACGGCTGCTGCCGCCTCTCGGTGGGCGCGGCCGACATGCTCTGGTCGGGAGGGTGGATGGTCCCCCAGCGCCGCGTGGTCATCCATTCCTGAGCCGTCCGGCCCCGTCCCCGAGCGGGGCGGGGAGCGCCGCCCTCTTCACCGGTCCTGCACCGAACCCTTGCCCTCTCGCCGCTCCCCCGAGCACCGATGACCAGGTGCCGCGATAGGATCGGTGGGCGAACCGCCGCTGCCGACACCGTCGGGACCAGTGGCGCAGGGACAGCGACAGCGAAGGACCACCGTGGGGATCTTGGATCGGATCGAGCGCGGCCTCGACCGCGGCGTGACGAGCGTCTTCTCGCCCGGCCGCGGGCAGCTGAAGCCGCTCGACCTCGCACAGGGGCTCAAGCGCGAGTGCGACGACCAGATCCAGGTGCTCGACCGCACCCGGACCCTGGCCCCGAACGTCTTCACGATCTACCTCAACTCCCAGGACCACGAGCGCTTCTCCTCCTGGGAGGACACCCTGCTCGACGAGCTCCAGCAGCTGCTCACCGAGCACGCCGACAAGCAGCGCTACATGTTCGTCGGCGCGGTCAGCGTGAGCCTCGAGCGCGACGACGAGGTGCGCCCCGGCCGCTTCGAGACCGAGTCCCGCACCGAGCGCGGCAGCGTCGCGCCGGCCACCGGCGCCGCCCAGACCGGCTCCGGCGGCAGCCCGATCATCGAGATCGACGGCCAGCAGTACCTGCTCACCGGCCCCGTCACGGTGATCGGCCGCGGCGGGGACGCGGACATCATCCTCGAGGACACCGGCGTCTCCCGCCATCACCTCGAGCTGCGGGCCGAGGCCGACGGCAGCCTGGTGGCCACCGACCTCGGCTCCACCAACGGCACCTTCGTCGACGGGGAGCGGATCCGCACCCCCGTCGCCCTCCACGACCGCTCCCTGCTCAAGATCGGCCGCACCCGGCTGACCGTGCTGCTGCCCGCCGCCGGCCCGGTCACCTGGTGAGCCCCCGATGAGCGAACTGACCCTGGTCGCCCTGCGCCTGGGCCTCGTGCTGGCACTGTGGCTCTTCGTGATCGTCGTGGTCCTGGTGCTGCGCAACGACCTCTTCGGCACCACCGTGGTCTCCCGCGCCAGCCGTGATCCGCGCCGCGAGCAGCGCCCCGCCGCGGCGCCCCCGGGCGGTCCCGTCCCCAGCGGCGGTGATCCCGCCGCGCTGCGCACCGACCCGGAGGTCACCCAGGCGGCCATGGTCGTCACCGCCGGGCCCCTGCGCGGCACCTCCCTGACGCTGGGCTCCACCCCGATCCTGATCGGCCGCGCGCCCGAGTGCACCCTGGTGCTCGACGACGACTACGCCTCCAACCGCCATGCCCGGGTCTACGAGCGCGAGGGCGAGTGGATGGTGGAGGATCTGGGGTCCACCAACGGCACCCTGGTGTCGGGACGACGGATCGAGGGCGCCGTGCCCTTCCGGCCCGGGGCGCAGGTGCGGATCGGCCGCACCGAGATCGAGCTGAGACGAGGCCCACGATGAGCATTGCCCTGCGGTATGCCGCCCGCTCCGACGTCGGCCTCGTGCGGTCCAACAACCAGGACTCCGGCTACGCCGGCTCCCACCTGCTGGTGGTCGCCGACGGCATGGGCGGGCACGCCGGCGGCGACGTCGCCTCCTCGGTGGCGATCGGCCGCCTCGCCCGCCTCGACTCCGAGACCCCCGCCTCCGACATCGTCGCCTCCCTCGAGGAGACGGTGCTCGAGGCCAACCAGGAGATCCTGCGCCGGGCCCGCGACGAGCCGCAGCTGCGGGGCCTGGGCACCACCATCACCGCCCTGCTGCGCGCCGAGGGCAAGTTCGCCCTCGCCCACATCGGCGATTCCCGCGCCTATCTGCTGCGCGAGGACGAGACCACGCAGGTCACCAAGGACCACACCTTCGTCCAGCGCCTGCTCGACGAGGGCCGGCTCACCGAGGACGAGGCCGAGCGGCATCCGCAGCGCTCGGTGCTGATGCGGGTGCTCGGCGACGTCGACGCCGATCCGGAGCTGGACCTCTCCCTGCGGCCCGCCCATCCCGGGGACCGCTGGATGCTCTGCTCCGACGGGCTCTCGGGCCTGGTCTCGCTGGACACCATCGACGCCACCCTCAAGGAGATCGAGGATCCCGGGGAGTGCGCTGACGCGCTGGTGCAGCTGGCCCTCAAGGGCGGCGGCCCCGACAACATCACCTGCATCGTCGCCGACGTCATCGACCTCGACGCGCTGCCGCGGGGCCAGGAGCCCCCCTCCACCAGCCCGCAGATCGTGGGCTCGGCGGCGCGCAACCGCCATCAGCCGACGTCGGCCTCCGGGCCTGCCGCCAAGGCCGCGGCCCTGACCCGCGAGGAGCCCGAGGTCCCCTACGAGGACGAGGACTTCGCCGCCGAGGAGCCCCCGCGGCGCAGCCCCTGGCCGGCGCTCGCGGCCGTGCTGCTCCTGCTCGCCCTGCTGGGCGGGCTGCTGTGGGCCGGCTACGCCTGGTCCCAGCGCCAGTACTACGTCGGCACCGACGGCACCGACGTGGTGCTCTACCAGGGCCTCGCCCAGGACCTCGGCCCGCTGCGGATGTCCGAGCCCGTCGAGGTCACCGACATCGCGCTCGAGGACCTGCCCGAGGTGACCCGCCAGCAGGTGGAGAGCACCATCTCCGCCCCCGACCGGGCCACGGCCGAGCAGATCATCGACCGGCTCGAGCAGGCCGCCGCGGCGAACCAGCCGCCGCCCGCCGTCGCCCCCGCCCCTCCGACGCCGGCGGCGCCGGCGCGGAGGAGGAGGACGCCGCCGAGGAGATCGCGCCGCTGCCCTCCCGCACCGACCGCACGGCTACCCCGCCGAGCGAGGGCGAGGCGTCGTAGTGACCACGATCGTGTCCTACACCGCGCGTCCGCGCCGCCTGACCCAGGCGCTGCTGCTGGCGTTCGCGGTGGTCATCGGGGTCGGCGCCTACGCGCTGGTGGCGCTCGGGAGGTACGAGGAGCTGCCGGCGAACCTCGCGCAGGTGGCGATCGGCGCCGCCGTGCTCGCGCTCGCGCTGCAGGTCGCGGTGATGTGGCGCGCTCCGTACGCGGACCCGGTGATCCTGCCGGTGGTGGTGCTGCTGAACCTGCTGGGCATCTCCGTGATCGAGAGCGTCCATGCGGCCAACGACATCTACGGCATCCGCAGCTCCGCGAGCGCCGACCGGCAGCTGCTGTGGGCGGCGATCGGGGTGGTGCTGTGCATCGCGGTGCTGGTGCTCCTGCGCGATCACCGCCGGCTGCGCCGCTACACCTGGATCTTCGCGGTCAGCGGGGCGGTGCTGCTGCTGCTGCCGCTGGTCCCGGGCCTGGGCAGCGCCCGCAACGGCTCGCGGATCTGGATCTCGCTCGCTGGCTTCAGCTTCCAGCCCGCCGAGCTCGCCAAGATCGCCTTCGCCGTCTTCTTCGCCGGGTACCTGGTCTCCCGCCGCGACACCCTGGCGCTCGCGGGCCCCAAGGTGCTGGGCATCCACCTGCCGCGCTGGTCGGACTTCGGCCCCATCCTGGTGGCCTGGGGCTTCGCCATGGCGGTGCTGATCCTCCAGACCGACCTCGGCACCTCGCTGATGTTCTTCGGCCTGTTCGTGGTGATGCTGTACGTGGCCACCGACCGGCTCAGCTGGCTGATCATCGGGGCGGTGATGTTCCTGCCGCCGGCGGTGTTCGCGGCCACCCAGATGGGCCATGTGCGCACCCGCATCACGTGCTGGCTGGACCCGCTCTCGAGCGCCAACTTCTCCTCCTGCGAGCAGATCGGGCAGGGTCTGTTCGGCCTCGCCAACGGCGGGCTGACCGGGGCGGGGCTCGGCGAGGGCCGCCCCGACGTGGTGCCCCATGCGGAGTCCGACTTCATCTTCTCCTCCTTCGCCGAGGAGCTCGGCATGGTGGGCGCCTTCGCGCTGCTGCTGCTGTACCTGCTGCTGGTGCAGCGGGCGATCCGGGCGGCCGTCGGCATCTCCGACGGCTTCGGGACGCTGCTGGCCGGCGGCCTCGGCTTCGTGATCGCCCTGCAGGTGTTCGTGGTGGTCGGCGGGGTCACCCGGGTGATCCCCCTGACCGGTCTGACCCTGCCCTTCCTCGCCGCCGGCGGCAGCTCGCTGGTGTGCAACTGGATCATCGCCGGCATCCTGGTGCGGCTCTCCGACGCCGCCCGTCGGCCCGCCGCGCGCCAGGTCGCGGGCGCCCCCACCGCGCCCCGCCCGGCCTCGGAGGTGGTGGCATGAACCAGCCCCTGCGCCACGTCTGGCTGGTGGTCTGCGTGCTGTTCGCGCTGCTGTTCGGCTCCACCACCTACTTCCAGGTGGTCGCCCAGGCCCGGCTCAACGCCCACGGGCAGAACGACCGCACCCTTTACAACGAGTACGGCCGCCATCGCGGACCGATCGTGGTGGACGGCGAGGCGATCGCGAGCTCGCAGGAGTCGGGCGACACCTACGGCTACCTGCGCACCTATGACCCGGGCGCGATGTACGCGCCCGTGACCGGCTACTACTCGGTGGTGTACGGCTTCACCGGCATCGAGCGCGCGCTCAACGACACCCTCTCGGGGGAGGCCGACGCGCTGTTCTACCACCGCATCTCCGAGATCCTCTCCGGTGAGCAGGGGCAGGGCGCCACCGTGGAGCTCACCCTCGACGCCGCCACCCAGGAGGCCGCCTGGGAGGCCCTCGACGGCCGCCGCGGCTCCGTGGTGGCGCTGGACCCGGAGACCGGCGCGGTGCTGGCGATGGTTTCCGCCCCCAGCTTCGACCCCAACCGGCTCGCCTCCCATGACACCGGCGAGGTGCGCGAGGCGTGGACGGCGCTGAACGAGGACCCCGCGCGGCCGATGACCAACCGGGCCATCGGCGGGGACCTGTACCCGCCGGGATCGGCTTTCAAGCTGGTGGTCGCCGCCGCGGCCCTCGAGTCCGGCCGGTACACCGCCGAGTCCGAGATCCCCGGCCCGGGCACCTACCAGCTCCCGCAGTCGCAGTCGGTGATGAACAACCACGCCGCCGGCAACACCGAGCCCTGCGGCCCGGACGACCGCTCGAGCCTGGCCGAGGCGCTGCGGCAGTCCTGCAACACCTCCTTCGCGATGCTCGGCGTGGACCTGGGCGAGGAGCAGCTGCGCGAGACCGCCGCGGACTTCGGCTTCGGGCAGCGCCTGGAGATCCCCCAGTCGGTGACGCCGTCGCGGATCGGCGAGGACCTCGAGCCCTCCCAGCTGGCCACCACCGCGATCGGGCAGTACGAGACCCGGGTGACCCCGCTGCAGATGGCGATGGTCGCGGGTGCCTTCGCCAACGACGGCGTGGTGATGGAGCCGCAGCTGGTGCAGGCCGTGCGCACGGGCGACCTGTCGGCGATCGCTGAGCTCTCGCCGCGGGAGCTGGGACAGCCGCTGAGCGCCGCGAACGCCGCCCAGATGCGGCAGATGATGGTGGGCGTGGTGGAGGACGGCACCAGCTCGGCGGCGGCCATCGACGGCGTCGAGGTGGGCGGCAAGACCGGCACCGCGGAATGGGGCACGGGCCGCACGGCGCACTCCTGGTACGTCGGGTACGGGCAGCAGGATGAGCAGAAGGTCGCGGTCGCGGTCGTGGTGGAAGAGGGCGGATACGGGTCGCGCACCGCGGCACCGATCGCCAAGGACGTGATGGAAGCGGTGATCCGGCGATGAGGACCGAACCAGGACTCGTGCTCGAAGGACGCTACGAGCTGACGAGCCTGATCGCCACCGGCGGGATGGGCCAGGTCTGGAAGGGACAGGACCGCGAGCTCCGGCGCGAGGTGGCGATCAAGGTGCTGCGCGAGGAGTACGCCGGCGACGAGGGCTTCCTCAAGCGCTTCCGCGCCGAGGCCCGCCACACCGCGGCCCTCTCCCACGAGGGCATCGCGGCGCTGTACGACTACGGCGAGCTCGACGGCCGCGCCTACATCGTGATGGAGCTGTGCCCGGGGCGCCCGCTCTCGGACATCATCGAGGAGAACCCCGGCGGGCTGCCGGAGAAGCGGGTCGTCTCGGTGCTCATCGAGCTGGCCCGGGCGCTGGACGCCGCGCACTCCAAGGGCGTGGTCCACCGCGATGTGAAGCCCGAGAACGTGCTGGTCGACGAGGCGCACGACTGGGCCATGAAGATCACCGACTTCGGGATCGCGCGCAGCAAGGACCAGGCGCGGCTGACCAAGACCGGGCTGGTGATGGGCACCGCCCAGTACCTCTCCCCCGAGCAGGCGATGGGCAAGCAGGCCACCTCCCTCTCGGACATCTACGCCCTCGGCATCGTGGCGTACGAGATGCTGGTGGGCAAGCGCCCCTTCACCGGCTCCAGCCAGGTGGAGATCGCGATGGCGCAGGTCAAGCAGCAGCCGCCGGAGCTGCCCGAGACGATCACCGGCGATCTGCGCCGCCTGGTGATGATGATGCTCGCCAAGGCGCCCGCCAACCGGCCGCGCTCGGCGGCGGCCGTGGCCCGGATCCTCGAGGCGATCCAGCGCGGCATCCCCCCGCGCTTCACCACCGGCGCGATCCCGGTGACTCGTGTCGAGGACCACGACTGGACCGGGGAGAACCGGGTCCGGCCGGGCGGCTCCGCGGACGAGGAGCAGCGCCGGGGCACCTCCCCCACCGGCACCCGCACCGCCGCGATGCCGCTGCCGCTGTCCGGACGCGGCCGCGGGATCCGGCATCGCTCCGGCGGCTCCGGGCCCTCGGCGCTGTCGGCCGCCTCGGCGGGCTCCGCGCCGCGGCGCTCGCTGCCCTCCTCCTCGCGCTCGGCGCCCTCGGCCCGCTCGGCGGCGTCCCCCGCGCCGCCGCCCGGCAGCGGCTTCGCGGAGGCGGGCCGGACGGCCGACGGTGCGACCCGGGCGGGCGACAGGCCCGAGCGGGCCTTCACCGCGCGTGCCTTCGACGACGTGGACACCGCCACCTCCTCGCGGACGGTGCGCGGCACCACCACGGGGCGGCGGGTCGGCCGGCTCTCCGTGCCGGGGCTGGTGCTGCTGCTCCTGGTGATCGTCGCGATCGCCGCGGCGGTGGCCGGCGGACTGGGGCTGCTGCCCCTCGGCGCCCTGGCCCCCGAGCAGCTCGCCGGGGTCGTCGAGGTCACCTCGGGCGGCCCGGAGCCAGCACGTACGATGGTCGAATCGGTCGGTGTCGGCCACGGCACGAGGACGGGTGTGGAGTGAGCGAAGAGAACGTGGTCCTGGGCGGCCGCTACCGGCTGGGCAGGGTCCTCGGGACCGGCGGGATGGCCGAGGTCTTCCTCGCCGAGGACACCCGTCTGCACCGCACGGTCGCCGTCAAGGTGCTGCGCTCGGACCTGGCCCGGGACGCGAACTTCCAGGAGCGGTTCCGCCGCGAGGCGCACAGCGCCGCCTCGCTGAACCATCCCTCGATCGTCGCGGTCTACGACACCGGCGAGGAGCACCAGCGGACCATCACCGGGGTCGAGGTCACGATCCCCTACATCGTGATGGAGTACGTCCAGGGCGACACCCTGCGCGAGCACATCGATCCCGAGCACCCCATGGACGCCCACCAGGCCGGCGAGATCATGGCCGCGCTGCTGAGCGCGCTGGAGTACTCCCACCGCGCCGGCATCGTCCACCGCGACATCAAGCCCGGCAACATCATGATCAACCAGGCCGGCGCGGTGAAGGTGATGGACTTCGGCATCGCCCGCGCGATCGCCGACGCCACCAGCGCGATGACCGCGACCCAGGCCGTCATGGGCACCGCCCAGTACCTCTCCCCCGAGCAGGCGCGCGGCCAGCTGGTCGACGCCCGCTCCGACATCTACTCCGCGGCCTGCGTGATGTACGAGATGCTCACCGGGCGCCCGCCGTTCACCGGCGACACCCCGGTCTCGATCGCGTACCAGCACGTGCGCGAGGAGCCCCAGCCGCCGTCGGCCTTCAATCCGGCCATCACCCGCGCCCTGGACGCGGTGATCCTCACCGGTCTGGCCAAGGACCGCGAGCAGCGCTACCCCAGCGCCGTCGCCTTCTCCCGCGACATCGCCACCGCGGTCGCCGGCCGGGCCCCCACCCTGGTCCAGGGCGCGGTGCTCGCGGGCGACGACCCCGAGTCCACCACCGTGCTGAGCCCGATCGACGACGCCACCGAGGCGCTGCCGGCCATGGCCGGCGCCGCGGCGGCCGCTCCGGCGCTCGCCCAGAACTGGAGCGGCAGCTCCGCCCCCAGCCCGGCCACCGGCCCGCTCGCCCTGCGTCCGGCCGACGAGGTCGAGCCGGAGGAGAAGCGCAGGAAGCCCTGGTGGCTCATCATCCTGGTGATCCTCGCCGTGCTCGCCCTGATCGGCGCGGCGCTGGCCTACTTCCAGCCGTGGGACGACGGCGGTCCGGAGCTCGTGCAGGTCCCCGAGGTGGTCGGCCAGAGCGAGGAGGACGCCCGCACGGCGCTGTCCGAGGTGGGCCTGGAGCCCACCTTCGAGCAGGTCGAGTCCGCGGACGTCGAGGAGGGGCTGGTCATCGAGACCGACCCGCCGGCGGGCCAGGAGGTGCCCGCCGGGAGCGCGGTGGCGGTGACCGTCTCGGCCGGTCCGGAACCGGTCACTGTTCCCGAGATCGTGGGTCAGTCCCGCGAGGATGCGGAACAGCTGCTCGAGGATGCCGGGCTGGTGCCCCGCTATGTGGGCAGCGAGGACAAGAAGCAGACCGAGCAGGGCGTGATCACCCGCTCCGCGCCGGCCGCGAACAGCAGCGCGCAACGCGGCGACGAGGTCGAGATCTGGGACGCCACCGGCACCTTCAAGGTGCCGGACGTCACCGGGACGAGCCTCGAGAGCGCCACGACGACTCTCGTGGACATCGGCTTCACGGTCGAGCACAGCGAGCGACAGGACGGCGCGGAGGAGCCCGGCACCGTCCTCGAGCAGACGCCCGCGGACGGCTCCGCGGACATCGGCTCCACGATCCGCCTGATCGTCGCCGCCCCGGAGGGCCCGCTGACCATCCCCAACGTCGCCGGACAGCCGCTGGCGGAAGCCCAGCAGGCCCTCACCGAGGCCGGCTTCGGGCACACCCCGCGCGCGAGCACTCCGACACCGTGGAGGAGGGCCGCGTGATCCGCACCGACCCCGCCGCCAACGAGCAGGTCGAGCGCGGCACCACGATCACCATCGTGGTCTCCGACGGTCCCGCCCCGGCCCCGAGCCCGACCCCCACCCCGAGCGAAGAGCCGCCCGCCAGCGAGCCGCCCGCGGAGGAGGAGCCCAGCGAGGAGCCCAGCGAGGACCCCGGCACCGGGGATGACAGCGCCCAGGGCGGCGAGGGCAGCGGGAACGGCAACGGCAACGGGAACGGGAACGGCAACGGGAACGGGAACGGGAACGGGAACGCGAACGGCCGGGGCAATGGAGGCGGGAACGGCAATGACTGAGCGCGCACGGATCCTGGTGGTCGACAACTACGACAGCTTCGTCTACACGATCGTCGGCTACCTGCAGCAGATGGGCGCCGAGACGGTCGTGGTGCGCAACGACGAGGTGCCCGCCGATGCGTCGGGGGCCGTGGACCTCAGCGGCTACGACGGCGTGCTGATCTCCCCCGGTCCCGGCACGCCCACCACGGCCGGGCGCTCCCTCGAGGTGATCGGTCGTTGCGCCGAGCAGGAGCTGCCGATGCTCGGGGTGTGCCTGGGCCATCAGGCGCTCGGACAGTACTTCGGCGCCACCGTCGACCACGCCCCGCAGCTCATGCACGGGCGCACCAGCGAGCTCACCCATGACGGGCGCAGCGTCTTCGCCGGCGCCCCCTCCCCGATGATCGCGACCCGCTACCACTCGCTGACGGTGGTGCCGGAGACGATCCCCGAGGTGCTCGAGGTGACCGCCCGGACCGCGGACGGGATGGTGATGGGCCTGGCCCACCACGAGCTGCCGCTGCACGGCGTGCAGTTCCACCCCGAGTCGGTGCTCACCGAGAACGGGCACCTGATGCTGGCCCGGTTCCTCGAGCTGTGCGACGGGATCGACGCCCTCGAGCGCTCGGCGGGGCTGAAGCCCCTCATGACCGCGGGCTGACCGGCCCCGTCACCGCGGCGGCGCCGTCACCGCGGCGGCGCCCACCGGCGCGTCGTCGAAGGGCAGATGGGGCGCGATCGCCGGGAACACCCAGCCGAACAGCACCACCACGATCCCCGCGAGCACGACGGCCGCGATCAGCACCCGGGCCCACAGCGGGCCGGGCAGGCGGCGGAACAGCCAGGCGTACATCAGCGCCCCTCCCCGGCGGCGGCGCCCGCCGCGGTCGCGAGGGCCTCGGGGATCCCGTCGGCCCGGTCCGTCCAGTAGGCGAACTCGGCGTGGACGATGTAGCGCTCCCGGGCCGAGAACATCGGATGGCAGGCGGTCAGGGTCAGCATCCGCGCGGTGGGCTCGACGCCGGGCCGCCCCGGCGTCGGCGCGATCACCTCGACGTCGCTCGGCTGGACGATCAGTGCCTCGGTGACCTCGTAGACGTAGAAGGCCTCGGCGGTCTCGACCACGATCGGGTCCCCCGGCTCGAGCCGGGCGATGTCCTCGAAGACCCGCCCGTAGGTGTTGCGGTGCCCGGCCGCCGAGAAGTTGCCGACCTGTCCCGGCAGGGCGGTCTGCGGGTAGTGCCCGGCGCCCTTGACGTCGAGCACGTCGGCGAGGCCGACGCCCTCCGCGAGCGGGAACTCGACGCGGTCGAAGGCGGGCACGTGCATCGTGCCGAAGACCATGGTCTCGCCGGCCACCTCCGGCACCGGCGGCGGGCCGTCCTGGCGGGGTGCCACGCGCTCGCCGTCGACCTCCCCCCAGTCCTGCTGGAGGGACTGCACGATGCCGGTCTGCTCGCGGTCGGCGATCACGTCGGTCCACCACAGCTGCCACACCAGGAACAGCAGCAGCAGGACGCCGGCGGTGAGCAGCAGCTCCCCGAGCACACCCGCGACGCCGCCGAGCCCTGCGCGCCGCGAGGCGCCGCGCCGACGGGGCGGGGTCCGGCTCATGCGGCGTCCGCGACGGTCGCGGCGTCGAGCGTGAGGGAGCCGACGAAGGCGGGCAGCGTCGTCGTCCCGACCGTCTCGACCTTCTCGCCCAGCCCCACATGGTCCACCCACTCCCGATAGACCTGGACGCCGGGATCCGCGTCGAGCGCGGCGCTCATCTCCTCGACCGGACCGATCACGGTGATCACGAAGGGCGGGGAGTAGACCCGGCCCTCGAGCAGCAGGGTGTTGCCGGCGCAGCGGAAGGCGCTGCCGTTGACCACGCGCTGGTCCTGCAGCATCATCGCCTCGGCCCCGCCCGCCCACAGCGCGTTGATGTAGGACTCGAGGTCCTGCTGATGGACCACCAGGTCGTTGGCGTCGGCGTTCGGGATCGATCCCTGCGCGCTGCTGGGGGCGTCGGTGAGGGTGACCCGCAGCGCCGGTCCGGAGACCTCGCTGAGGCCGACGGCCTGGGCGACCTGCTCGGTGCTCTCGGCCGTCGCCGCCCCGTCGCCCTGACCGCGCAGCTGCTCGATCTCGGCCCGCTTCTGCGCGTTCTCCTCGGCGAGCAGCTCGATGGTGCGGCCGCGGTCGGCGAGCACCCCGGCGACGTCGCTGCTCTCGTCGCGGATGGAGCCCCCGGCCGAGAGGCGGGCGGTGGTCGCGAACAGCAGCCCGCAGAGCACCATCACCAGCACCACGCCGATCCGGCCCCGGCGGCGCGAGGTCGCGGGGACGGGGTCGATGCCCTCGGCGTCCATGGCCGCTCCTCACTTCGCACCCTCGGTCGACGCCCATTACCCTAGGCCACAGTCCGCAGCCGCGGGCTCGTGCGGATCTTCCGCACGTCGGGCCGCGTCGAGGAGCACCGTTTCATGGCCAGGAGCAGGAAGAAGCCGTCCGCCGGGGCGGCGTCGAACGCGAAGGCCACCCGGGCGACGGACGAACCGAGCGCCGGCGACGCGCTCGCGAAGGACCCGGTCGCCAGGAAGGCCGCGGGTGCGGCTGGGGCGACGCCGAGCCGGAAGACCCCGACGACCCCGGGCGGCGATGTCACCGAGCAGGCGAAGGACTCCACCCGGTCCACCTCGGCGAGGAAGGCGGCCGCCGCGGAGAGCGCCCGCACCACCGGTCGTCGGGTCGCGGCCGCCGGGCAGAACCCCGCCTGGCTCGCCCCCACCGCGGTCACCCTGCTCATCATCGGGCTGCTCTACCTGGTCACCTACTACCTGTCGAGCGGCATGCTGCCCCTGCCCATCGGGGACTGGAACCTCGCCGTCGGCTTCGGCGTGCTGATGGTCGGCGGCGGCATCCTCATGTTCTGGAAGTAGCCGTCGCCCGGCCGACGCATGGGGAGTTCTCCCCACCGCGCGCCGGCGCCCGCCCGAGTACCCTGGCCAGGACCACTTCCGCGGCGTCACCGGACGCCCGCGCACGACCCGACAGGGGCACCATGACCAGCATCTCGACGCGGCGCCGACTCGCCGCCCTCCTCCTGCTGCCCTTCCTGATGGTGCTCGCAGGATGCGGGAAGTTCCATGCCGACATGGAGATCCAGGACGTCGACACCATCAACGTCTCCTACGACTTCGCGGTGGACGCCGAGTTCCTCGAGGGCATCTACGACTCCGCGGAGGATCTCTGCACGGACGCGCAGGGCGAGCTCGGGGTCAGCGGCGAGGCCGCCCCCACCGTCGAGCCGTACGAGGAGGGCGGGCAGCTGGGCTGCCGCGTCACCGGCGTGATGAGCAGCGACAACTTCGGCACCGGTGTCGAGCTCACCGAGCAGGACGGCGAGTTCCACCTGGTCATGTCCTCCGGCGAGGAGGTCGACGACGTCACCGGCGGGATGGGTGCCGGCGGCCTCGGCATCGACTTCCGGATGACCTTCACCTTCCCCGGCGCGATCATCGAGTCCTCCGGCGGCCAGATCGACGGCAACTCCGTCACCTTCACCGACATCGACGAGTTCGCCCAGGGCGTCGACATCCGCGCCGAGGCCGGCGGCTTCCCCTGGATCGTCGTCGTGCTGGTGGTGCTGGTGCTCGGCTTCCTGCTGCTGCTCCTGCTGGCGGCGGTGGCCTTCTTCGTGATCCGCGCGCGCCGCGGCAAGGGCCGCTCCGGCCCCGCCGGGATGCCCGGCGGCTACTCCGGCGCCACCGCCGTGCCCCCGGCCGGCCCGGCGGCGCCGCAGGGCCCGCAGTGGGGCCAGGCCTCCCCGCCGCCCGCGCCGCAGCCCGGCGGGCAGCAGTGGGGCCAGGCCTCCCCGCCGCCCGCACCGCAGCCCGGCGGGCAGCCGTGGACGCAGCCCGGCGGGCCGCAGGATCAGGCCGGCCGGCCCTGGGACCGGCCCGGCGAGGACGGTCGGCCGCCGCAGCCCCCGAGCTGGTGACGGTCCCGGCCGGCCGGCCGACCGCCCTGTGAGCAGGGTCATGGCCCGCGGATTGGCGCCGATCCGGGAGGGCCGTTAGAGTAGGTCAGGTCGGTTTGGTCGGCAGGCGCCCGTAGCTTAACGGATAGAGCATCTGACTACGGATCAGAAGGTTGGGGGTTCGAATCCCTCCGGGCGCACTTCGGATCGAAGCCCCTCACCATCGCTGACGCGAACCGGTGGGGGGCTTCGTCGTGCCCGCTCCCGGACGGTGGGCGTGGTGATCCCGCCCGGTCCCGGCCGCGCGATCACCGCGGCCGGGACCGGAGCGATCACTGCCCGGCGGCGAGCGCCTCGCGCACCGAGGTCCAGGACTGCAGGAGCTCCCGGGCCGCCGGGTCGGCCTCGGCGGCGATCGCCTCGGACCGGGCCTGCTCGAGCAGCTCGTCGATCTCCACCCGCTGCCCCCGCTCGACCGAGGCCACGGCCGCCTCGACCATGGCGAAGCTGAGCACGTTCTCGTGGACCTCGCACATGGGGGTGCGGCCCTCGCGCAGGGCGCTGACGAACTCGACCAGGGAGGCGGCGATCTGGTCGGGCTCCGGCGCGCTCTCGGCCGCGACCGCCGCCTGCAGGCGCGCGGTCTCCTCCTCGTCCTCGGTCCCGAGCAGCGGTGCCCCGGTGCCGTCCCAGGTTGCCGAGCCGCGCTGGGCGCCGATCCGCCATTCGCCGTTCCACCAGGTCGGCAGCCCGCGGGCGTTCCAGCTGCCGTGGTAGGCGAACAGCGAGCCGTCGGACATCTCGAAGGTGGCGCTGACGGTGGCGTCGTGGGAGTACACGCTCCAGTCCGGCCGCGCCCCGACCGCGGTGACCGCGACCGGGTCCGCGTCGGTGATGTACCGGGCGGTGTCGAAGGCGTGGATGCCCATGTCCCGCAGCAGCGGATGCCGCTGGCTGCGGCGGTAGCCGTCGTGCTCGACGAACAGGGAGAAGAAGGCGCTGGTCATCACCGTCGGCCCGTGCGAGGCGACGAAGGCCCGCAGCTGCCGCACCTGCCGGAAGAAGCGCCGGGACTGGGAGACCATGAACGGCACCCCGGTCAGCTCGGCGTGCGCGACCAGGCTCAGCGCCTCGGGCAGGGTCTCGGTGACCGGCTTCTCGCCGAGCACCGGGATCCCGGCGTGCAGCGCCTTGACGGTGACCGGGTGGTGCGCGACCGGGACGGTCGGGTCCACGATCAGGTCCGCGCCCAGCTCCAGGGCCAGGTCCACGCCGTCGGTGCCGGTGCGCACGGATGCCGGCGCCGGGGTGCCGGACTGGTCGATGACGCGCTGCGCGGCGCCGTCGACCAGGTCCGCCACGCCCACCAGCTCGGCGACGGCGCTCGCGGCGACCTCGCGCGCCCACCAGCTACCCATGGCGCCGGCGCCGACCACCACCACCCGGGCGGGGCGGTCGGCGGGCAGGCGCGGGAAGCCGGTCAGCCGGGGCGCCGGGGCCGGGGCGGCGGAGGTGTCGGTGCCCTGCTGCGCGGCGAGATCAGATGACACGGGTGATGGCCTCCTCGCCCTCGCCGCGGAACCAGTCGCGGGGGGCGTTGGCGATCTTCACCTCGGCGGCGTCCCGCTCCTCGGGCCGGGCCCAGACCACGGCGTTGGCGAGCACCCGGCGGATCTCCGCCTGGCGGTAGACCGGGTACTCCTGATCGCCGGGGCTGAAGTAGAAGACCTTCCCCTTGCCGCGGCGGAAGGCGGCGCCCGAGCGGAACACCTCTCCCCCGGCGAAGGAGGAGACGAACACCAGCTCGTCGGGGGCGGGGATGTCGAACATCTCGCCGTACATCTCCTGCGCGGGGATGACGATCGGATGGGGGACGCCGCGGGCGATGGGGTGGGAGCCGTTGACGGTCCACACCCGCTCCTCCTCGCCCTCGTTGCGCCACAGCAGGTTGCAGGTGGTGCCCATGAGTGCCTTGAAGGGCTTGGAGTAGTGGGCCGAGTGCAGCGGGAGCAGGCCCATGCCCTCATGGACGCGGCGCACCACCCGGGCGGCGATCTCGTCGGGGACGTCGTCGTGCGCCATATGGCCCCACCAGGTGAGCACGTCGGTCGTGGCCAGGGCCTCCTCGGAGAGGGACTCCTCGATGTCGTCGAGCAGCGCGATGCGCACCTCGGCGTCGACGCCGTCGGCCGCGAGCGACTCCCGCAGCCCTTCGGCGATCACGGTGTGCATGCCCTCGGGGTAGATCTCCTGGACCTTCGGGTCGACCTTCTCGTGCCGGTTCTCGCCGAACACGGCGATGCGCAGTGTCATAACAGCCCTTCGTCTCTTCGCTGGTCACGTGCTGGATCGCCCGTTCGGGCGCTCTGGCCATCGTAGGGGCAGGCGCGGGCCGCGCACCGGCCCGGCCGCCGCGGGCACCGGCTCGGCCGCCGCGGGGCGTCGGGGACCGGGGACCGCGCCGGTCGTGAGCGGGCGCGGAAACGTGACCGGGATGTGATCTGCTTCTCAGCGCATCGCGACTAGGGTCGAGCGCGGGCTCCTTCAACGGCGAGGGAGCCTGTTCTCGTGCCGGGCCCCCCGCTCAGCGGCGGCGGGAGCGGATCAGGAGCCCGGAGGCCTCGAGGTGCCGCTCGAGGGCGGCGGCCGTCTCCGCGTGCACCTGGTCGGCGCGGCGCCGCCCCAGAGCGCCGCCGAGGGCGAGCCCCGCGCCGAGGCCCCAGCGGTAGCGGACGTCGGTCGCGGCGTCCGTCTCGCGCAGCTCGATCTGTGCGGTGAGGAAGAAGCGCCGTCCGGCCAGCGCGCCGAGCAGAATGGTGCGGCGGCGGCGGCCGCGCTCGTAGTCGATGCGGCCGACGCCGCGCTCGCGGGGGCGCCAGCCGTGGCCGACGAAGAACTCCTCGACCGCGGCGCGCGCGGCCTCCCGATCCCCGCGCACCACCAGGACCAGCTGCGCGGCGGGGGTGGTGCTCATGAGGACAGCAGCTCGCGGGCCGTGCCGAGCCGGCGCAGCTCCGCATTGCCGAGGTGGGGCACCGCGCGGTGGTCGTGGGGGTCGCGGCCCTCGCCGAGCGCGAGCGCGATCTGCAGCACGTCGCCGTGGGCGACGAGCACGATGGGCGCCGCCCCGGCGGCATCGTCGGCCTCCCGCAGCACCGCGAGCACCCGCTCGGCGACGGCGGCGACCTGCTCGACCTCGCCGTCGTGGGTGCCGCGCTCGCGGTCGATCGCCCAGATGCCGGCGTAGGCGCTCGCGGGGCCCTCGTCGTGACGGCCGAAGCTGCGCTCGCGCAGTCGTGCCTCCAGCTGCGGGGCGGCGGCCCCCAGCCCGCGGGCGAACTCCTCGGCGGTCTCGCGGGCGCGGGCGAAGTCGCTCGAGACGATCAGGGCGCCGGATCCCAGGCCCAGCTCGCGCGCCTGCCGGGCCGCGGCCCGGGCCTGCTCGCGGCCCCGCTCGGTCAGGCCCACCTCCTGCAGGGCGCGGGCGGTGGGCCGCGAGACGATGAGCCCGTCCACGTTGGCGGTGGACTCACCGTGCCGCAGCACCCAGACGTCGCTCATCGTCCCTCCCTGCTCGCTCGGGCGGCGACCGCGGCCGCCGGGTCGGGCCCTGCTCAGGGCAGCAGCACCTTGCCGGGGTTGAGGTTGCGGCCGGGATCGTTGTCCGCGAAGAGTCCGCGCACCATCCGCGCACCGACCTCGGTGATGTCCTGCTCCATCCACGGGCGGTGCTCGATGCCCACGCCGTGGTGGTGGGAGACGCCGGAGCCGAGGTCCACGAAGGTCTGCTGGACCGCGTCCTTCGCGTCCTGGTACTCCTGCAGCGCCGTCTCGTCGCTGGTGTACGGGAAGGCGAAGGTGAAGTAGAGGCACGCGCCCCCGTGGTAGCTGTGCGACATGTGGCAGAACATGAAGCCCGGGCCGCCGGCCCGCTCGCGCGCCGCCTCGTAGGCCTCGTACACCTTCGCGTGGACCTCGTTGAGCTTCGACCAGCTCGCGCCGGTCTCGCACACGTCGCCGAAGACCTGGTAGTTCAGCAGGAAGTCCCGCAGGTACGGGGTGTCGAACTTCTTCTGGTCGTAGACCGCGCCGGGGCCCGCCCCGAGCGTGATCCCGCCGTTGGCGGCGACGATCTTCTTGACGATCCCCTTCTCCCGCTCGACGCGCTCCTTGCTGCCCTCGAAGCACACGTAGGAGATGCACATCTCCTCGGTGGTGTCCCAGCCCTTGGCGCGCAGGTACGCGAACAGGCCGTCCTGCACCTTGCCGGCCAGCTTGCCCTTGGTCGAGGTGGGCTCCTTGACCAGGGCCAGGCTGAAGCGGGTCTCGGGACCGTCGGAGAGGCGGGTGAAGGTGGGCTTGACCTCGGAGCGGGCGATCGCGTGCATGCCGCGGATGCCGTGCTCCCAGTCCGGGTACATGTAGGCGATGACCTGGCGCACGGGGGCCTGGCGGTGCACCTGCACGGTGCACTCGGTGATGATGCCGAGGCGGCCCTCGCTGCCCAGGATCATCTCGTGGACGCTGGGCCCGGCGTCGCGGCCGGGGATGGCCTTGGTGACCGCGACGCCCTCGGGGTGGACCATCCGCAGGCCGCGCACGATCTGCTCGATGTCGCCGTACTTGTCGGACTGCATGCCCGAGGAGCGGGTCGCCGCCCAGCCGCCGACGGTGGAGTAGTTGAAGGAGTCCGGGAAGTGGCCCATGGTCCAGCCCAGGACGTTCAGCTGCTCCTCCAGGTCCGGGCCGTAGAGGCCGGCCTGGACCCGGGCCAGGCCCGCGGTGTCGTCGATCTCGAGGACCCGGTTCAGGCGCCCCAGGTTCATGGACAGGATCGGCCGCTGCTCGTCGGCCTCCGGGGTCACGGAGCCGGAGATGCAGGAGCCGCCGCCGTAGGGGATCAGCACCAGGTCCTGCTCGAGGACCAGGCGCAGCACCGCCGCGATCTCCTCCTCGTCCGCCGGGTAGACCACCGCGTCGACCAGCCGGGCGAAGTCGCCGTGGCGCACGCGGAACAGGTCCGGGAGGGAGCGGCCGAAGGAGTGCACGACGCGGTACTCGTCGTCGTCGCGCAGGTTCTCGGCGCCGACGATCGCCCGCAGCGCCTCGCTCTGGGCGGCTGCGAGCCGGCCCGCGGGCACCTCGAACTGTGACAGGTCGGGCTCGACGGGGTCGGGCATGGTGCGCAGGTCCAGGCCGATCTTCTCGGCGGCCAGCGGGGCGAAGCCGGGCTTGTTGCGCCAGTTGAAGGCGACGTCGTCCAGGCCCCAGCCCCACCACTTGTGGCGCTTGACCTCTGCTGCGCTCACGGATGCGCTCATGCGGATTCCTCCTCGTCCCGGACAGCGCTGCCCAGGACCTCGTCGTGATGCTCGTCGTACAGGTCTCTGACCCGGGCCTGGATGCGCGCCGAGAACTCGACCGCGGACTCGTCGAGGTAGGCGACCATCGGCTCGCCGAACACGACGGCGACGGGCGGGCGGCCCTTCTTCGGCCAGCTGCGGCCCTTGGGCATCGCCTCGTGGGCGCCGATGATCGCGGCCGGCACGACGGGCACCCCCACCCCGATCGCGAGCGCCGCGGCGCCGGGCTTGAACTCCGACATCTTCCCGTCCAGCTGGCGGGTCCCCTCGGGGAAGACCAGGATCGGGACCCCGGCGCGCAGCAGCCGGCGCGAGGTGCCCGCATGCGTGCGGCTGCCGCCGCGGTCGACCGGGAAGGCGTTGAACAGCAGGCGCACGAACAGGCGCCGGTACCAGACGGTGAAGAAGTAGTCCGCGGCCACGCCGGTGGACAGGAAGCGCGCCTGCGCCCAGGGCAGCCCCTGCGCGAGCATCGGGGCGTCGATGTGGCTGGAGTGGTTGGCGACCAGCACGAAGGGACCGCGCACGGTGCGGACCCGGCGGTGGACCACCGCGCTGACGGTGAGGTTCGCGCGGATCACCCCGCGGAAGACCACTCGCTGCAGCACGAAGCGCAGGGCCGAGCGGGCGGTGGAGCGGTACTTGGCCAGCTCACCGGTGGGCTTTTCCCAGCCCTCGCCGCGGGAGCGGGCGGACAGCGACTCCAGGAAGCGCTTCGAGCGGTGCTTGAGCTCGTCGGCCCTCTGGCCGGCGCTCGAGCGGGCGGGGGCCTCGGGGGCGGCGTCGTCCGCCGCGCCGTCGTCGCCGGCGGCGCCCGCGGCATCAGGGCCGCCCGTGGAGCCGTCGCCCGTGGACTGGTCGGGCGCGGAGCCGCTGCCGGGAGGGCCGCTGGTGGGGTCCTCCTCGGTCGGGTCCTCCTCGGTGGGGTCCTGCTCCCCCGGGTACCGGTCCTGCGGAGCGTCCTGGTCCGTCACACGATCACTTCTCCCGGTTGCGGCGATGGCTGAGCAGGGCGCTCAGGCGGGCGACCAGGCCCCGCGGAATGGTGCGCAGCACCGCCGCGATCAGCTTCCAGCGCTTGGAGGGGATGGAGACCGGCTTGCCGCGGGCGACGTCGCGCAGGCACTCCTCGACCAGGCGTTCCGCGTCCAGCCACAGCACGCCGGGGATCGAGGAGCCCTTGATGCCCGCGCGGGAGTGGAACTCGGTGCGCACCCAGCCCGGCATCAGCGCCGTGACCTGCACCCCGGTTCCGGCGAGCTGCACGCCGAGCGACTCCGAGTAGTTGCCCACCCAGGCCTTGATGGCGGAGTAGTTGTTCTGGGTGACCAGTGCGCTGACGGAGCCCACGTTGATGATCCAGCCCCGGCCGCGGGCCGACATGCCGCGCCCGGCGGCGCCGCCCAGCTTCAGGACGGAGCGCACCATCACCTCGAAGCCGAGGTCGTGCGGGGTGAGGTCCTCCTCGAGCAGGCTCGCCCGCACCGAGAAGCCGGCATTGTTGACCAGGACGTCGACGGGGTCGACGTCGGTGGTGAGGCGGTCGGCGACCCGCTGCTGGGCGTCGCGGTCGGAGAGGTCGGCGACGAGCGTCTCCACCTCGACACCGTGCTCGCGGCGCAGGGCGGCCGCGGACTCCGCGAGCCGCTCGGGGTTCCGTGCGACCAGCACGAGGGCGGTTCCCCGACGGGCGAAAGCCGTCGCGAAAGCGGCTCCGATACCCGCGGTGCCGCCGGTGATCAGGGCCCTATGCATGGCGGCTACGATACACTAGCCCCCGCCCTGACCAGCGCGGGGAAGCCCCCCGGTGGCCCCCTCCCCGGCACGTCACGCGCCGCCGTGAACCCCGCCCCGCGCCCCTGTCGTACCCGTCCCCAGAGGATCCCATGTCGCACAGCACCGCCCCTGCCGCTCAGTCCACCGCCGGCGGCACCCCCGGCGGACGCCGCAGGATCCTGCTGACCGGCGTGACCGGGTTCCTCGGCCAGGCCGTGCTGCGCTCGCTGCTGGAGACCACCGCCCACGTCCACGTCACCGCTGTGATCCGCCCCAAGGGCACGCTCAGCGGCCGGGCCCGCCTCGAGCAGCTGCTGCGCAAGCCCGTCTTCTCCTCCTGGGCGAAGGAGCTGGCGGCCGACGGGGCCGACGGCAAGGCGGCGCTGAAGGCGATCTTCGACGAGCGCGTCGGGGTGCTCGAGGGCGACCTCACCGACATGCCCGCGCTCACCGAGCCGTTCGACGTGGTCATCCACTCCGCCTCCTCGGTCTCCTTCGACCCCCCGATCGACGAGGCGTTCCGCACCAACGTCGGCGGTGCCCGCAACCTCTACCAGGCGCTGCTGGACTCCGGGCAGGACCCGCACGTCATCCACGTCTCCACCGCCTACGTCGGCGGCATCTCCAAGGGCCTGCGCCAGGAGGGACGCCTGGGCAGCGACGTGAGCTGGCGCGCCGAGTACGACGCGGCGATCGAGGCCCGCGCCCAGGTCGAGGCCGAGTCCCGTCGGCCGGAGACCCTGCGCTCGCAGATCCGCGGCGCCACCCTGCGCGACGGGCGGATGGGCCCCAAGGCCGTGGCCGCGGCCTCCGAGGAGGCGCGCCGCGCCTGGGTCGACGAGCGCCTGGTCGACTTCGGCCGCACCCGCGCCCAGTCCGTCGGCTGGACCGACATCTACACCTTCACCAAGGCCATGGCCGAGCAGGTGGCCGAGGAGATGTGGGCCGACGCCGGTCACCGGGTCTCCTTCGTGCGCCCCTCCATCATCGAGTCCGCGATGCTCAAGCCCTTCCCGGGCTGGATCGACGGCTTCAAGGTCGCCGACCCGCTGATCATGGCCTACGCCCGCGGCGTGCTGCCCGAGTTCCCGGTCCTGGCCGATTCGATCCTCGACGTGATCCCGGTGGACTACGTGGTCAACGTGATCGTGGCGCTGGCCACCCAGGAGGTCTCCCGCCGTGGCGACGACGCCTACTTCCAGGTGGTCTCCGGTGCCTCCAACCCGCTGCCGTTCCACGCGATGGTCAGCGCGGTGCGCGAGTACTTCGGGCAGCGGCCGCTGGAGGACGACGAGGGCAACCCGATCGAGGTGCCCGAGTGGTCCTTCCCCTCGGTGGAGATGATCGAGCAGCGCTTCATGGCGAAGGAGGCGGCCGCCAAGCTGGGGGCCGCCGCGGTCGCCTATCTGCCGGCCACCAGGCGCACCCGCGAGTGGACCTCGAGCCTGCACAAGGCCACCTCCGGGATGACCATGCTGCGCAAGTACATCGAGCTGTATCGGCAGTACACCAAGACCGAGATGGTCTTCGACGACGCCAACACCCGCGCCCTGCGCGCGGAGCTCTCACCGGAGTTCCTGGCCGATCACGACTTCGACATCACGGTCATCGACTGGCACGAGTACTTCCACGCGCAGCACCTGCCGGCCATCACCGACCTGACCAAGGCCTACTCCCGCGCGAAGTCCGCCCAGCGCAGCCGGGAGTCCCGGCCCACCCCCGCGCTGAAGCCCTCCGAGCACACCCTGGCCGTGTTCGACCTCGACGGCACGGTGCTGGCCACCAACATCGTCCAGCAGTACTTCTCGGTGGTCCGTGCCACCCGCCCCCGCCGCACCTGGCCGGCCGAGATCGGCGGCCTGGCGGCGGCCGTGCCCGGGTACCTGCGGGCCGAGAAGCGGGACCGCTCGGAGTTGATCCGCCTGGTCAACCGCCGCTACAAGGGCTACCGCGGGGACGAGCTGCGCGCCCTCATGCAGGGTGAGGCCGGGCGCCGGATCCGCGCCTCGGTCCGGCCCGAGGCCCTCGAGACCATCGAGCGCCACCGCGCCGCCGGCCACCGCACCGTGCTGGTCTCCGGAGCCCTCGACCTGCTGGTCGCGCCGCTGGCCGACCTGTTCGACGAGGTCGTGGCCACCCATATGGACGAGGACGCCGCCGGGGTGATGAGCGGCTTCCTGGCCACTCCCCCGCTGGTCGACGAGGCCCGCGCCAACTGGCTGCGCAAGTACGCCGCCCAGCACGGCGCCGACCTGTCCACCTCCTACGGGTACGGCGACTCCCACGCCGACGCCGCCTGGCTGTCCCTGGTGGGCACCCCGGCCGCCGTCTCGCCCGACCTGGGCCTGTACGCCGTGGCGAAGAAGAAGCGCTGGCAGATCCTGGAGTGGTGAGCGGGCCGCGGCGGAGCCGCTGAGGCGGGCCCGCGGCCCTGACCCGGCACACCCTGGCCGCCTGCGCAGTCGACCCACGCGGTCGACCTGAGCGGTCGGACCTCGCCGGACGACCCGTCTTCCGCGCAGACGATGTACATGATGTACATGATGTACATCGCTTCCGAGGTCGCACCCCGCTTCGGTGGGAGCCGCGGCGCCGGGCTCGCACCGCACCGCCGGCGTCCTCGTCCCGGCGGTCCTGCCGGCGGATGCCGTGCTTCCGGCAGCCGCCGACGCATGCCGGACTGTCTCGCATCGGCCGGCGTGCCGGAGAGTTCGATGGGGAGTGCTCCCCATCGCCGCCCGGGCAACCCGTCAGTAGTGTCCCTGACGACAGCGGACGCCATCGGGATGCCGAGGCGGATCGGCTGACATCTCGCCTGAGGGCCTCACGACCGTGACGGCTCGCATCGAACTTGAGGGGACACCATGACGAAGACCGTTCTCGGCCGTGCCGCTGCACTGGCCGCTGCCACGATGATCGCCCTGACCGCCTGCGGAGGCGCCGAGGAGACGCCGCAGGAGGACCCTGCCGCGGTGGAGAAGACCACCGAGGAGGCGCCGGCGGAGGAGCCTGCCGAGGAGCCCGCGGACGACGACACCGAGATCGCCGAGGCCGGGGGCGCCTCGGACGCCGGCGGTGCGGAGGACCCGACCGGCGGGGAGAATGCCGTGGTGGAGATCGGTGCGGAGTTCACCGATGAGGAGACCGGTGACGTGATCACGGTGGTCTCCGCGGTGCGGGACATGCCCACCGAGTACTACGAGTCCGTCGACAACCCCGATGGCGAGATGGTCTACCTCGAGGTGTCCGTGGTGCCCGGGGACAAGTTCGGGGGCGTCCTCAGCCAGTCCAGCTTCTACATCGACTCCGACGGCGAGCTCGCGGACTACACGGGCACCGCCGACGGCGAGGTCGCCGCCGCCGGGTACCAGTACTTCGACGGGGCCCCGCGCAGCGAGGGCGAAGCCTCCGGCTATGTCCCGGTCTACGTCGGGACCACGAGCGATGTGCTCACGGGCAGCTACATCCGGGAGGAGATGAAGGTGCTCGGCTCGGACACCATCGTCCCCGAGTTCAGCGCCGAGTTCGAGATCCCCGCCGCCTGAGGGCGCAGCCACGCCTGGGGGGAAGGCGCCGCGCCTGGGGGAAGGACGCCGCGCCGTCGGGGCAGGGACGAGCAGGGCGCACCGCCTGATCGCGGGGCGCCCTGCTCGTGCTCGGCGGGCCCCTGCGGCGGGAGCGCCGCCGGCCCGGAGGTCACAGCACTGAGGCGAGGAACTCCTGCAGCCGCTCGGAGCGCGGGTGGTCGATGACCTGCTCGGGGGTGCCGCGCTCGAGGATCCGGCCCTCGTCCATGAACACCACCTGGTCGGCGACCTCGCGGGCGAAGCCCATCTCATGGGTGACCACGACCATGGTCATCCCGTCGGCCGCGAGGTCCTTGAGCACCGCGAGCACCTCGGAGACCAGCTCCGGGTCCAGGGCGCTGGTGGGCTCGTCGAACAGCATCAGCTCGGGGTCCATCGCGAGCGCCCGGGCGATGGCGACGCGCTGCTGCTGGCCCCCGGAGAGCTCCGAGGGGTAGTGGTCGGCGCGGTCTGCCAGGCCCACCCGGTCCAGCAGCTCGCGGGCCTTCTTCTCGGCCACGGCCTTGGGCAGGCCGCGCACCTGCACCGGCGCCTCCATCACGTTGCCGAGCGCGGTGAGGTGGGGGAAGAGGTGGAAGCGCTGGAAGACCATGCCGATGCGGGAGCGCTGGGCGGCGATCTGCACCGAGGAGAGCTTCTGCCAGCGGCCGTCGGGCAGCGGATCGGGCTGGTAGCCCTGCACCACCCCGTCGATCAGCACGCGGCCCGCGCTCGGCTCCTCGAGCTGGTTGATGCAGCGCAGCAGCGTGGACTTGCCGGAGCCCGAGGGGCCCACCAGCACGGCCACCTCGCCGGCGCGGACGGTGAGGTCGCAGTCCCTCAGCACGTGCAGGGCGCCGAAGGACTTGTGGACGCCGGCGACCTCGATGACGGTGCGGGATGCCGCCTGGTCTGGGCGGGGCGCGGGGGCCAGGGGGGCGTCGGGGTTCTGGGTCATCACAGCTCCACCTCCGGGAGCGGGTTCTGCGGGGTGGTGCCGGCGCTGTTGACCGCGGCCTGCCGGGAGCGGCCGCCGCCCTTCGCGGCCGGGGTGCGGTCGTCGAAGCCGCGCCCGAAGTACTTCTCCAGGTAGTGCTGGCCGACCATCAGCACGCTGGTGATCGCGAGGTACCACAGGGCCGCGACGATCAGCAGCGGGATGGGGGCGAACAGCTTGTTGGCGATGCCGTTGGTGGCGAAGGTGAGGTCGAGGGTGAACGGCACCGCGAGCACCAGCGAGGTGGTCTTGAGCATGCCGATGGTCTCGTTGCCCAGCGGCGGGACGATCACGCGCATCGCCTGCGGGACCACGATGCGGCGCAGGATCTGGCCGTTGCTCATGCCCAGCGCCTTGGAGGCCTCGGTCTGGCCGCGGTCCACGGAGTTCAGGCCCGAGCGGATGATCTCGGCGAGGTAGGCGCCCTCGTTCAGCCCCAGCCCGATGACGGCCGCCCAGAAGGCGGTGAGCAGGTCGCGGGTGGAGAAGCTCAGCAGCTCCGGCCCGAAGGGCACCCCGATCACGAGCTTGGGGACGATCACGGTGAACAGGCCCCAGAACACCAGCTGGGTGTACACCGGGATCCCGCGGAAGACGAAGATGTACGCCCAGGACACCCCCCGCAGCACCGGGTTCTCGCTGCGGCGCATGATCGCGGCGGTCAGCGCCACCACCGTGCCGAGCACCATCGACAGCACCGTCAGCAGCAGCGTCCAGCCGACGCCCTGGACCACCTTGATGTCCAGGATGTAGGTGGCCACGGTGCCCCATTCGAGGACCGGGTTGGTGGCCAGGAAGTTCACCAGGGCGAGGGTCAGCAGCGCCACGATCACGGCGGAGATCCAGGTGCCGGGGCGCGGCGCCTCCTTCGCGCGGATGGGCGTGTACCCGTCGGCCGCGGCGGACGGGGCGGGGGTCTTCGTGGTGGTCACGGCTGGGGGTTCACTTCCGCGGTCGGGATCATGCCGGTCTCGTTGCCCCATGCAGCGAGGATCCGCTCCATGTGGCCGGAGTCGATGAGGTGCTGGACGGCGGCGCGGAGGGCCTCGGCCAGCTCGGGCTGGTCCTTGGCGACGACGATGCCGTTCAGCGCCGATTCCTCGATCTCGCCGATCGCCTCGAGCGTCCCGCGGGAGCGGGCGATGGCGTAGGCGGTCACCGGGGAGTCGGCCATGAGGATGTCACCCTTGCCGCCCGCGACGTTGGTGGCCGCATCGGAGTTCGAGGCGTAGGCCAGCAGGTCGTAGGCGGGCTCGCCCTGGTCCCGGCACTCCTGGGAGCGCTCGATGGACAGCTCCTCCTGGTAGGTCCCCACCTGCAGGGCGACCCGCTTGCCGCAGAGCTGCTCGGGATCGATCTCGAAGGGGTTGCCCGCTCTGACGGCGTAGGAGATGCCCGCTTGGAAGTAGGACACCATGCTCACCGCTTCCAGGCGCTCCTCGTTGATCGTGAAGCTGGAGATCCCGACGTCGTAGGTGGCGCCGACGGCGGGGATGATCTGCGCGAACACCGCGGCCTCGGTGCGGGTGGCGAGGCCCAGCACCCGCCCGATGGCGTCGAACAGGTCGATGTCGTAGCCGATGGCCTCGCCGGTGGAGCCGACGAACTCGCCCGGCGCGTAGTTCAGGGCGGCGCCGTTGACCAGCTCGCCGCGCTCGCGCAGCTCGGCCGGGACCAGGGCGGCGATCTCGGGGACCTCGGCGATGCCGGCGAGGTCCACCACGGGCACCGCGTCGGACTCGGCGTCCAGGCGCTCGGAGGCGCGGGTGCAGGAGGCCAGCACCGGGGTCAGCGCGGCCGCGGCCAGGGCCAGGGGGCGGCGCGCAGCAGGGTGCGCCGACGGGGTCGAGGGGAAGTCACCGATGAATAGTATTCAGGGCTCTGCATGAAAACAAGCGGGCGGCGGGGTGGTGTCGGATGACTCAACGCCGCCGCCCTTGAGCTCAGCTGCCGAGCGCCAGCGGGCCGGTCGTGGTGGGCACCTCGTCCTCCGCGCCATCGGCGGAGGAGCCGTCCTCGGCGTCCAGGTCCACCGCCGCACCCTCGAACTGGGAGCGGTACAGCCGGGCGTAGGCGCCGTCGTGGGCGAGCAGCTGCTCGTGGTCGCCCTGTTCGACGATGTCGCCGTCCTCCATCACCAGGATCAGGTCCGCGTCGCGGATCGTCGAGAGGCGGTGGGCGATGACGAAGCTGGTGCGGCCCTCGCGCAGCCGGTTCATGGCCTGCTGGACGAGCACCTCGGTGCGGGTGTCGACGCTGGAGGTGGCCTCGTCGAGGATCAGCAGGCTGGGCCGGGCCAGGAAGGCGCGGGCGATGGTCATCAGCTGCTTCTCGCCGGCCGACAGCGAGGTCTCGTCGTCGTCGACGACGGTGTCGTAGCCGTCCGGCAGCTGCCGGGCGAAGTCGTCGACGTGGGTGGCGCGGGCGGCCTCGATGACCTCCTCGTCGGTGGCGTCCAGGCGGCCGTAGCGGATGTTCTCCATCAGGGAGCCCTTGAACAGCCAGGTGTCCTGGAGGACCATCCCGGTGCGCTCGCGCAGCTGGGCGCGGGTGAGATCGCGGATGTCGATGCCGTCGATCGTGATGCGGCCCCCGTCGACCTCGTAGAACCGCATCACCAGGTTCACCAGCGTGGTCTTGCCGGCGCCGGTGGGGCCGACGATCGCGACCGTGTGCCCGGGATCGGCGACCAGGGACAGGTCGCGGATCAGCTCGCGCTCGGGGGTGTAGGAGAAGCGCACGTGCTCGAACTCGACGCGGCCCTCGCGGATCCCGGCCGCGGCGGTGTCGAGCGTGGTCTCGGGCTCCTGCTCCTCGGCGTCCAGCAGCTCGAAGACCCGCTCGGCGCTGGCCACGCCGGACTGCAGCATGGTGGCCATCGAGGCGACCTGGGACAGGGGCTGGGTGAACTGGCGCGAGTACTGGATGAAGGCCTGCACGTCGCCCAGGGTGAGCTGGCCGGAGATGATCCGCAGGCCGCCGACGATCGCCACGGCGACGTAGGACAGGTTCCCCACGAACATCATCAGCGGCATGATCAGCGAGGACACGAACTGGGCGCCGAAGGTGGCCCGGAACAGGTTCTGGTTGTGCTCCTCGAAGCGGGCGGCGACCTCGTCCCGGCGGCCGAAGACGGTCACCAGGGCGTGGCCGGTGTAGGCCTCCTCGACCTCGGAGTTCACGACGCCGGTGGCGTCCCACTGCTGGGCGAACAGCTTCTGCGCGCGGGAGCCGACCACGCCGGTGAGCACCAGCGCCACCGGGATCACCGCCAGGGCGATGAGCGAGAGCTGCCAGGAGATGGTCAGCATCATCACCAGCACCCCGATCACCATGAGGATCGAGTTCACCAGGCCCGTGACGGTGTTCATCAGGGTGTTCTGGATGTTGTCGATGTCGTTGGTGACCCGGGAGAGGATCTCCCCGCGCTTCATCCGGTCGAAGTAGGCCAGCGGCAGCTGGTGCAGCTTCTCCTCCACATCGCGGCGCAGGCGGTGGACCATCCGCACGATGATCCGGTTCAGGGCCAGCCCCTGCAGCCACATCAGCAGCGCCGAGACGGCGAAGAGGCCGACGGCCAGACCCAGGGTCTGGTAGAGCGCGGTGAAGTCGATGCCCACGCCGGGGGTGAGGGTCATCCCCGAGAGCATGTCCGCGAACTGCTCCTCGCCGTCGGCGCGCAGCTGGGCGATGACGTCGGCCGGATCCGCGCCCGCGGGCAGGTTCTTGCTGAGCAGGCCGGTGAAGATGATGTCGGTGGCGCGGCCCAGGATGCGGGGGCCGACGACGCTGAACGCCACCGAGATCACGCCGAGCAGGATCGCGCCGAGCAGGAACTTCCGCTCCGGACCGATCTCGCGGATCAGGCGCTTGGTGGAGGGCCAGAAGTTCTTCGCGCTCTGCCCGGGGCGCAGTCCCCGCTCGGCCTCCTTCTCGGAGGCGATCTCGGCCGCGGTCTTCGCCTCGTCCCCGGCGGTGACCTCGGTGGCGGGCGCGGCGGTGGTGGCCGGGGTGGCGCCGCCGGCGGCCGCAGCGGCGGGGGCGGGGGTCGGGGTGCCGGCCGGGGTGCCGGCGTCCGGGCCGGCAGCGGTCGCGGCCGGGGCCGGCTGGTCGGTGCCGTGGCGGGACGTCCCGTCGTGAGCAGTCATCAGGCCACCTCCTCCTCGACGCCCTGCGAGCGGACGATCTCCTGGTAGGTCTGCGAGCTCTCCAGCAGCTCGGCGTGGGTGCCCTGACCGACGATCCGGCCGTGGTCCAGCACCAGGATCAGGTCGGCGGTGGTGATGGTCGAGACGCGCTGGGCGACGATCAGCATCAGCGCCCGGCGGGTCTCCGGCACCAGGGCGGCGCGCACCTTCGCGTCGGTGGTGAGGTCGAGCGCGCTGAAGGAGTCGTCGAACAGGTAGAGCGAGGGCTTCGCGGCGAGCGCGCGGGCGATGCACAGCCGCTGGCGCTGACCGCCGGAGACGTTGGTGCCGCCCTGGGCGATCGGCGAGTCCAGCTGCTGGGGCATGGCGGCGACGAAGTCCCGGCCCTGGGCGACGGTCAGCGCGTGCCACAGCTCCTGCTCGTCGGCCGCCGGATCTCCGAACCGCAGGTTCGAGCCGACCGTGCCGGAGAACAGGAAGGGCCGCTGCGGGACCAGGCCCACCCGGTCCCAGAGCACCCGCGCATCCAGGTCGCGCACGTCGTGGCCGTTGATCAGCACCCGGCCCTCGGTGGCGTCCATCAGTCGCGGCACCAGGGAGATCAGGGTGGTCTTGCCGGCGCCGGTGCCGCCGATGATCGCGACGGTCTGGCCCTCGCGGGCGGTGAAGGAGATGTGCTCGAGCACCGGCCGCTCGGCGCCGGGGTAGGTGAAGGAGACGTCCTCGAAGGTGAGCTCGATCGGTCCCTCCAGCGCGCGGATGCCGTCGGTGCGCTGGACCACGCTGGTCTCGGTCTCCAGCACCTCGGTGATGCGGTCGGCCGAGACCATCGCGCGGGGGATCATCATGGTCATGAAGGTCGCCATCATCACCGCGATGAGGATTTGCATCAGGTAGGCGATGAAGGCGGTGATCGAGCCGACCTCCATCTGCCCGGCGTCGATGCGGGGCGCGGCCACCGCGAGGACCGCCACGCTGGAGAGGTTCAGGATGAACATGATGATCGGGTTGATGAGGATCATCAGCAGCCCGATCCGGCGGTTCAGGTCCGTGAGCTGGTCGTTGACCACGCCGTAGCGCTCCCGCTCGCGGTCCTCCCGCACGAAGGCGCGCAGCACCCGGATGCCGGTGATCTGCTCGCGCAGCACGCCGTTGATGTCGTCGATCTTCCCCTGCATCTGCTTGAACAGCGGGGCCGCCCTGGCGATCAGGATGCCGACGGCCACCAGCATCACCGGCACCATCACCGCGATCAGCCAGGCCATCCCCGGCTCCACCCGCAGCGCCAGGATCACCCCGCCGATGCCGGTGACGGGCGCCTGCACCAGCATGTTCAGCGAGAAGAACACCAGCATCTGCACCTGCTGGACGTCATTGGTCGAGCGGGTGATCAGCGAGGGGGTGCCGATCTGGCCCATCTCCCGCGGGGAGAAGGCGCTGACCCGCGCGAACACCGTCGAGCGCAGGTCCCGGCCGACCTTCATCGCGGAGCGGGCCGCGAAGAAGTTGGCCGCGACCAGCGCGATGATGTTGCCGAAGGAGATGGCGATCATGATCCGCCCGAGCTCCCAGATCACCGGGACGTCCGCCTTGGCCACGCCGTCGTCGATGATGTCGGCGTTGAGGGTGGGCAGGTAGAGCGCCGCCAGCACCCCCGCGATCTGGAAGATCACCACCAGCAGCACCCACGCCCAGTACGGCTTCAGGGCGCCCAGCACCAAGCGCAGCAGGGTCACGTCGTCGTTCCTTCCGATGAGGTCGGCCGCGAGGGACAGGCGCGCAGGCGACCTGGGAAGCATAGGCTTTCCACCCGACACCGGGCATCAGACTTCCGACGGGGTGCGGCTCCCGCGGCCGACGGGCCGGCGACGGGGCGCTGCGCTGCGGGTGGGACGCACCACCCGTGCCCGGGCCGGGGAGGGGGCGTCGTCTACCGTGGGGCGGGTGAAACGTCCCGTCCAGCGCCTCATCGTCATCGCGCTCGCGCTCATGCTGGTGGTCCCCGTCGGCGTGATCGGGATCGGCCAGCTGCTGGGGCCGGGCCCCGAGGAGCAGGCGGTCGAGAACCCCGAGAACCGGCCGACGGCGGACCCTGCCGAGCAGCCGCCGCAGCCGGACCTGCCCCGTCCCGAGGAACCGGCCGGGATGACCGCGCAGAGCGCCGAGGGCGCCCAGGCCACGCTGACGTACCTGCTCGAGTCCTACGACTACATGATGAGCAGCGGCGACGTCTCCGTGTGGGAGAACTCCGTGGATCCCAACTGCCAGGTCTGCGTGACGTTCCTCGGCAACGCCGAGGTGCTCGCCGCCCAGGGCGGCTACCTCGTCGACGGCGCCTTCCACGTGCATGCGACGAGCTTCGACGGCACCGGGGAGCCGCCCGCGACCGGCGTCGCCGTCGCCGAGTTCACCCAGGACGCGTCGATCCTGGTGGACGACCCGAACCTGCAGGCCACCGAGCTGGCGGAGGTCTCCGGGGTGCTGGTGGCGCAGATGGCCTGGGACGGCGAGCGCTGGCGGGTCACCGACATGAGCATCGCCCCTCCGGCCGGGGCCTCCGACGCGGGCGGGGCGAGCGACGCGGGCGGGGCGAGCGTCGGCGGCTGAGCGGGCGTCGCCGGGGGCGTCGATCGCTGCGTTGTTGGCGTTCTGCGGCACCCGTCGATGCGTTGCGGGCGCCGACCGCCGGCACTCGGGTCTCGAGCGCTGCGTTGTGGCGTTTCGCAGCGCCGACCGTTGCGTTCTCGGCGTTCTGGACCTCCACCGCTGCGTAGTTGGCGTTCCGAGTTCTCAGAACGCCAAATACGCAACGCTCGGCGCCGCACCAGATGCTCAGCGCGCGGAGTGGTGCCCCGCGAGCGGCTCATGGCTCGGGGCGATGCGCGTCGATACCCGGGCATTGTCCCCACTCCTGGCGGCCGCTCTCGCGATCCTCCCACTGACCTGGTCATTGTGGACGGCGCGCGGGACCCCCGGCGGCGGGGTGATGCTGTGGGCATGGTCCGTCGTCCTGCCGACTTCTCGTCGACCCTCCCCTGGCCCGTCTTCACGCGCGCCGAGGCGCTGGGCGTCGGCCTCTCGCCTGATCGGCTGCGCCGGGCGGACCTGACCCGGCTGCGCCGCGGGCTCTACGCGCTGCGCGGAGTGGCCATCACGGAGGTCGACGTGGCCGCGGCGCTGTGCCGACACGACGCCGCCGTCGTCATCGTGGGGTGCTCCGCAGCCCGCCTGCTGGGTATCCCGCTGCCTCGGCCACTCGAGGGCTGGAGCCGTCACACCCCCGTCGAGCTGGCGACCTCGCCTCGCGGGGGCGATCCGGCGCCATGGTGACCTGGCACGATCTCCGTCTGGTCCCCGCGGAGGTCGACCGTCTGAGCTATCGGATGCGTCGCAGCGGCCGCACTTCCCCGCTGCAGCTGACCACTCCCCTGCGCACCTGGCGGGATCTCGCCGCGCATCTGCCCGTGCCCGCCCTGATCGCTGCGGGCGACCACCTCGTGCGCATCCCCCGTCCCGGGCTCGAGGGCCGGGAGCGCCCCTGGTGCACCCCGGACGAGCTGCTCACGGTCGCCACCGGCAGGCACGCCGGGACGCTCCGCGAGGCCGCCGCACAGGTGCGCATCGGCGCGGACTCACCGAAGGAGACGGAGCTGCGGCTCGCCTTCGCCGCCGCCGGCCTGCCGGAGCCGGAGCTCAACGTCCCGCTCCGCGGCGACGCGGGCGAGACGCGGCAGTGCCCGGACTTCCAGTGGCCGCAGTTCCGGGTCTGCGCGGAGTACGACGGACGGCAGCACAGCGACCGGGCGCAGGTCCAGCGCGACATCCGGCGCGCCCGCGCGGTGAAGGCCGCGGGATACGCCGAGCTGCGTCTCTATCAGAAGGACCTCGAGAACGAGTGCGCCGACGCCGTGGGCATCGTCCGGGCGGAGCTCATCGAGCGTGGCTGGCGCCCCGGGGGTTGAGCGAAGGTGCTCTCGTCTCACCCACCGCGACGTTCATGGCGTTCCGCTCCCCCATCGCGACGTTGTCGGCGCTCTGGGCCCTCAGAGCGCCGCATGCGCAACGGTCAAAGGGGCGGCGGGGCGACGGGCGGCGGGGCGGGGAGCTACCGGAGCCCCGGCAGGTGCCGGGAGGCGTCGGCGCGGTTCCCGCTGAGCTCACGCACCGGGGCGGCAGCGGTGGCCTGGGCCAGCTGAGCGGCCCCGGCGGCGCCCGCGGCCTGGGCGATCTGGGCGGCCACCTGCTCGGGTCGCGACGAGCCGGTGCCGGCGAACCACACCCAGCGCCGGTCGACCGAGCGCGGCGGCGGGTCCTGCAGCGGGGCGAGCACCGCCCGGTGGCGGCGCGCTTGCTTCGGGTCAGGGCCGACGAAGTGGAGGCCCCGCCGGGTCCAGGCCGATCGCCGCACGGTCGACTGCGGGAAGCCGCCGGTCCCGGTCTCGGCCGGGTAGCGGCGAGCACCGGTCACCGGGACCATGCTGCCCGGGACGATCTGGTCGTAGCGGATCACGTAGGGTCGCAGGCCGGGGGCGACCGACCCGATCACCAGTCCGCGCTCGCAGACGAGCAGGCGCTCAGCGCTGACGTACAGCAGGAGCAGCCCGACCATGATCGCGAAGGCCGCTGTCGGCACCAGCGTCATCAGGAGGGTCTCCCCGGGGTTGATGAGGGTCAGTCCCGAGAACAGCAGCCACACCAGGACGAAGCCACCGACCACGAACGGGCCCGGCCGGTCGGCGTGCACGGCCACGACGCCGCCCAGCTCATCGCGGTGACGACGAGCTGCGGAGCGCACGCTCACTTCTGCGCGTCCTCTCCACCGGGATGCCCCGGTCCGGTCGCCGCCACGAGGCCCTCGATCAGCGCGGTGAGGGTGGCGGTGGACACGGCGCCGACGCGCTGGACGGCGCTCTCGCCCTCCCCGTCGGTCTCCATCAGCTCGACGCCGTCGGGAGTGGAGAAGAGGCTGAAGGCGGTGGGGCCCGCGGTGTCCTCGCGGTCCAGCACCAGCACGGTGGTGGCGGCGCGGGCCTCGGCGAGCCGGGCTGCGGCGGCGCTGTTGGGGAACGCGGCGGAGCGCACCTCCTCGATCCCGCCGTCGTGCTCGCCGGCTGCGGAGATCGGATCGATGAAGGCGATGAACTGCTCGGGCAGGGTCTCGCCGTCGAGCAGGAAGAACAGGTGGAACCCGGCGGCGTCGAAGGCTTCCCACAGCACGCGCACCGCGCCGTCGACGTGGAAGAGGTAGAAGTAGCTGTAGGCCGTGCCGCGCTCGGTGCGGCGCTCGGCGATCAGGACCGCATCGGAGGTGCGGCGCAGCACCACGGTGCCGTGCAGCGCGGGGATGGCGACCATGCGTGCGGGCTCCTGGCTCCCCTCCTCGTAGCGGCGGGGGTCGAGCACGACGCTCGAGGTGACGATGCCGCGGGCGATCATCGAGCGCATCGCGGCGGCGGTGGCCAGGGCGCGGGCGTCGTCGTCGGCGGCGGACCGGGTCAACCACGGGGTCGGGGTCAGCGGATCGTGCTCGACGCCCTCCAGCGCCATGAGTTCCTCGTCGGTGAGGCTCACGATCTCGGTGACGGGCTCCTCGAGCGGCTGCATCAGCAGCGCGGTCGCGATCTCGATGTCCTCGGCGGAGAAGCGGGGGGTGTCCGAGGGGGTCTGCGATGCGGAAGTCATGGTCAGAGGGTACGCAGGGGCAGGACCGGCCGCATCAGAACAGTCCGCCGACGAAGTCGCCGACGGCATTGCCCGCGCCGCTGACGAAGTCGCCGACAGCCTCCCCCGCATCGCTCACGGCGTCGCCGACCGCGTCGACCGCACCACCGACCACGTCCGCGGCATCGGAGGCGAAGTCGCTCAGGTGGCCGCCGACGTCCCCGACGAAGGCGGTGATGGAGTCCCAGTTGTCGTAGATGGCGTTGCCGGCTGCCCACAGCCCGGCACCGACTCCCGCGACGGCGATCACCCCGAGACCGACCGGGCCGAGGGCGGCCCCGGCGCCGAGGGCGAGCGCCAGGGTGCCGGCACCGCCGACCACGCCGAGCCCGCCGGCGATCCGGTCGCCGATCCCGCGCCACCCGTCGTGCGGCGGGTCGATCATGTCTCCGATCCCGCCGATGATGCCGAGCACGCCGCCGGCGCCGCCGAGGTATCTGCCGACCGTGCCCAGCCGGCCCAGCAGTCCGACCGCGTCGTCGATCATGCCCGAGCGGATGAAGGTCTGCGCCGAAGCGGCCGCATCCCCGAGCGTGTCCATCGCTGCACGGAGCGCGAGCAGGCTCCGTCCCTGCTTGAACGCCTTCCAGGCGGCGCCTCCGGCCCCCGCGACCTCGGAGATCGTCTCGGCCACCGCGTTGACGGGGTTCGCGAGGAGGTCCGCGAGGAGGTCGTCGAAGGATCGGTCGCCACTCCCGGGGCCGCCGCCGGCACCGTCACCGCCGACGCCGCTGGCCGCGTCCTGCTCCTCGGCGTGGGTCTCGAGGTCGGCGCGGCGGCGTTCGAGGTCGTGGCCGGCCTGGGCGAACAGTCCGGAGAGGCGGCCTGAGAAGTCAGCGCGGAAGGCGTCGGCGTCGGGGCCGACCCACTGAACGGACGCGATCTGGGCGGAGAGAGAGTCCCGCAGCTCCGTGAGCCGGCTGGAGCCGGTGTGGACCCGTCCTGCATACTCGCGCAGTGCATCGGTGTCCGCGCCGAAGAACCCACTCATCGCTGCCCCGTTCCCGTCCCCGGCCGCCGCGACTGCGGGCGGTCCTCAAAGCCATCGCCAGCGTAGTCAGCGCCGGCGCGGAGCACGATGGGGAGGACTCCCCATACCCTCGCCTCACCGCTCGTGCCCTGGGGTCCCCGGGCGGTAGAGGAACCAGTCCGTGCGGTACGGGACGCCGATCACGGCGCCGCGCTCGTGGCCGAGGTGGTCGTGGAGATACCAGTCGAGGTTGGCGAGCACCCTCGAGCGCCGCTCCGCGGTGGCGGTGATGACATAGCTGCGGGTGCGGGCGAGGTCGATGACGTCCGGCGTGGGCATCGGGTCCTCCCACTGGTGCACGCCGCGCTCGACCAGATCCAGACCGGCCCCGACGGTGGGCCGGAAGTCCTCGCGGTGGATGTCGCCGGCGTGCATGATCCGGGAGAGGCGGTGCACCCAAGGGATCGTCACGTCGAGCATGTTCCACACCAGCGCCAGCACCCCGCCGGGGGCGAGCAGCCTCGCGACCTCGGCCGAGGCGGCCTCGGCATCGAACCAGTGCCAGGCCTGGGCGCCGGTGACCAGCTCCGCCGAGCCGGCGCTCAGTCCGTTGGACTCGGCGGGGGCGAGGCGGGTGGTCAGGGCCGGCCCTCGGCGCAGCGCGGTCTCCAGCATCGCGGCGCTGGTGTCCACCGCGGTGACCTCGAGCCCGCGATCCAGGAGCGCGCAGGCGAGCTTCCCGGTGCCGGCCCCCAGGTCGATCGCCCGCGGCGCGCCCCGGGGGCCCGGCGGGGTCCGCGCGAGGACCGCCTCGAGGACGGCGTCGGGGTAACCGGGGCGCAGCCGGTCGTAGTCCTCGCCCTGCTCCTGGAAGGCCGCGGCCAGCGCGCCCTTGCGTGCGGCGCTGCGGAAGCGGGGCTCGTTGCGGGCGGAGATCGGCGGGACCGGCGGGTTATCGGGCACGAGGAGGATCCTAGGTTCCTTGGTCCGGTCGTCCCCCGAGCACGTGGACGGGCATCGGCCCTCGAGGGGAGAGGGGTCTCCTACACTGCGTGACATCCGGCAGCGCCGAGGCTGCCCTCCGCGGAAGGGGCAGGAGTGCCATGGTGACCGCACGTTCTCCCGTGGCGTGGCTGGTCGCCGTGCTGGTGGTGCTCGTGGTGGGGGTGTCCGTCTCCGTCGCCGCGGTGTCGAGCGCACGGCAGGTGGCTGACCAGCGTCTCAGCGCCGGCACGTCCATGGCGGCGCTGGAATCGATGCTGGTGTCGCGGATGGCCCGGGCCACCCACGGCGACGCGCCGTTCACACCGAGCGATGGCGCCGAGGAGGAGCGACAGCTGCACGAGCACCAGTCGGCGCTGGTCGAGAGCGCACCGCATGCCGAGGCCGCGATCAGCACCTTCGTCGGGGCCACGCTCGGCATCGAGGATCCCGGTGATGCCGCCCGGGAGTACGCGCTCGCCCGGCTGATCATCGACACCCGCGCAGCGGTGCTGGATCCGCTGGACGAGAGGGTGGAGCGTTCGGCGCGGCTCGCGGGGTGGGCGCCGGTGGTGACCGGTCTGCTGGGCATCGGCGCGACCGGTGGGGCGCTGTGGAGCCTCGTGCGCGCTCCCGACCGGCCTCGCGACACCGCGGTCACGGCGCGCTGACCGCGTCCGGGTCAGCGCGGCGAGTCGGTCCGGTCCGAGGCGCGGTGGGGAGCCGCCGAACGACGCGTCGGACCAGTGATCAGGCGAAGATCGGCGGGCCCGAGCGCACGTCATGCAGCCCCGTCACCGCTGCTGGCGGTGCGCGACCCAGGAGCGGTGGAGGCCCGCGTAGATCCCGCCCTCGAGCCCCACCAGCTCGGCGTGGGTGCCGTGCTCGACCAGGTCGCCGTGGTCGAGCACCATGATGCGGTCGGCGCGCTCGGCGGTCGAGAGGCGGTGGGCGATGGTGATGGTGGTGCGGCCGCGGGCGAGACCGTCGATGGCCTGCTGCAGGCGCACGTCGGCCGCCGGGTCGACCGCGCTGGTGGCCTCGTCCAGGACGATCACGTCGGGATCGATGAGGTAGGCGCGGGCCAGCGCCACCAGCTGCCGCTCGCCGGCGCTGAGCGCCTCGCCGCGCTGGCCGACGGGGGTGTCCAGACCGTCGGGCAGCTCGTCGGCCCAGGTGCCCAGCCCCAGTTCGTCCAGTGCCCGGCGCATCTCCTCGGCGCTCGCGTCCGGCTTCCCGTAGCGCAGGTTCTCGGCGACGGTGGCGTCGAAGAGGAAGCCCTCCTGCGGCACCATGATCACCCGCGAGCGCAGCGAGGAGTACGGCACCAGGCGCAGCGGGACGCCGCCGATGCGGATGTCGCCGCTGCTGGGGTCCATCATTCGGGTCAGCAGCTTCGCGAAGGTGGTCTTGCCGCTGCCGGTCTCGCCCACGATCGCGATCCGGGAGCGGGCGGGGATGTCGACGTCGAGGCCGTGCAGCACCTCGGGCCCGGTGGGGTAGCTGTAGCGCAGCTGCCGGATCTCGATGTCGAGCAGTCCGTCCGGCAGCGGCGTCATCCCGGGCACGGGCGCACGGTGGGTGCCGGTGTGCGGATCCATCGCGCCGGCGGGATCGGCGACGTCGGCCGGGGTGTCGAGCACGCCGAGCACGCGCCGCCAGCCGGCCACGGCGTTCTGCGCCTCCGAGAGCATCTCGATGCCCATCCGCACGGGCTGGCTGAACAGGGAGACCAGGAAGACGAAGGCGATCACGCCGCCGGCGGTGAGGTCCGCGCCGGGCAGGTCGAGGCCGAGCGCTCCGGTGCCCAGCACGATGCCGAGCACGACCACCACGGCGGTGGCCAGTCCGTCGGCCGTCTCCGAGAGGAAGAAGGAGGCGGACTGGGGTTTCAGCACGGCGAACTGGGCGTTGCGGACGTCGCGGACGCGCGCGACCTGGTTGCTGCGGGTGCCGTCCTCGACGCCGTAGGCGCGCACGGTGGCCGCGCCGACGAGGGATTCGGAGACCGCGCCGAGCATCCGGCCGACGTGCGAGCGGACGACCTGGTAGCGGGCGCGGATGCGCTTCTGCAGGGAGCCCATGATGAGCAGGATCGGCAGGTAGCAGATCCACACCGCGACTGCCAGCGGCCAGGAGTACAGGGCCATCACCACGGTGGCCAGCGCGATCTGCAGGCTCATCACCACCAGCATGATCCCGCCGAAGCTCATGAACTGGCTGACGGTGTCGACGTCGCTGGTGACCCGGGAGACCAGCGCGCCGCGCTGCTCCGTGCCCTGGGTCAGCAGCGAGAGGTCGTGGATGTGGCGGAAGGCGCGGGTGCGCAGGGTCGCCAGCGACGTCTCGGCCAGGCGGAACAGCCGACGGTTCATCACCACGTTGCAGATCGCGGTCACCAGCAGCACCAGCGCGGCCAGACCGGCGGCGCCGGTGACGAAGGTCAGGTCGGGGGTGTCGGGGGCGATGATGCCGCGGTCCAGGATGGTCTGCACGGTGATCGGCACGACCACCTTGCCGGCGGTCGCGACCACCGCCAGCAGCAGGGTGATCCACAGCCCGCGCAGCAGGTGCGGGGTGAGGCCGAGCCCGCGGCGGACGGTCTGCAGGGCGGACTCGTCGGTGGTGGCCTCGCCGCCGAGCGCGGAGGAGCTCGCAGTGGTCATCGGATGGTGTCCTCGTCGCTGTCGTCGGCCGGGAGGTCCTCGCGGCGCATCCGGGCCGCGCCGTGGCGCTCGACGGCCGCCTGGACGTGGCGGGCCCGTTCGGCGGGCACCGCGACGGCGGGGTCGGGGCCGTCGCTGGGCTGCGGACCGCTGGACTCCAGCAGGCTGTGGGAGATCGCGGCCTCGTCGTAGGCGTCGACCAGCTCGCGGTAGCCCTCGCTGAGGATGCGCAGGTCCTCGTGGGTGCCGCTGGCGGCGACCGTGCCGTGGTCGAGGAAGACGACCTGGTCGGCCAGGGAGATGGTCGACTTGCGGTAGGCGATCAGCAGCAGCGTGGAGGAGGTCATCTCGCGGCGGATGCCGTCGAGGATCGCGAGCTCCACGCTGGGGTCACAGGCGGAGGTGGCGTCGTCGAGGATCAGCAGCCGGGGCCGGCGCACCAGGGCGCGAGCCAGGGCGATGCGCTGGCGCTGACCGCCCGACAGCGAGCCGCCGCGCTCGCCGAGCTCGGTGTCCAGACCGTCCGGGAGGGCGTCGACGAAGGTCTCAGCCTGGGCGATCCGCAGCGCCCACCGCACGGTGGCCTCGTCGAGGTCCTCCCCGAGGGTGACGTTCTCGCGCACGGTGGCGTCGAAGACGAAGGCCTGCTGGAGCACGAGCGCGACGTCGGCGGTCAGCGCGTCGGCCGTGAGGGACCGCAGCTGGGCGCCGTCCAGGCTGATGGTGCCGGCGGTGGGGTCCACCAGTCCCGCCGCGAGCAGGGCGAGGGTGGACTTCCCGGAGCCGGTGGCGCCGACGACGGCCAGCACGCGGGTGCCGGCACCGGGGTCGGCGCGCAGGGAGACGTCGTGCAGGGCATGGCCCTCGCGCACCACCAGGTCCTCCGCGCGGGTGCCGCGACCCAGGATCACCTGGGCCGGATCGTCGCGGTAGACGAAGCTGACCTGATCGAACTCGAGCACCCCGGGCCCGTCGGGCAGCGGGTCGGGGCCGTAGGTGCGCTCGTCGGCGACCTCGAGGATCTGCTGGACCCGGCCGCCGCCGACGACGGTGCGGGAGAGGTCGCCGAGCACCCAGCCGAAGGAGCGGATGGGCAGCGCCATCAGGGTGAACAGGTAGGCGACCTCGACCAGCTGGCCGGTGGTGAGGTGGCCCTCGCCGATGCGCCAGGCGCCGAGCACGGCGACGGCGAGGATGCCGAGGTTGGGCAGGGCGTCGATGGCGGGATCGAACCAGCCGCGCACGTAGCCGAAGCGGATACCGGCCTGGCGGAGGTCCTCGGCGGCGCGGGTGAAGCGCTCCTCCTCTACGTCCTCGCGGCCCAGCGACTTCACGACGTTGGCGCCGTCGAAGGACTCGTGGGCGATCTCGGCGACCTCCGCGCGCAGCTGCTGGGAGCGCATCGCGATCGGGGTGGCGAAGCGCTGCAGCAGGATGTTCAGCATGATCAGCAGCAGGATCAGCGCGAGCATGATCAGCAGGATCACGGGGTCGATGCGCGCCACCACGATCGTGGCGTAGACCAGCATCACGATGGTGGCCAGGGCGAAGGGGAACGGCGCCATCGCGAAGAAGGCGGCCTCGACGTCGGAGTACATCGAGCTCAGCAGGGTGCCGGTGGCCTGGCGGCGGTGCCACAGCAGCGGCACCTTGGCGTACACCTCCGCGAGACGCTCGCGGTACAGGCGGAACAGGTCGTACTGGGCGGCGGCGGCGAAGATGCGGCGGGCCATCACCGAGACCGCGCGGGCCACGGCGATGCCGAGGACCGCGAGTCCGCCGCCGGCCAGCAGGGCGGGCCGCGCCTCGCTGGCGGCGAAGGAGGGCACGATGACCTCTTCGGTGACGCGGCCGATGATCGAGGAGGTCGCGATCTGCAGGACGGCGAAGACGATCGCCCCGAGGACCGCCAGGATGAACCAGGTGCGGACCTCCCAGGAGCCCTTGAGCAGACGCTTCAGCCCCGGCACCAGCACTGCGGGGTGCAGGTCGGCGCCGACGGCGGGACGGGGGCGGGCGGGGCTCGGGGCGGAGGGCTGCGGGCTCATGCGGTCACGAAGTGCGCGACCACGGCGACCGCGAAGGTGATCGTGGAGAGCATGGCCAGGGAGAACTCGACGAGGATCCCGACGCCGAGCGCCTTCAGGGCGATCCAGGCGGAGGTCAGGCCCTTCCTCGGGTCGGACTGCCGGATCGCCTCGGAGACGTACAGGCCGATCAGGAAGCCGATCGGCAGGCCCAGGAAGGGGATCACGAAGAAGCCGACGATGCCGGCGGCGATGCCCACGTAGATCGGCCACATCGGCACCTCGGCGTGGTGCAGCCGCCGCCCGGTCAGGACGTAGCTGGTGCCCATGCCGATCGCGCCGAACACGGTGACCAGCCCGAAGGCGACCCAGGCGGGCCAGCCGCCGACCACGATGGCCCAGATCAGGGTCGCGATGATGAGGGTGATGGTGCCGGGCAGCACGGGGATGATGATGCCCGCGAGGCCCACGATGTACGCCAGGCCGGCCAGGACGGTGACGACGATCTGGACGGTCAGGTTGTCCACCACGGGACGTCCTCCAGGGTGCGCAGGGGGTCGGGTGGCTCCGCGCAGGTCGACGGTGCAGCAGCGGGCCTCGTCCATCCTATCGTCGGACGCGGTGGCGCCTGGTCCGGGTCCGTCGCGGCGCCCGCGCGCCCGAGCTTCGCGGCGCGGGCGGCTCTCGGCGCGCCGAGCGCTGCGCACGCGGCTCTCCCGCCCGCTGAGCGTTGCGTACGTGGCTCCCCCGCGCGTTGAGCGTTGCGTACGCGGCGCTTCGAGCACCGACCGTTGCGTACGTGGCACCTGGGAGCACCGACCGTTGCGTGCAGGGCGCTTCGACCACCGACCGTTGCGTTCATGGCGCTGTGAGCACTGAGAACGCCCGGATCGCAACGCTCGACCGCCGGCGACTCCCGATGGCGGCCCTCCGGACCCCGCCTCCGCCCAGCGCCGGGCCGTACCGTGCCCGGGTGAGCGAATTGCTGCGGCTGGCCCTGGTGGGCATCGCGGGCGGACTGGTGGTGTTCGCCCTGCTCCTGCTGCCCGCACGGTGGCTGCAGCGGCGGCGCTTCGGCCGGGTGCGCCCCTCCCGTCTGGCGGGGGTGGCGGTGATCTGCGTGTACACCATGACCCTCGCGGGTCTGACGATCGCACCGGCCTACGACGTGGCGGTGACCTGCCGCAGCCGGTCCGGTGGCGCGCTGCGCCTGGACCCCTTCCACACCGCCTCCGAGCTGCTCGGCATGCACCGCGGCGGGGCCGGGTGGTTCGAGCTGGCCACCAGCTTCCCGCTGCTGCAGGTGGTGATGAACGCGGCCCTGTTCGTGCCGCTGGGACTGATCCTGCGCGGCGTGTTCCGCCTGGATGCCACCACCTCGCTGGCGATGGCGATGCTGCTGTCGGCGCTGATCGAGGTCACGCAGTTCACCGGGGCGTTCGGGCTGTACCCCTGCGGGGTGCGGATCGCCGACATCGAGGACCTGCTGGCGAATTCGGCGGGGGCCGGGGTGGGGGCGCTGCTGGCCCCGCTCCTGACCCGGGCCGGGGTGCCGCTGTTCGACCGCGGACGCCACCCCGAGGCGCCGCCGCGATTCAGGCGGTGATGGTGAGCGAGGAGCGGTGGTCGGCGCCGCGGCGCACGTGGATCTGCTCGGCGATCTGCGCCTTCATCTCGCCGACGTGGCTGACGATGCCGATCACGCGGCCGCTCTGGGCCAGGCGGCCGATCTCGCCCACCACGGTCTCGAGGGTCTCGGGGTCCAGGGAGCCGAAGCCCTCGTCGATGAACAGGGTCTCCATCTGCACCCCGCCGGCCTCGCCCATGACGATGTCGGCCAGGCCCAGCGCGAGAGCAAGGGAGACGAAGAAGGTCTCGCCGCCGGAGAGGGTCTCGGGCACGCGCACCTGATCGGTGCGGCGGTCCAGCACCAGCAGGTCCAGGCCGGTCTTCTTCGCGCCGCGGGCACCGGTGTCGCGCAGCAGCTCGAGGTCGGAGCCGGAGAACAGGGCCAGGCGCGCATTGGCGGCCTGGACCACGGCGTCGAGGCGCCACATGAGCACGTAGGTGGACAGCTGGACGCGGTCCCCGTCGGCCGAGCGCCCTGTGGCGAGGTCGGCGACGCGCACCACGACGCCGGCCTGCTCGCTGACCTCCTGCACCTGCGCCGCGGCGGTGGCCAGTGCGGCGCGGGCGGCGGCGCCCCGTTCGGCGGTGCCGCCGTGGCGGGAGGCCGCTCCGGTGGCCTCCCGGGCAGCGGCCTGGGCGGTGGTGAGCTGCTCGAGCGCGGCGGCGCGGGCCTTGTCCGCCTGCTCGCGAGCCTCGTCTGTGACGACGGCCTCGGCGATGCCCTCCTCGGCCATGCCGTCGGCGAGGCGGGACTCCTCGACGGCGCGGGCCTGGACCAGGCCCTGGAGGCGGCGGCGCTCCGCGCTCTCCAGCACCGAGGCGCGCACCTGCGCATCCGTGTCGAGCTGCGCGGCCGCGCGGGCGGTGGCCGCTTCCCGGTCGAGCTCGGCGGCGCGGTGCTCGGCCTCCCGGCGGGTGCGGAGGGCCTCGCGCAGAGCGGTGGCGGCGCGGGCGCGGGCGCTGTGCGCGCGGCGGCGACCGGCGACCGAGTCGTCCTCGCCGCGGGCCTCGACGAGCTTCGCCCGATCGGCCTCGAGCGCCTTCGCGCTCTCCGCGATCGCGCTGCTCTCGCGCTCCACGGCGAGGGCGCGGGTCTCCTTCTGGCGGGTCAGTCGCTCGGTCTCCTCGTCGAAGGCGGTGATCTTCCGGTCGAGCCGGTCGGCATCCTTCTGGGCGGTGCGCGCGGTCGTCACCTGCGCGGCCGCCGCGGTCACGGCGGCCGCGGCGGCCTCGGGGTCGAGGTCGCCGGCGGTCTCGCGCAGGCGCTCGAGCTCCTGGACGGCGAGGGCGTGGGCCTGCGCGGCACGGGCCTGCGCCGCCTCCGCCTGCTGCCGCTCCGCCTCGGCCGCCTCGACCTGCTCGGGGGTGACGGCGTCGGCGGCGGGATCGGCCGGGTGGGGGTGCTCGAGCGCCCCGCAGACGGGGCAGGCCTCGCCGGCGGTGAGGTCGACGGCGAGCTCGGCGGCGATCCCGGCGAAGCGGCGGCGGCGCAGCTCCGCCTCCGTCTCGGCGCGCTGCTGGGCGGTGCGCAGGGTGGTGGCCTGCTGGGTCGCGGCGGTCTGCACCCGCTTCTCCTGCGCGGCGGCCGCGGTGGTGGCCTGGTGGCGCTCCTCGGCGGCGCGCTGGGCGAGCCGGGCATCGGCGAGGGCCGCGGCGGCGGTGCGGGCGCCCTCGCGGGCGGTGACCAGCTCGGCGCGCTCGGCGGGCCGCGCGCCCAACGTCTCGGTCAGGGCGGTGAGCTCGGCCCGGGCCTCCGTGAGCGCCGTGCGGCGCGTGGCGAGGCGCTCCTCGCGCGCGGGCAGCTCGTTCTCGAGGGCGACCAGGTCGGCAAGGGCGCCGGCCGCGGTGGTGGCCTCCTCCGCGGCGGCGGCGAGGCGGGCAAGGGCGTCGTCGGCCTCGAGCAGCTCCACCAGGGCGGGCTCGGTGGCCAGGGTGGAGTCGGCGAGCTCGGCCAGGGCGGCGATGGCGGTGGCGGCCTGGGCGGAGGCCAGATCGCGGCGGCGCAGCAGGTCGGCGACGGGCCGGGCGCTCTCGTCGCGCTGCAGGGAAGCCCGGGCGGCCTCCACCTGGGACGTCTGCGCAGTGAGCGTCGCGGCGAGGGCGTCGAGCTCGCGACGGCGATCGATCCTGGTCAGGGCGGTGCGGGCGGCGTCGGCCGCGGTGCGGGCGGCGTGCTCGGCGGCGGTGGCGGCCGCGGCGGTCTGCTGGGCCTCGGCCGCGCGGGCCACGACGGCCTCGAGCTGTCCGTCGGCGAGGGTGGCGAGGGGGTCGAGGCGGAGGGCGCCCGCCTGCTCCTCGAGGGCGGCGGTCTGCTCCTGATCGGCGGCGATGGCCTCGGTGAAGCGGGCCAGCGCGGTGCCCAGCAGCTGGGTGGCGGCGTCCACCTCGCGCTTGGCGGTCTTGCGCATCTCCTCGAGCTGCCGCTCGACCGCCGCGTAGGTCTCGGTGCCGAAGACGCGCTGGAGCACCTGCTGGCGCTCCCTGGTGTCGGCGCGCAGGAAGCGGGCGAACTCGTTCTGGGGCAGCAGCACGGTCTGGGTGAACTGGTCGCGGCTGAGCCCCACGGCGCGCTGGATCTCCCGGCCCACCTCGTCGATGCGGGTGGCGACCGCCTCGACCCCGCCCCCGCCGCCGGCGGCGTCGGCGATCACGGCGGCGATCAGCTGCGGCGAGCCGATCCGCCACAGCACGGCCTTGGCCTGCTCCTTGGTGGTGCCGCTCCCGCGCAGCTTGGCGCGCTGGAACTCGGGGCTGCGCCGCACCCTGTAGATGCCGGAGGCGGTCTCGAACACCAGGTCGACCACGCTCGCCTCTCGCGGCGACGCGAAGTGCGAGCGGACCCGTTCGGCGCTGGTGGCGCTGCCGGCGACCTGCCCGTACAGGGCGTAGACGATCGCGTCGAGGATCGTGGACTTCCCGGAGCCGGTGGGGCCCTCGAGCAGGAACATGCCGCCGGCGCCGAGGGCGGCGAAGTCGATGTCGACGGTGCCGGCGAAGGGGCCGATCCCGGTCAGACGCAGATGGTGGAGCTTCACGAGGCCGCCTGCTGACGACGCACGTGGCGGTAGGCGCTCTCGAGCACCTCGTGCTCGGCGGCGGTGGGCGCGGCGCCGGTGACCGCGGCGAGGAACTCGTCCATCACCTCGAGCGGGTTCGCCCCTCGCCGCACCACGGGAGTGCCCTCGCGGGCGGTGCGGCCCTCGGGGGCGTACTCGGTGACCAGCAGGTGCGGGTACGCCTCCCGCAGCTGCTCCTGCAGGTGCGGGGACCGGGCCGGGTCGGTGACGACGGCCTTCAGCCAGTCCCCGCCGTGGTCCTCCTGCTGCGCGAGGATCTCGGCGAGGGTGCCGCGCAGCTCGGTGAGCGGGCGCGGGACGGGGGTGGGGATCTTCTCGACCGACACGTCGGCCTGCCCGCCGGTCCCGGGGGCGCCGAGCTCGACCAGCAGCACGGCCTTGCGGTGGCCCCGCTCGGAGAAGGAGAAGGGCAGCGGGGAGCCCGAGTACCAGGCCGGGGCGCCGACCGTGCGGGAGAGGTCCTGGCAGCCGTGCAGGTGGCCCAGGGCGAGGTAGTCGATGCCGCCGAGCACACCGGCGGGCACCGAGTCGACGCCGCCGACGGCGAGGTCGCGCTCGGAGTCGCTCGCCTCCCCGCCGGTGACGAAGGTGTGGGCGAGCACGACGACGCGGGCACCCGGATGGGCGGCGGCCCGCTTCCGCACCCGGTCCAGGGCGGCGCGGGTGACGGCCTCGTGGCTGCGGGCCAGCGGCGGCTCGCCGTCGGCGACCAGCTCGATGCGCGCCCGGTCGGGCTCGAGGTAGGGCAGACCGAAGAACAGCACCTCCCCGTGCTCGTCGGCGACGGAGACGGGATGCTCGATGCCGGGGACGTCGGTGAGCAGGTGGATGCCCGCGCGCATGAGCCCGCGCCCGAAGCCGAGCCGCTCCGGGGAGTCGTGGTTGCCGGAGGTCAGCACCACGGTGGTGTGCTCGGCGAGCCGCGCCAGCGCCCGGTCCAGCAGTTTCACGCTGGTCACCGAGGGCACCGCCCGGTCGTACACGTCGCCGGGGATGACCACGACGTGCACCTCGCGCTCCTGGACCAGCTCGACCAGCCAGTCGAGGAAGGCCGCCTGGTGCTCATGGAGGTCGACCTTGTGCAGCGTGCGCCCCAGGTGCCAGTCCGAGGTGTGCAGGATTCTCATGGGCGTGACTCTAGGGAGCGAGCCTGACAGGCGGGGTCCGTGACCGTCGCTGTGGGCGCAGCCAGGCTGGGGAGGAGCCGTCGCCGACGCCGGCATCCACCGGACCGCCCGTCCCCGTGACGCCGTGGCACCGGCGGCGTAGCGTGGCCCCATGGCCACCGACGCGCAGTCCACCGCCCGCTCCGAGCTCACCGCCGACGTCGTCGTGATCGGCGGCGGCCCGGTCGGCGAGAACGTCGCCCAGTACGCGATCGAGGGCACCGACCTCACGGCCGTCATCGTCGAGGGCGAGCTGGTGGGCGGTGAATGCTCCTACTGGGCATGCATGCCGTCGAAGGCGCTGCTGCGCCCGCTGGCCGTCGCCGACACCGCCGCCCACCTCGAGGGCATCACCACCCCGACCCTGGACCGGGACGCGCTGCTGGCCCGGCGCGACGAATGGGTCTCGCACTACGACGACAGCAGCCAGGTGGAGTGGGCCGAGGGGGCCGGCATCGAGGTGGTCCGCGGGCACGGTCGCCTCGGCGGCGAGCGCGAGGTGCTGGTCGAGGGGGCCGACGGCACCACCGTGGTCCGGGCGCGGCGCGCGGTGGTGCTGGCCACCGGCTCGGTCCCCCGGATCCCCGCGGAGCTCTCCGCGCTGCATCCCTGGACCTCCCGCGACGCCACCGGGGTGCAGGAGATCCCCGGCGAGCTGGTGATCGTCGGCGGTGGCGTGGTCGCGGTGGAGGCGGCCACCTGGATGGCCGCGCTCGGCACCCGGGTGACGCTGCTGGTGCGGGGCGAGGCCCTGCTGCGCGGCTACGAGCCCTTCGCCGGTGAGCACGTCCTCGAGGCCCTCACCGCGCTCGGCGTGGACGTGCAGCTGGGCACCTCCGTGGTCTCGGGAGAGCGGTCCGAGGGCCGCGACACGGGGACCGGCCGCGTGCACGGCGGGCGCGTGAGCCTGCAGGTCGAGGACGCGGACGGCGGCCGGGAGGTCGCCGCCGACGAGCTGCTGGTCGCCACCGGCCGCATCCCTCGCCTGGAGGACGTCGGCCTCGAGAGCGTCGGGCTCATCGCCGACGACGTGACCGGCGCCGAGAAGCCCGTCTCCGACGACGCCACCGGTGCACCGCTGCCCGACTGGCTGCACGTGGTGGGCGATGCGAGCGGGGATGCGCCGCTGACGCACTGGGGCAAGTACCGCGCCCGGGTGATCGGACAGGCGATCCGGGCCGGCGCGACCGGTGAGCCGCTCGAACCGGTGCTCCGCTCCGTCCCGGTGCCGCAGGTGGTGTTCACCGATCCGCAGGTGGCCACCGTCGGCCTCACCGCCGAGCAGGCGCGCGAGGCCGGACACGAGGTGGTCATCGCGCAGGTGCCCTTCGGCAGCGCCGCCGGGAGCGGGCTGCTGCGGGACGACGTCACCGGCACCGCGCAGATCGTGGTCGACGTCCCGGCGCGGACCCTGCTCGGCGCGACGTTCGTGGGGCCCGAGGCCTCCGAGCTGCTGCACGGAGCGACCATCGCGATCGTCGGCCAGGTACCGGTGCCCGTGCTGCGCCATGCGGTGCCGAGCTTCCCGACCGCGTCCGAGCTGTGGCTGCGCCTGCTCGAGGAGCTGCCGCGGGAGCTGCGCCTGCCCTGAGCCAGGGTCCCGGGGCCCTCCTCCCTTGGGAGGAGATCGCCCCGGCCGGCCCCCGCGGGGTGCTCGGACCGGGTGGAATGGAGGGGCGGCCGCGCCCTGCGCGCCGCCCCGACCGCCCAGGAGAGTGATGGCCGAACGACGGCGACGACGCGCCCAGCGCCGCCTGCACCCCGGCGACGGCAGCCCCCTGCCGCCCTTCCACCTCGGCCATGCGCTGCACCGGACCCGGTTCTTCCTCGATCACGAGGCCGCCGACGGGACCCGGCTCCGCGGCGTCGTGGACGTCGACTTCTTCGCCGACGACCTCGGCACCGGCGCGACCCGCCGGCGGATCGACTCCCTGGCCGGGACGGTCGGGCTCGGCGACGCCCGGGACGAGGCCGGGTCCGCGGCGCCCCCGGCGGCGCTGTACGTCGACGGCGTGCAGGTGCAGCGCTCGGACCTCCCGGCGGCGTTCCCCGTCCCCGGCGGCGTCCTCGAGGTCGCGGCCGGTCTCTACGGACTGACCCGCATGCACCTGGTCACCGAGGACGGCCGGGAGCGCATGCTGGCCCCGCATCCGCGCTCCCTGGAAGGGCTGCGCGCCCGCTTCGCCCAGCGCTTCCCCGGCATCAGCCGCGCGATCGGGGCGGCCGCGGTCGTGATCCTGCTGCTCGCTCTGGCGCTGCTGGTCCCCCAGCTGCTCGAGCTGGTCACCGGCATGGAGGTGGTCGCCGAGCGGATCGGCACCTTCACCTCGCCGCTCCAGCTGCCGGGCTGGGCGAGCACCGCGCTGCTGGTCGCGGGCATCGCCGCCGCGCTCGAGCGGGCGCTGACCCTGCGCACCCACTGGCTGATCGACGCCGACACCACCTGGTCCTCCGGGCTCTGACCGCACCGGAGGCGCCCGTCGGCCCGGCGGCTAGCGCCAGGCGCGGCGCGCCGCGGCGCTCGCGGCATCGACCAGCAGGGAGAGCAGCAGCAGCGCGAGCACCACGGTGAGCATGCCGGAGTGGTCGAAGGCGGACCGCTGGGACTCCAGCACCCGGCCCAGCCCACCGGCGCCGACCACGCCCACCACCACGGTCTCGCGGAGCGTGACCTCCCACCGGTACAGCGCGTACGCGGTGAAGCGCCCGGTCACGGTGGGGACTACGCCGTAGCAGAACGTCTGCAGGGGGCTCGCGCCCAGCAGGTGCAGCGCCTCGATCGGCCGGCGGTCCATCGTCTCCAGGGTCTCGGTGAACAGCCGCCCCAGCACCCCCGCGTTGTACAGGCCCAGGGCGACGGCGCCGGGCAGCGGACCGGGCAGGAGGACGAACAGCAGCAGCAGCGCCCACACCGGCGGGGAGACCGCGCGGATGCTCAGCAGCAGGAGCCGGCTCAGCGCCGCGATGGCACCTCGCCCCCGCCCGGCGCCGGGCCCGGGCGCCCCGAGGAAGGCCGCGATGACCCCCAGCAGGCTGCCGACGACGATCGCGACCACCGACATCTGCACCGTCGTCGCGGCGTCCGCGACCAGCTCCGCCCAGGTCGTGGGCAGGCTCGGCGGGAGGGCGGCGGCGATCATGTCCCCGGCGCGCTGCCAGGTGCGGGCCTCGAGCAGCCGGGCGAGGTCCGGCTGCAGGTAGGCGACGGAGGCGAGCGAGAGCAGCAGAGCGAGCCCGAGCGAGAGGCGGGTCCAGCCGGTGCCCGGGGCGGTGCCGCTGCGGTGGCGCCGGGTCCCGGCGCGGGGGTGGCCGACGGCGCCGCTGTCGACGCCCTCGGGGCTCGCGCCGGACCGGCGCAGGCTCGCGCTCCAGCGGTCGAAGAGGAGGCCGAGCAGGATCAGCACGTAGATGAGCGTCCACATGCGCTCGTAGTTCAGGCCCGCGAAGGCCGTGGTGAGTTCGAAGCCGAGGCCGCCCACCCCGATCATCCCGAGGATCACCGCGGAGCGCAGGGCGCAGTCGAAGCGGTAGAAGGCGTACGCGACCAGGTCGCCGCCGATCCGCGGCAGGGTGCCGTAGCAGAAGGCCTCCACCCGACCGGCGCCCGCGCCGATCAGGGCGTCATAGGGTCCGGACGGGGTCTCGTCGATGATCTCGGCGAACACCTTCGCGGTGATCGCGCCGAAGGGGATCGCGAGGGCGAGGACCCCCACCAGCGGGTCGCGGCCCAGGACCATCACCAGGGCGATCCCCCACACCGCCTCGTGGATCCCCCGCGGCAGGCCCCAGCCGATCCGGGTGAGGGTCCAGCCGGCCCGGCGGCGCCGCACGGCGCGCTCCGCCGCGACCGGCGCCGCCCGCCACCAGGCCTCGCTCATGAGCACACCGCCCACCAGCCCGATGAGGGTCGCGAGCACGGCGCCGAGCAGGGAGAACGCGACCGTGACGGCCGCGGCGTCGAGCGTGCGCAGCAGGAAGTCCGCGCTGAGGTCGGGACGGATCGCGGCCTCGGCGACGGCGCGCAGGGACGGCCAGCCGGCCGGGTTCAGCACCTGGCCGCGGCCGATGCCGGTTCCCCACAGCGACCACGCGATCAGCGCTACGGCCAGCAGCGACCACCACCGGGCGCGGCGCGAGGAGTCCCGGCGGGAGGAGCTGCCCGCAGCGGCCTCGAGTCGCGCGAGCGCGGGCGCCGTCATGTCTCGAGCCGGTAGAGCGCATCCCGGTGCCGAGCGGTGACCTCCGCGGCGGGCAGGTCGAACGCGATCCTCCCCTGCCGCAGGCCCACCACCCGGTCACAGGTCTCGCGGGCGACGTCGAAGTCGTGCAGGCTGATCAGCAGCGTCCGCTGGCCGGTGGCGACCACCTCCGTGAGCATCTGCATCACCGCCCGGGCGCGCTCCGGATCGAGGCTCGAGATCGGCTCGTCGGCCAGCACCAGGGCCGGCTCCTGGACCAGCAGCCGGGCCAGCGCCACGCGCTGCTGCTCGCCGCCGGAGAGCCGCTCGGTGCGGGTGCGGGCGAGGTCCTCGATCCCCAGGCTCCGCATCGCGGCCAGCGCCGGCTCGGTCTGCAGGGGCCGGATCAGGGAGACCAGGGAGGTGGCGAGCCCCCAGCGGCCCAGCCGTCCGGCGCTCACGTTCTGCAGCGCGCTCAGCGGTCCCACCAGGTCCAGCCGCTGGTGGACGGTGCCGGTCCGTGCACGCAGGGCCCGCAGCTGCCGGGGGGTCGCGGTGGCGAGGTCCGTGCCGAGGACGTCGACGCTGCCGGCGCTCAGCGCTCGGGCGCCGCTGCACAGGCCCAGCACGGTGCTCTTGCCGGCGCCGCTGGGGCCGACCAGGGCGACGCGCTCGCCGGGGGCCACCGACAGCGACGCCTCGAGCGCGACCTTCTCGCCGTAGCGGACCACCACCGCGCGCAGCGCGACGGCGGGAGTGGCCGACGCGGGTGCGGCTGCGGCCGGTGCGGATGCGGCCGGCGCGCCCGGCGCGGGCGCGGACTCGGCCGAGGCGGCGCCCGCCGTGCGGGCCGGCCGGTCCGGGCCCGGAGCGTCGGCGGAGATCCTCCCGAGCGGCATCAGCCGATCAGCCCCAGACCGCGCGCGACCTCCTCGATCTCGTCGTAGTTCGCCGCCTCCGAGGCGATCAGCCGCTCGCAGCCGTACTGCTCGAGGATCGCGGGGCCGGCCTCGGCCTGGTGGAGGGAGAGCATCGCGTCGGTGAGCTGCTGGGTGAGGTCGGTGCCGAAGCGGTCGTCGGCGTCCCCGCGCAGCAGCCAGTGGTAGTCGTGGTACTCGGGCGACTCGAGCACCTTGACGACCCGCTCGGGGTCGACGGCGCCGTCCTCGACGGCGCGGTCCCAGACCTGGCTGTTCAGCGCGCCGCCCTGGTAGGAGCCGGAGGAGACCAGTTCGAGGGTGGTGTCGTGGGAGCCGGAGTAGCCGGGCTCGCCGTCGAAGTCGTCCTCGGTGACGCCGGCCTGGCCGAGGAAGTAGGAGGGCATCAGACGGCCGGAGGTGGAGGTCTCGGAGCCGAAGGTGAAGCGGGTCCCCGCGAAGGCGGTCAGACCCTCGACGGCGTCGACCGGCTCGATGCCGGTCTCGACACCCGCGATGAAGATGCTGGTGAAGACCTCGTCGATGTCGCGCTGTGCGATGACCGCGGACTGCGGGTTCTGCAGGCGGGCCTGCACGCCGGTGAGGCCGCCGTAGAAGACGAGGTCGAGGTCGCCGGCGCCGAACAGGGCGACCGAGGCGGCGTAGTCGGGCACCGGCACGTACTCGACGTCGATCCCGAGGGTCTCGGCGAGGTGCGCGGCGAGGGCTTCCTCGCGCTCGGTGAGGACGTCGGGGTCCTGGTCCGGGATCGCGGAGATTCGGAGAGTTGCGTATCCGCCATTCGGCGAGCCACCGACGCCGTCCGCGGAGCAGCCGGCCGCAACGGCGAGGGTGGTCAGTCCGAGAGCGGCGACGACGCTGCGGCGTCCGAGCATGGTTCCTCCTGCAGGCGACGTGCTGCCCCTCGAGAACGGGACGGCCCACTCGCAGTGTAGGGCGGCCCGTGCGGAACCAGCCTGGTCAGCGCCGCCCGCGGAGGGGGGCGAACGTGACCGATCCGCCCGCGGCGCGAAAACCACTCGTGGCGACGAGCTGGCGCCCGTACCCTCGCCGGTATGCCCCGCCGGCCTGCTGATGCCCTGTTCGCCGAGCCCCGGCTCGCCGCCTGCTATGACACCTTCGACGGCGAGCGAGACGATCTCGACCACTACCAGCAGATCCTCGCCGAGCTCGGCGCCCGCACCGTGATCGACCTGGGCTGCGGGACCGGCTCGCTGGCGGTGCGGCTGGCTGCCGACGGGCTCGCCGTGACCGCGGTCGACCCCGCCCTCGCCTCGCTCGACGTGGCCCGCGGCAAACCCGGCGCCGAGCGGGTCACGTGGGTCCTCGGTAGCGCGGAGGACCTCCCCGCGCTCGGGGCCGATGCGGCGGTGATGACCGGGAACGTCGCGCAGGTGCTCGTCGACGAAGCGGACTGGACGTCGACGCTGCGGGCGCTCCACGCCGCGCTGCGCCGGGGCGGCGCGCTGGTGTTCGAGTCGCGGCGCCCCGAGGCCCGCGCCTGGACGCGGTGGCAGGCGGCGACCGAGGCCACGCACCTGTTGCCGGGCGTGGGCCGGGTGATCACCCGCCCGGTGCGCCTCGAGGTGGACCTGCCGCTGGTGACCTTCGAGGACGCCTATCTCTTCGCGGACGGCACCACCCTGACGTCGGCCTCGACCCTCCGGTTCCGCAGCGAGCAGGAGCTGCGCGAGTCGGTCACCGCCGCCGGGTTCACGGTCGAGGAGATCCGGCAGGCCCCGGACCGGCCCGGACAGGAGTTCGTGCTGATCGCCCGGGCGAACTGAGCTCGGCGCCGGCCGCTCCGCGGATCGGGTCGGGGTCCGTTCCCGGTGCGGCCGCTCCGGGAACGGGATCCGACCCGCTGCCTCACATGGCGGCGCCGGTGTAGAAGGCGTAGGTGGCGTCGGCGTTCCGGGCGGCGAGCTCGGGGTCGGCGCCGTCGGCGACCTGGGCGATCGCCCAGCCGTCGGCCGCTCCGCGATAGAAGGCCTTCCCCTCCTCGGTCATCGCCCAGGCCTCGGCCTCCCCCGGTGCCAGGGAGCCCTCGGTGGCGCCGAGGTGCAGGCCCAGGCCCAGCAGACCACCGTCCCAGCCCACGCCGGTGGCGCCGGGCCCGTAGGTTTCCCACATACCCTCGGGCATGTCCGCGACGCGGGCGACGTGCTCGAGCTCGAAGCGGGTCCGCTCGCCGTCGGCCGCGAGGCGGATCGTGACCCAGGAGACGCCGCCGCCGAACTCCCAGGTGATGCGGTACTGGGCGGCGCCGTCGGCCGGCGGGGTGCAGTCCAGGACGGTGCCGCCGGCGTTGCCCTCGAGCTGGTAGTGGCCGCCGAGCTCGAGCTCGCCGGTGACGGGCAGGAACCAGCGCGTGATGCGCTCGGCGGTGGTGACGGCCTCCCACACGTCCGGGAGCGGGGACGGGTAGGTCTGCTCGAGGCTCTGGACGTAGGAGGGCTCGCCGTCGCGGTCCTCGGTGCGGGTGGCGCGGGTGACGGACTTCAGCTGGGTGGGGACGTCGACCATGTCAGTGCTCCTGGGGTGAGGGTGCTGCGGTGGGTGGTGCGGACGCGGGGGCGGAAGCGGACGCGGAGGCGGGGTCGGGGTCGGCCCGGAGGCGCCGCTCGCGGCGGCCGCGGGCCAGCTCGGTGCCCAGGGCGTCGAGCGGAGGCAGCCAGAAGCGCTCGAAGGCGCTCAGCCACTCCCCCGCCTGCTGGGGGCCGCGGGCGTCGATGGCGTACAGCCGCCGACGACCCTCCGGCCGGACGGTCGCGAAGCCCTCGTCGCGCAGGACCCGGAGATGCTGGGAGACGGCGGGCTGACTGATCCCGAACTCCGCCTGCACCACCTCCCCGATCTGGCCCGCGCTGAGCTCCCCGTCGTCGGCGAGGAGCTCGAGGATCCTGCGCCGCACGGGATCGCCGAGGACGTCGAGTGCGTGCATGCGCCCATCCTTGCGTCCACACTTATATAAGTCAAGAGTGATTCGTTACGGCTCCGGAGCGGACCGCGAGCAGCCGGTAGACGATGCCCAGCGCCACCAGCAGCAGGCCGGAGACCACGGTCGCCCCCGGCAGCGCGAGCACCAGCGTCGCGCAGCCCACCAGTCCCAGCACCTGCATCACCCTCGGGAACAGCCGCCACTGGCCGGTCTGGGTGAGGGCGGCGAGGTTCGCGATCGCGTAGTACAGCAGCACCCCGAAGGAGGAGGCGGCGATGGCGACCAGGACGTCGGAGGCCAGCAGCACGAGCAGCAGCACGGCGGCGCCGGCGGCGGCCTCGGCCCGCTGCGGCACCGCGAAGCGGTTGCTGACCCGGGCCAGCGGACGGGGCAGGTCGCTCTCGCGGGCCATGGCGAGCATGGTGCGGGAGACCCCGGCGATCAGGGCCAGCAGGGCGCCGCAGGCCGCCGCGACCGCGCCGACGGTGACCACCACCCGCCAGCCGGTGCCCGCCCCGACCGCGTCCAGCGCGGCGAGGAAGGGGGCCGGGCCCCAGCCCCGACCGCCGGGCGCGGGCCCGACCAGGACCAGCACGATCGACAGCGCCAGGTACAGCACGCACACCGCGGCCAGGGCGAGCAGGATGGCGCGGGGGATGGTGCGGCGGGGGGCGAGCACCTCCTCGCCGAGGGTGGCGACCCGGGCGTAGCCGGCGAAGGCGAAGAACATCAGCGCCGCGGCCTGCGCCACGGCGAGCGTGATGCCGAGGGCGCCTCCGCTGCCGGCGCCGAGCACGGCGGCCGGCCCGCCGTCCCAGAGCCCCTCGGCCGCGCCGGCGAGCGGGCCGGGGATCTCGGTGCCTCCGGCCCCACCGGCCGCTCCCCCGCCGAGGCCGACGACGCCGGCGAGCAGGCGCGTCCCGGTCAGCACCAGGGCGGCCAGGGCCACGCTCACCAGCACCCGGGCGAGCGCCGCGGTGCGGGTGATGCCCACCAGGTTCACCGCCGTCAGGACCACCACCACGGCCGCGGCGAGGATCCGCTGGGCCGGCTCGGGCACCAGGTACGCGGCGATGACCATCGCCATCGCGGCGCAAGAGGCGATCTTGCCGACCACGAAGCACCAGCCGGCGAGGAAGCCCCACCACGGGCCGAGCTGCCTGCGGCCGTAGTGGTAGGCGCCGCCCGAGGAGGGGTGCTGGGCGGCCAGCTGCGCGGTCGCGGTGGCGTTGCACAGCGCCACCCCGGCGGCGAGCAGCACCGCCAGCGGTGCGAGCGCTCCGGCCAGGTCCTGGGCGGCGCCGAGGGAGACGAAGGCGCCCGCGCCGATCATCGAGGCGAGGCCGATCACGACCGCGTCGCGCAGTCCGAGTCGGCGGGCGAGGGCGCCGGCTGAGGTTGAGCTGGTCATGGGGGGGGGGGGGGGGGGGGGGGGGGGGGGGGGGGGGGGGGCACGCCCTATCGGTGGTGGTGGGGACGTGCCGAGCCGACACGCCTGCGGGTCAGCGGAGGATCCCGAGCCACGCAGCTGGCGGGCCCGTCCGCCGCCCTGGGACCACGGGCGGGTCCTCTGCCGACTCAGACCGATCGCCACGAGACCGGCAAGGGTGAGCAGACCGGCCGCTGCCGCCATCGCACCGGCGCTCACACCGGTGCGGGCGAGATCGGAACGGTCGGGCTCGGCCCCGGTGACGGTGCCGGTGGATCCACCCTCACGGCCGTCACCGACCGTGACGATGCCACCATCGACCCCCTGCCGTTCGCCGTCAATGTCGCCGGGCGGCGAGGTACCGCCGTCCTCCGCACCGTCGCCGGGCGGCGAGGTGACGCCGCCGTTGTCATCGTCGGGCGGAGGGGTGGCGCCGTCGCTCTCCTCGGCGCAGCCGGCCGGCGCTTCACCTGCGGTCCACTCGAAGGAGGGAAGATCGATCGTCATGGCGGTGCCGGCGTCCGGCCGAGCCGTGATGTGCAACGGCACGACGGTTCCCTCGGGTACGCAGAACCAGTCCTCGAGGGTCACGTCGGCGCTGAGGCGGCCGACGTCCTCGGAGTGCGTGTACGGCGCTTCGAAGGTGCCGAACTCACCCGCGTCCACCACCACGGAGTCGATCTGCGGGGCGCCGAGGCTGAGCGACTCGACGCCGCCTATCCGCAGCACCGGATCGCGGTCGACGCCCGCCTCCGCGTCGTACTGCCCACCGTCGAGGATCTGCAGCTCGATCTGCCGCTGCCAGAAGTCGGGCTCCAGGTCCGGGTGCGCCTCGAGGTAGTCGATGAAGGCGTCGCGGTCCAGCACACCGCTGTCGCGCACGTCCTGGGCTTCGGACAGCGCCCACATGTTGTCCCCTCCCTCGAAGAGGAAGCTCGCCGCGACGATGGTGTAGGTGCCGGCAGGATCGATCGGCTCACCGTTGACGCGGATATGGATGATGCGATCGTCGCGATCACGGGTGCTGTCGACGATGTACTCGACGTTCTCGGAGACGCTGAAGGCGAGGAACGCCTCATCACCTGGATCGACCTCGCCACCACCGGCGGTGCGCTGCCACTGCTCCTCGAGAACCTGCGTGAACTGAGCACCGGTGACCTCACCGGAGTTCAGGGTGTTGCCGAACGGAACCATGCTGTTGGCCTCGGCGTAGGTGACCACGCCATCCCCCTCGCTGCCGGCTTGCTCGTACCAGAGCTCGGCGCGGATGCCACCGGGATTCATCAGACCGATGACCTCGTTGCCGCCGGAGAGTCCGGCATGCTCGAGGTACCACCTCATCGAGTCGGCGAGCATGTTGCCGGCCGCGGAGTGCCGCGAGCGGTCGTCGCCCTTGGTGGTGGCCTGATTGGTCACCGGGGTGTTCTCGGTACGGACGCCGTCGACGTACGAGGCTCTGGCGTCGTTCCACGATGTCGTGATGGGGCCCGAGACCGACCCGACCGACTCGCGTCCGACGATCGCCGCCTCGTCGATGGCGTCCTGAGCAATCTGCTCGACGCTCTGTGTGACCGACGTCGAGAGCGCGCACTCCTCGCGCGGGGCGTCTCCGTCCGCCTCGGCCAGCGTCGCATCGATCAGGGTGGGGTCGCCGACGACGTCCCAATCCCCGTCCTCGCCCAGCTGCAGCGTCGTGGCCCCGAGGTACGCGGCGCTGGCGCCGGCCTGGATGATGGGGCGCTCCTCGCCGTCCTGCCCGGGCACCGGCGCGTTGTAGCTGTAGACCCGGTGCGAGTCGCCGTTGAAGATCGCATCGACCTCCGGAGACGTCTCCTCCACGATCCTGTCGAAGATCGGGTCGGTGTTGGCGGGCGCCGCCCCCGGTTCAGCATCGGCGCTCGCGCCCTCGTGGTAAGCGGCGACGATGACGTCGTACTCCACACCGGAGGCCTCGAGCTCGGCGACCGCCTCGTTCACGGAGTCGACCGGATCGCGGAACTCGAGGCCCTCGATCGCGACAGGGCTGACCTTGCCGACCGTCTTCTGGGTGACAGCGCCGACCGCGGCGATGCGGACGTCGCCCTGCTGGATGATCGCGAAGGCCTCGTGCACGCGTTCACCGTCGCGGTATACGTTCGCGGCGAGATCCGCGAACTCGGTGCGAGGCTCGATCCGCTCGAGGAGGTCGTCGACACCTTGGTCGTACTCATGGTTGCCGATGGCGCTGGCATCGACGCCGAGGGCGTTCAGCACATCGATCGTGGGCTCGTCGTTCTGGACGGCGGACTCGAAGGCGGTGCCGCCGACGTTGTCCCCGGCGGAGAAGAGTGCCGTGGTCTCGTCCTCAGCGCGGACCGTCTCGACCGCGCAGACAAGACCGCGGGCGCCGCCGAGTGCACCGTGGAAATCGTTGAAGGTCATCAGCGTGACCTCATCGCCCGGTGCGGCGGCCACGGCGGGGCCGTGAGGCACCAGCGCCCCGGCGAGGACCACGACCGCAGCGCTGAGGCCCACGGCCGCTCCGCAGACTGCTCGACCGACGGAGGATTCGGGCATGGACAACTCCTGAACGCGACATCGGAGCACACGGTGTGCCGAGGTCATTCCACCGCATCACGGGCTCGACACGCCCGGCGTTCTCCGACCGGGTCGCCAGATGTCATCGGCCGTTCATCTCGGAAGCTGCCGACGGGAATCCGCGAACGGGCGACGACGCGGCACGCGGCCGAGGGGACGGCATGCCGAGAACACCGCTCTCGTGCTGCACAGACGACGCGAAGCGGAGCTCCTCAGATGTGAGGCAGGCCGCTCCCCGGCTGTGAGTCGTGGCGGAAGTCCTCGCCGGGCGGTGTCCCCCGGAGCAGGGGGTGGGTAGCATCGGTGGGGACTTCGGACGGTCCGCTGCAGCCCGTGCACAGGGATCCCGGCTCCGATGCTCATGGAGCCGGTCCCCGGGTCGCAGTCGGCACCGCCCGCAGCCCGCCCGCTCCTCTGCTCCCTCCCCTGTCAGATGCGGATCACGACCCGGCCGGCCGATCGCTGCGCCCGGGCCGCCGACGCATCGCCCAAGGAGTCCTCGCCATGGTCCTGCCCTTCCTCAGCCGTCGCCCCACCGTTCCCGCGAAGGACGGCGCGAGCTGGCCGCACGTGATCATCCTGGGCGGCGGCTTCGCCGGCGCCCACGCGGTCTCCGCGCTGCGCGACGCCCGGGTGCGCGTGACCCTGATCGACCGCAACGTCTACAAGACCTTCCAGCCGCTGCTGTACCAGGTCGCCACCGCCGGCCTGAACCCGGGCGACGTCACCATGTTCCTGCGCGGCCTCTCGCTGAAGGTGCCCAACATGCGCTACCGCCAGGGCGAGGTCGAGGGCGTGGATCCCGAGCGCAAGGTGGTGCGCCTCGACGAGGGCCAGAAGGGCATCCAGGAGCTCCCCTACGACTACCTGCTGATCGCCAACGGCGCGACCACCACGTACTTCGGCACCCCCGGCGCCGAGGAGCACGCGATGCCGATGTACACCCGCAGCCAGGCGCTGCGGATCCGCGACCGCATCTTCTCCGAGCTGGAGCGCTCCAGCCGGGAGGTCGGCACCAGCCACGACAAGCTGCACGTGTGCATCGTCGGCGGCGGGCCGACGGGGGTGGAGATCGCCGGCGCCCTGGCGGACTTCCGCATGCAGGAGCTCGACATCCTCTACCCCGAGATGGACCCCGGCACCCTGCAGGTCACCGTGGTGCAACGCGGCCAGGAGCTGATCAAGGAGTTCATGCCGAAGTTCCGCCACTACGCGGCCGACGAGCTGCGCGACCGCGGCGTCGTCCTGCGCCTCGGCCACGGCGTGAAGGCCGTGGGCTACGACCACGTGGTCCTGGACGACGACACGGTCCTCGAGTCCGACATCACGATCTGGGCGGCCGGCGTCGGCATCCCGGAGTCGGTCTCCGACTGGGGCTTCCCGCAGGATCGCCGCGGCCGCATCGCGGTGGACGACTACCTGCAGGTCAAGGGCTTCCCGGGCGTCTACGCCGCCGGGGACATCGCCGCCCAGGACGACCCCCTCCCCCAGCTCGCGCAGCCCGCGATCCAGATGGGACGGGCCGCCGCCAAGGCCATCGCCGCGGAGGTCGCCGGCAAGCCCCGCAAGAAGTTCTCCTACACGGACCTCGGCACGATGGCCACCATCGGGCGCCATGCCGCGATCGCGGAGGTCCCCGTGCTCGGCGGGCTCAGCGGCGCGCTGGGCTGGGCGGCGTGGCTGGGCGTGCACGTGACCAAGATGATCGGCCACCGCAACCAGCGCGCCGTGGCGATGAACCTGGTCTCGCTGTACGGCGGCACCCGCGCCACCCACCAGCCGAACCCCGTGGTCGGTGAGGTCGACTCGCTGCGCGCGGCTCGCATCTTCGAGGAGCAGGCCGCGCACCGCCTGTTCGGCGACGGCGCCGGGGCCTCCGGTCCGGCCGACGTCGCCGCCGCCGAGCACGCCGAGGGCGGGGCCGAGGTCGTCGGCGCGGTCGAGCACTGAGCCCCGGCCGCGGTGCCCCGGCCCCGGTGCCGACACCGGCACCGGCACCGGCACCGGCACCGTGCGCCCACCCGGGTTGCCCCGGCCACCCCGGCTACCCCGGCTACCGGACAGTTATGTGCACCCTGCTTCCAATCTTGGAAGCCAGATGCACATAACTCGCCGGTAACCCTTGGTTAGCGGGCCCAAGACCACTTCACAATTCTCGCCTCACACCCCGCGCCCGGCGGCCTGCGCCACCCGCGGCCTGCCCCAGGCGAGCACCGGTCATGACGCCTGCCCCCGGACCTGGCACCAGGGCATGGGGTCTGGCCCCGGGCCTGGGGTCTACCCCCGGACCTGAGGCCTGGTTCCGGGCCTGGGGTCGACCCCGGGACTGAGACCTCGCCCCGGCCACCGCGCAGTCATGTGCGCTGAGCTTCCGTTCGTGGAAGCCCAGCGCACATGACTCGTCGGTCAGGTTCCGGGCGGCGGCTCAGCGGCCACCTCGGAGTCCTGCCGCGGACGGACCCGAGCCGTCCCGCACCCGGGAGCCACCCTCAGCAGGTCACGCGGCGATCTTCTTCATCGCCTTCACGTAGGCGGCCCAGGAGCGCGGGTAGCTGGTGGGGGTGATCCGCCAGTGCCCGCGGTTGTAGAGCGTGACGAAGGCCAGGTCGAGCCTCTCCACGGCCTGGGGCATCCCGCCCCAGAACGCTGCGCCGGCCGCATCGCCGTGACGGGTGTCGATCCCGGTCTCGGAGATGCCGATCGGCTTCCCGCGCCCCCAGGACCGTGACCGGATCCAGTCCACGATCGGCTCGTACTTCTGCAATGGGGTGGTCGAGGCGGGATTGTGCAGCCAGACGTAGGGGTCGATCCCAATCGAATCGACATAGGCGTCACCCGGGTAGAACGCCTCCATGGCCTCGTTCCGCTGATGCCCGGCGAACCAGAACCGGTAGTCGATGTGCGGGGCGATGGGGTGCATGAGGCTGTGGATGCGCCGCTGTGCTGCCGCATAGGCCTTGGGCGTGTTCAGTCCGTCCCCGTTCTGTGGCCAGCCCTTGGGCCAGGCCACGGGGCTGTTGGGGTTCGGGACCGACTGGTGGCTGCCCTCCTGGAGTCGGACCTCGGGTTCGCCTTCGAAGGAGAACGACGTCCCGGCCGGGGCGTTCTTCAGCGCGTGTGCCCAGTGGATGAAGTCCTCGTCATGGACCCCGTCGGCGACGTGCTGCCACGGGTAGTACTGGACGTCGGCGCCGACCTCCGCGTTGTGCGACACGGACTGCAGGTGGATGTAGGGGACGTGGCCGAGGGCGATCCGGGCCAGGTCCCAGGAGCGCAGGACGAACCGGTCGCTCTGCTTCGCGGCGCTCGTGTAGTACGAGACGCCGGCGCCGAGCGCGCCCCCGAGGGCGGCGCCGAAGAGGTCGTCCGCACCGTCGTCGGTGCCGTTGTAGATGGCCACGGTGCAGTCGGAGGGGGCCGGACGGCTCTGCGCCGGGACGGCCTGGGCCTCGAGCTCGAAGCTGACGGAGGGGGTCTGTCTCCAGTTGAGGTGCACCGCGGCGGCGATCACGTTCAGGCCGGGCGTGAGCAGAGTGCCCGACGCGGTGGTCGTGACCGGGGTCGGCTTGCGAGGGGCGGCGGTGGCGTACGTGCCGTGGTCGACCGTGCCGGTGGGCATGTTGGTCCGCTCGACCTCGGTGCCGTTGACGTAGACCACGATGCCGTCATCAGCGCGGGTGGTGATCTCGAGGGAGGCGACGGCGGCCGGATCCTCGACGGTGAAGGTGCGCCGGAAGTAGGCGGCGAGCGGCCGAGTGCCGTCGGCGATGAGCTCGGTGCCGTCCTCGACGGGTTCCCAGCTGACGGGTGCGGGGCCGACGTCCCAAGCGGACGCATCGAACGTCGGGGACGCCCACTCGGCGGGCGGTGGCGCGGTCTCGTAGCGATACGCCCACTCCGCCCCGGCTTCGATGGGCAGTGGTGGGGCCTGGCCCGCTCCTGGCTCGGGGACGGGCTTGGCCCCGAGGAAGGCGGCGATCGCGGGGACGGCCCCCACGAAGGTACGGCGTGATACGGGTGTCATGTCACCCTTCCATGATCGGAAACGCGGTGTGAGCGAGCGGCGTGACGAATGATACATGTCGGGCGATTCGGACCGGATTGTGCCGCTGACCGCGCAGAAGAGGCGCGCGAACGCCTCAGCGCGCGGTGCGGACCAGCCCCCCGATGAGGTCCGAGTCCTCGCGCAGCGGGTGCTGAGGGCGCGCTCCCCCGCCCGCCTCGGCCCGCTCCGGATCTGCTTCCGGCAGCGGCGCGGCGTACCGGGCGGCCGTGAACGCCGCGGCGATGCGGCCCGCGGCGGCGCGGTGCTCCGGGGTGACCTCGACCTCGCCGGCGTCGATCTGGTCCAGCAGGTCCTCGAGCGCACGGGCCGGCGGCAGCGCGGGGTCCAGGGCGATACGCGTCGGAGGCCTGCCCCAGGCTCCCGTGACGCCGAGCCAGCGGATCGCGCGCTCGCGCGCAGTGAGCTCATGGGTCAGCTCGGACCAGGCCAGTTCCCCGGCGCGGCGTCGTCCCCGTTCAGCGGCGAGCGCCGTCGCCACCGGGGCGGCGCCCGCGGAAGGCCCACCACCGGCACCGGCACCGCCACCGCGACCGCCCCCTCCTGCACTCCCACCCAGCACCGCCGCCCAGCGCTCGTCCCGCGCCCGGGCCCGGGCTCGGCGGACCCTCACCACGGCCACCGCGGCGCCCGCGGCCAGCAGCGCACCGGCCAGGAGCGCCGTCAGCACCCCCCGCTGCACACGCGAGAGAGTGATCGGACCGCTGCCCCCGTCGCCGCCGCTGTCGGAGGCCGCCGCGGCCGCGGCGGCGTCGTCGGCGGCGGGGTCCTCGTCGCTCGAGGGGATCTCCGCGGTGGGCACGTCGGTGACCTCGGGGGCCGGCACACCGACCTCCTCCTGCCCCGCGCCCTCGGCGGTCACCCCGGGCTGGCGCACCCCGTTGGCGGCGGCGGCCGGCGTCGGCTCGAACCGCACCCAGCCGTGCTCGGGGCCGAACCACACCTCGGGCCAGGCGTGCGCGTTCTTCGCGCTCACGGTCCACTGCTCGCCGTCCAGCTCCCCGGGCGTGAAGCCGATGACCACCCGGGCGGGGTAGCCCTGGGAGGTCATCATCAGCGCGAACGCGGAGGCGAACTGCTCGCAGTAGCCGATGCGGTCGGCGAGGAAGGACTCCAGCGGGTCCTCCCCCGGCGGGCTGGTGACCGTCAGCGAGTACGCGAAGGAGCCGCGGAAGTAGTCCTGGAACGCGACCGCGGTGTCGAAGGCGGTGTCGGCGTCCGCGGCGAGCTCCTTCGCGAGCTGCGCGGCGGCCTCGGGCACCTCCTCGCGGGAGGTGTAGCCGATGCGGAAGGGCACCTCGAAGACCGCGGGGTCCACGCCGCGCAGCTCGTCGGCGGTGGCGGTGCTGGGTTCCGAGGCCACGGTGTAGCGCTGGCCCGAGAGCACGGCGGAGGCGCCGTTCAGGGCGATCTCGCCGTTGGAGGGCTGCACGGTCAGCTCGAGCCCCGGGTCGGCGCCGCGGACCTCGCGCACGTTGTCCGGCACGGGCAGCCGGTCGCCGGCGAAGTCGGTGACCCGGACGTCGGTGTCGATGAAGTCCGCCGGGTCGGCGCGCAGCGACTCCCCGTCGTCGCGGGCGTCGGAGAAGGCGCCGACGCCCCCGATCGCCTCCTCCGCCTCGACGTCCGACCGGAAGGCCTCGCCGTCGAAGGCGTTCAGGGTGCGCAGGCGCAGGTACGAGGGGCTCTGGGCGGTGGTGGTGTAGCGCAGCACCTCGGTGTCGTCCTGCTCGAGGAGGCTGCGGCGCACGGAGACGTCGTCGTCGATCATCACCGGGCCCAGGGTGGGACCCTCGCGGCTCTGCAGGCGGTACAGCAGGTCGATGTCCAGCGCGATGCGGGGCGGGGCGAGCTCCGGCAGCGCCCCCGCCAGGGGCGCCGCGAGACCGGCGACCAGTGCCACGCACAGCGCGGTCGCGGCGAGCGTCCGACCGGGACGGGCCGCCGGCCCGGCCTGCGGCCGACGATCGCCGTGGAGATGGCGCGGATCGGCGTGGACGGTGCGGGTCGCCAGGATCAGCGCCCCGGCCAGGACCGGGGCGACGACGTTCCACCAGGGCCCGCCGGCGGGCTGCTGCAGGGCGGGCAGCAGGAGCGAGGCCGTCAGCACCAGGGCGGTCGGGGTGTGCCAGCCCAGCTCGAGGTACAGCACGTCCAGCGCGAGCGCCAGCAGGCTGATCAGCAGCACCACCAGCACCGTGCCGCGGGCGCCGAGGGTCAGCGGCACCAGTCCGCCGGCCAGCTCGCTGACCGCGGCGGGGAAGATCACCAGCTGATCGCGCAGCACCCCGAACGGCCCGTCCTGCAGCTGGGTGAGCCCGTGGGCGGACTCCACCCCGAGCACCAGCACCACGATCACCGCCGCCTGGGCGAGGGGCACCAGCACCTGATGACGGAGCAGACGGCGCAGCAGGATCCCGCTGAGGATCACGGGGGCGGCGGTGGCCACGGTGAGCAACAACCAGGAGCTGCCGGCCAGCAGCTGGGAGGCGGGAGCCGCGGAGAGCACGATCGCGGTCAGGAGCAGCAGGGCGCGGCCGACGAGGTGGCGGCCGGCGAGGGCGGGGCGGCCCAGCAGGGAGCTCATGCCGCGTCCTCCTCGGCGGCCACGGTGAGCAGATCGGTGAGCGAGTCGGCGGTGGTGCCGCGCACCAGCATCCAGGCGCCGTGCCGGGACCGGGCCGGGACGCGGCGCGGGCGGGTCGCAAGCTGCCGGGCGTGCTGCTCATGGGCGTGGCCGAATTCGTCCCCGTCGGCAGGTCCGGTCCGACGGGTACGACGGGGCACCTCGGGCTCCTGCTCGTCCACGAGCGCCGGGCCCAGCGCGATCGCCGTGCGCCGGGTGGCGCGGCCGGCGAAGCGGTCCAGCTCGAGGCCGCCGAAGGGCTCGCCGCCGTCGGGGCCGAGGGCGATGGCCAGGGCGGCATGGCCGGCGGCGTGGTCCGGTCCGATACCGGTGGCGTCGTCGTCGAAGGCGACGTCGGCGAGGGCGAGCAGGGAGGCCCGCTGGTCGACGGCGTCGCTCGCGCCGCCCAGCACCGAGGGTCCGCTCCGGCCGTGACGGTGGCCGGTGCGGGTGATCTCGTCCCCCGAGGCGTCGAGGATCCGCACCTCCCAGCCGGCGCGGCCCAGCATCTCGAGCACGGTCGCGGCGTGGGAGAGCAGACGCTCCTCCACCTCCGGCGCGGGGTGCGCGCGCCGGCTGGTGTCCAGCACGATCACCGCGCTGCGGCCCGCAGCGGGTTCCTCCTCGCGCGTCATCAGCCTGCCGGTGCGGGCGCTGGCGCGCCAGTGGATGCGGCGCACATCGTCCCCGCTGGCGTAGGGCCGGGCCATCGGTCCGATCTCGCCCATCCCGGGGGCGGTCGCGGCCTGCAGCGCCTCCTCGCGGGTGATGCCGAGCGCCTGGGCGGCGGCCGGGGACATCTCGGTGATCGCCGGCAGTCCGGTGATGCGCAGGTCGTCGGCGACGGTGCGGCGCAGGTGGAACAGCCCGAACACGTCGCGCACGATGATGCTGTAGGGGCCCAGCTCGTGCCGGCCGCGCCGGTCGACGCCCAGCACATGGGGCATGCGGGAGTCCAGCGGCAGATCGCCCTGGCCGCCGAGCGCCGCGGGCAGGTGCTCGCGCACCACCCCGCGCCCCAGCGGTATCACCGTGATCCAGGCGGTGCCGCGCAGCTCGAGCTGCACCCGGGCGGCATCGCCGACGGGCACGGCGTCGTCCACCACCCGGCGACGAGGCCCCAGGCCGACGCCGCACACCGCGATGCCGATCGCGCCGAGCAGCAGCATCAGCAGCAGGGCGGCGGCGAACTGGCGGGCGGGCACCACCCGGGTGAGGTCGCCGAGCACCCAGGCGGCCAGGCCCAGCCCCAGCAGCAGCGCGCCCCGTGCGGTGGGGCGCAGGATCGTGCCGGGCCGCGGGGTCACGTCTGTGGGGTGCTGCGCAGCACCTGGTCGATCAGCTGCCCTGCGCTGGCGCCGCGGGAGAGGGCCTGGGGGCTCAGGTGCAGGCGGTGGCGCCACACCGGCATGATCATGGCCGCGATGTCCTCGGGGCTGACGTAGCTGCGGCCGTCCAGGACGGCGTTGGCCTTGGCGGCGCGCACCAGGTGCACGGCGGCGCGGGGGGAGGCGCCGAGGGTCACCTGCGGGTGGGCGCGGGTGGCCGAGGCCAGACGCACCACGTAGTCCAGGACCAGCGGGGAGGCGTACGCGCTGCGCACGGCGCGCACGTGGGCGGCGAAGCGCTCGGGGGTGGTGCGCTCGCGCACGGCGTCGAGCGTGTCGCGATCGCCGGGGGGAACCGGTCCCGCCTGCGCGGCGAGCATGCGGGACTCGGCGGCGGGCACCGGGTAGCCCATGGAGGTCTGGGCGAGGAAGCGGTCGCGCTGGGCCTCGGGCAGGCGGTAGGTGCCCTCCATCTCGACGGGGTTGGCGGTGGCGACGACCATGAACGGCTCGGCGAGCGCGTAGGTGGTGCCGTCGACGCTGACCTGTCGCTCCTCCATCGCCTCGAGCAGCGCCGACTGGGTCTTCGGGGAGGCGCGGTTGATCTCGTCCGCGAGCAGGATCTGGGTGAACACCGCTCCGGGCCGGAACTCGAACTCGCTGGTGGCCTGGTTGAACACGCTCGCGCCGGTGACATCGCCGGGCAGCAGGTCCGGGGTGAACTGGATCCGGTGGCGCTCGGCGCCGAGAGCGGCGGCCAGCGCCTTGGCGAGCATGGTCTTGCCGACCCCGGGGATGTCCTCGATGAGCAGGTGACCGCCGGCCAGCAGCACCAGCACCGCGATCCGGGCCACCTCGTCCTTGCCCTCGACGACGGTGGCGATCTCGGTCACGACCGCCTCGGCCTCGTCGGCGATCACGCGGGCCCGGGCGTCCGTGAGCGCGGGGCCGACGGTGCGGGCGCCGGATTCCGCGGCGGTGTCCGGGGGCGCCGGCCACTCTGTCTCCGCTGCACTGCCGCGGACCAGGACCGGCCACGTCTCGACCGGGGCCGCGGAGGTGGCTTCGTCCTGGGTCATCGGCGCTCCTTCGGGACACCACATGAACGGGTGTTCACGAAAGGTTTGCCCCGGCATGCACTTCTTCGGACCAAACCCGGCGATGGTGCCTCCTACAGTATGGACTGGTTCTGCCTGTCATCCGAGGAGTTGCTGTGATCGTCCCTCGCACCACCCGCGCCCGTCTCGGCGCGGGGCTCCTCCTCGCTGCGGCCGTGGCGCTCGGCCCTGCCGTCGCCCAGGCGGACGTGCCGCTCGACAACGGGCTCGGGGTGGAGTGCGAGGACCGGGGCCCGGGGGTCTCCGCCTCGGACATCGGCCTCGGCGAGGCCGTCACGGTGTCCGGCACCTGCTTCACGCCGCGATCCTCGGGCAGCGTCACCATCTTCGACCCGAGCTCCGAGAGCTCTCGCCAGACTCTGGACGGCATCGAAGCCGGCGGCGACGGCTCGTTCACGGCTACCTTCACGCCGTCCGAGCCGGGCGAGTACCGGGTCGTGGCCGATTTCCCGCAGCAGTCGGCCAATCAGGGCTCGTTCACGGTGACCGGGGAGGACGCCCAGCCGACGCCGACTCCCAGCCCGACGCCGGATCCCAGCCCGGAGCCGGATCCGGAGCCCGCTCCGGAACCGACGCCCGAGCCCACCCCGGACCCCGAACCGGTCGCCGATCCCACTCCGGCACCCGAACCGTCTCCCACCCCCACCCCGGAGCCGACCGCACCTGCGGAGCCCACGGAGCCGAGCGAGCCCACAGAGCCCACGGAGTCCGCGACTCCTGAGCAGCCTGCGGACTCCGGGCAGCCCACTGACGGCGACGACGGCGACGACCGGGACCAGAACGGGAACCAGCCACCTGCCACCCCCGCGACCGGTGGCCCGAACCCTGGCGAGGAGTCCGCACCGTCGGCCGCCCGCCCGACCGGACAGCCCACCCCGTCGGCCGCAGGCCAGCAGCCCGGCGCGCCGGCCCCTGCGGCCGAGGGCCCGGAGGCCGACGACGCCCCGTCGGACGCATCGGAGGAGTCCTCCGAGGATCGCGAGTCGGGCGCCTTCGCCGCGCTGATCGTCTCGCTGCTCGCACATGGCGTCTCCGGCGGCCAGGTCGGCACCGCTCCTGAGGAGATCGCCTCCGACGGCGAGGAGGCGCAGTCCGGCGCTGCGACGACCGAGGGCGGGAGTGCGTCCGACGGCGGGGGCGAGGAGCTCGCCAGGACGGGCGTCGAGGTCAGCGCCACGGCGGCGGTCACGACGCTCGCGCTGCTCGGCGGCGCCGGCTTGCTCTGGATGCAGCGCCGACGCGAGCACTGAGCGCACTGGCCCGGCAGCTGCCGGGCCGGCGGCTCGCGCCTCCGCTCAGGCCGGCAGGCCCCGTCCGGTCTGCCAGGCGACCATCGCCGCGATCACCAGCGCCCCGACCACCAGGGCGATGCCGCCGACGGCGACCGCCCCGCTCACCCCGAGCAGCGCGCCCAGCCAGGCGAGGGTGATCCCGTTGCCGGTGCGCATGCCGCTGCCGATCATCGAGTAGACCCCGACCACGCGCCCGCGCTGGTCCTCGGGGGCGCGGATCTGCACGAGCGCCTGGCCGATGGCGGTGGCCGCGAGGTTGGCGATGCCGCCGATCACCAGTGCCGCCACCGCGATCGCGTACGACGTGGTGGTGGCGACGATCAGCGAGGTCAGGCCGAACATCACCGCTGCGATCACGGCGCCGCGCACGTCGACCCTGAGGATGCCGGTGGCCTCGAGCAGGAATCCGCCCACCACTCCCCCGATCCCATTGGCGAACAGCAGCAGTCCGTAGCCGAGGCCGCCCTCCTCGCCCGCGCCGAGGGTGTCGGCGAAGTTCGGCATCGAGACCTGCAGCGAGGAGCCGACGCACACCGCGATCAGCCCGGCCAGCGCGATCATGCCCACCAGCACCTTGTCGCTGCCCACGGTGCGCAGCACCCGCGGGGTGTCCAGGATCGAGATCCGCTCGCGTCGCACGAAGCCGCTGCGACTGTGGCCGGTGAACGGGGTGCGCAGCATCAGCAGCGTCATCGGCAGGTAGAAGAGGATGTTCGCGAAGATCCCCCAGGTCGGCCCCAGCAGCAGGAGCAGCACCGAGCCGACCACGGGCCCGGCCAGCACGCCGAGGCTCTTGAAGGTGGCGTTCAGCCGCACCGCGCTGGGCAGCTCGCGCGGCTCGGCGAAGTCGTGCAGCATCAGCTGCTCGGCCGGTCCCCACAGGGCGCCCGCGCAGCCGTGCAGGACCAGCAGCACGCAGGCGCTCCACATCTCCAGGGTGTCGGTGAGGAACAGCAGCCCCCAGCCCAGGGAGACCAGGGCGAACAGCCCCTGGGCGATCTGGATGATGCGCCGGCAGTCGTACTTCTCGGCGAGGCCGCCGAAGAGCACGGAGAACAGCAGGAACGGCAGCCAGTGGCTGATCACCTGGAAGCCGACGAGCCAGGGGGAGGCGAAGACCTGCCAGAGCACCCAGTAGGTGATGACGTGCTCGATGTTGTCGCCCATCATCGACAGCCCGGCGGTGATCAGGTAGGGCCGGGAGTGCTTGTCGCGCAGGGGGCCGAAACGCCTGGGGGCCGACGGGTTCGTGGGACTCAGCCCTTCCTGAAGACGAGGGACCCCTGACAAGAGACCGCAGGGGACGATGGCGGCCATCGGCTGTGCGCCGCCGCCCGGTGCGCTGCACTCACCGTACCGGGTGCGCGCTCGCACGACCCGAGGTCGATGCCGAGGTGGCCGCCGCGGAGCGCGCCGTGCGGGCGCTGAACCGGGGAGCGCATCAGGACCTCGGGCTGGTCTCACGGTTCCTGCTGCGCTCCGAGGCGATCGCATCGTCCTACATCGAGGGCATCGCCCCCAGCCCGCGGGATATCGCTCTCGCTGAACTGGCCCTCGACGAGGATGTCCGCGGGCTCTCGGCCACCGCTCAGCAGGTGGCGCGGAACATGACGATCGTTCGCGAGGCGTCCGATGCGCTGTCCGAGAAGGACGTCATCACCGTCGCAGACCTGGCGGCTCTGCAGGCATCGCTCATCGCGGAGCCGACCTCGTCGCAAGGAGAGCGGAGCACCCAGAACTGGATCGGCGGCTCGCGCTACCACCCACTCGAGGCCGCGCACGTCCCGCCACCGCCGGAGGAGGTTCCTGATCTGCTGGCGGACCTGGTGCAGTACATGGCCGGCGCCACCCATTCATCGATCATTAAAGCGGCGCTGACCCACGCGCAGTTCGAGACGATCCACCCGTTCCCCGACGGCAACGGTCGCGTCGGACGCGCCCTCATCCACACAGTGCTCACCCGGCGGGGGCTCACCGCAGAAGCCATCCTGCCGGTGAGCCTGGTGCTGGCCACCCTGCATCGTGAGTACATCGAGGGCCTGGAGGCCTTCCGCGTCCAAGGATCACCGGACTCCCCTCAGGTCTTCGCCGCGATCGAGGTGTGGGTGAGCACCTTCGCCGACGCCGTGCGCATCGCCGCCGAACAGGCAGCGCACCTCGAGCAGCGCCTCGCCGCGCTGCGCGAGGAATGGTCACGCATCGTCTCGGAGGCGCGGCGGCAGGAGGGCCGAGTGCGTGCCACCCGGCGCGACTCCGCGCTGTCCACGATCCTCGACTCGCTGCCGGGGACCCCTGTCCTGGCCACCTCCACCGTGACGCGCGTCCATGGGGTGACGACGACCGCGGCGCTGAGCGGGTCGGCACCGCGGAGGTCGGCGTGCCGCGGCGGACGGCGCGGCCGTCGATGGTCCAGCCGGAGACCACCCTGACGTGGTGGGACCCTACTTCTCCCGCGATCCATCATCCGGTGGTGCCAACCGGACAATTTGCGCACAATGGGCACCGGCGCGGAAGGCATTCGGCCCGCCCTGCCCGGAAAGCACAAGGGGTTCCGATGGCTACCAAGCGAGAGAGCTCGCAGCAGAAGTACCAGGAGCTGACGAGGACCTGGAGGGGCGTGAGCGCCGTGGTCGCGGCCCTCCTGGCCGCGATCAGCGGGTGGTACCTCCTCTGGCCCCGCCGGGTCGACGCGCCGGCTCCGCAGTGCGGGAGCGGGACGCTCGACTGCATCGTGACCGTCAGCGCCCCGGTGGACGGCGTGGTCCTCGCCTCCCTCCTGCTGCTCACGACCATGTTCACCCTCATGACCTTCACCGGCATCGCGCTGATGCCGACGCCGGACGGCACCTCCGTCGCGCCCGTGCCGAAGGACGTCGAGGAAGTGCTGTCGATCCCGGACAGTGCGACCCGGATCGTGACCGCGGCCGTCGGGAACCCCGGCGCTGCGGACCTGGCCGCGACGACCACCGAGCCGGAGCTGCGGATCGACGCGCCCCTGATCCTGTGGAACACGATGCCGGAGGAGGACCAGCGGGTGCTGCTGGCGTTCGCCCGTGAGCACCTGCACCTCAATCCCTCCCAGGTGCGCCAGGGCATCCGAGAGCTCGCCGTCGACGGGGACGGGCTCCAGGACGCCTACTACGTGCGACTCCAGGTCGGCCGCCGGGGCACCGTCCTGCGCCTCTCCTGACGGCCGGCGGGGCGGCGGGCGGCGACCGGCGACCGCTTGGTCGACAGCGTCCCGCCGAGGGCACGCGGGGGAAGAGCGCGCAGGCCAGAGCCGAGCCGCGCAGCCGGCTCGGAGACCGCCCGCGCACACACCACCCCGTCGCGCCTAAGCTGAGAGCTCCACCACATCAGGCGTCTCCGCGGGCAGCGACCGCGCCGGGCAGTGAACGACACTGCCGCCCGCCAGGAGCGCCACCTGTTGCGAAGGGAGACCCCGTGAGCACCGCTGCATCCCCACCCCCACCGCCACCCCCGGAACCCACCATCGCCGACCTCGTGGATCGCTTGTCCGAGCAGACGTCGCGCCTGGTGCGCGACGAGATGAAGCTCGCCCGCAGCGAGCTCACCGAGAAGGCCAAGCAGGGCGGCACCGCCGCTGGCCTGTTCGGTGCCGGGGCGATCCTGGCCTGGTTCGGCTTCGGCCTGCTGCTGACCACGCTGGTCCTCGTGCTGGCGCTGTTCCTGCCGGCCTGGGCCGCAGCGCTGATCGTCACCGTGGTGGTGCTGATCGCCGCCGGGATCGCCGCACTGCTGGGCAAGAAGAAGACCGAGGGCCTGACCCCCACCCCGGAGCGCACCGTCGAGACCGTGCGCCAAGACATCGACGAGATCAAGGAGCGGATCTGACATGAGCACCTCAGCCGACGAGCACGCGCGACGCGACGGGGGCCCGATCCGCCCGCCCGACGGGACGCGCACGGCTCCGGAACCGGCCGCCGACGCCAGCCCGGAGGAGATCGAGGCCGACATCGTCCGCACCCGCCGCGAGCTCGGCGACACCGTCGAAGCCCTCTCCGACAAGCTCAACCCGAAGGTCCAGGCGGAGCAGCAGGTCGAGGGTCTCAAGCAGCGCGCCCGCGAGGAGGTCGAGCACGTCCGGGAGCAGGCCCGCTCGGTCACCGCCCGGGTCCGCGAGAAGGTCGGCGGCTCCGGCTCGGACTCCAGCTCGGGCACCACCCGGAGCGATGCTGTCGGCGCCTCCCACGGAGGACCCGTCGACGCCGCCGCCGCCATGCTGGCGGGAGCCGCGCTGTTCGCCGGCGTCGGGGTGCTCATCGACCGCCTGCGCTGACCCCTGGCACCTTCTCGAGAAAAGGACGACCCCATGGCTCACAAGAAGTCCACCAGCACCTCCGCCAAGCTCCTCTACCGACCCATCGGCCTCGTGAGCGGACTGCTGGCCGGCGCGCTCTCCGGAGTGGTGTTCAAGCAGATCTGGAAGCGCGCCGCCCCCGGGAGTGCGTCCGACGCCCCCAATCCGTTGAAGTCCGACGTGCCGCTGGGACAGATCCTGGTCGCCGCCGCCCTGCAGGGCGCGATCTATGCCGCGATCAAGGCCGCGGTGGACCGGGGCGGCGCCCGGGTCTTCGAGAAGGCCGTGGGAGAGTGGCCGGGCGACTGACCGGCCACGCCTGATCATCGGGCGCGCCTGATCACCGGCCGCGTCCGATCACCGGCCGCGTCCGATCACTGGCCGCGCCTGATCACCAGCGGCGCCGACGACCGGCGTGGGACGGCAGAATGGGGCTCACCTCCGTGCACCGTCGCGGTGACCGAAGGAGCTTCCATGGATCTCGCCGCGTCCCTGACCCGCCGACTCGCCGAGGTGGTGACGCCGCGCGACGGGGATGCCGCCAAGCAGCTGTACTTCGCGCTGCTCCTGCTGGGATTCACCGCGGTGATCGCCATCTCGCATCTCGACGTGGTGCTGATCGGCTCGTACCTGGCGGCGCTGGCGGTGGTGACGGCCGCGACCGTCGCGGCGTTCGCCGTGCCGTGGACGCGGCTGAGCCCCTGGTGGGCCGCCGTCATCCCGCTGGTCGACTTCGTGGCGATCGGTCTGGCCCGGGATGCCCTGCGGGGCAGCACGACGGCGATCTCGCTGCTGGCGATCATCCCCACCCTCTGGCTCGCCGCCCGGCTGCGGGTGTCCGGCACGGTCCTCGCCACGGTCGCGGCCACCCTGGTCGTCACGGTGCCGTCCCTGCTCCGGGCCGATCACATCGACTCGCTGACCATCGCCCACTCCGCGCTGCTGCCGTTCACCGTGCTCCAGATCGGGCTGCTGGCGTCCGGGGCGCTCAAGCTGATGGAGGGCCAGTCCCGCCGGATGTCCGCGGCACTCGCCGAGCAGGAGCGGCTGTACGAGGACATGGCCACCTCCGAGCGACTGCTGGAGAACGTCATCGACAGCATCGACGTGGGGATCGTGGTGGTCGATCGTGACGGTCATGACCAGATCATGAACCGCGCTCAGCACGTCATCCACGATCTCGCGACCCCGCCGGACGATGACGATCCCGACGAGTCGCGCCTGCTGCTGCGCTACCCGGGCACCACGACGCCGATCCCTCCCGAGGACCGCCCGGTGCGGCGCGCGGTGCAGCAGGAGACGTATCGCAACTACATGGTCTCGATCGGCCCACCGGGCCCCACCAGCCGGAAGTTCGCCGCCTCGGCCCGACAGATCCTCGACCGGCACGGCCACCGGAACGGAGCCGTCGTCGTCTTCAGCGACGTGACCTCCTACGTCGAGGCGATCCGCACCCAGGAGAGGTTCGTCGCCGCGGTCTCCCATGAGCTGCGCACCCCGCTGACCTCGGTGATCGGCTACCTGGACCTGGCGCGGGAGGAGCCGGACCTGCCGGCGGGGGCCGCCGGCTACCTCGAGGTGGCGAACCGCAATGCCGAGCAGCTGCTGACGCTCGTCTCGGACCTGCTCGCCGACCAGGTGCTGCGGTCCACCGACGAAGGGCTCAGGCTGCGCCCCCGGCGCGTGTCCGAGATCGCCGACGAGGTCGCCGAGTCGTTCGCCCCGCAGGCGGCGAAGGCGGGCATCACGCTCATCCGGGAGACCGGCGAGACGCCGGCGATCCCCCTGGACGCGCACCGCATGACCCAGGCGCTGGACAACCTGCTCTCCAACGCCCTGAAGTACACCCCGCGCGGAGGCATCATCCGACTGCACACCTGCGTGGCCGGGGGCGCGGTGGAGGTCAACGTGATCGACACCGGCATCGGCATGTCCGACGCGGAGCAGACGAACCTGTTCACGGATTACTACCGCACCGAGACCGCCCGCACCAGCGGGATCGACGGTCATGGCATCGGCCTGGCCCTGACCCGCAAGCTCATCCTGGCCCACGGCGGTCAGATCAGCGTGCGCTCCCGGCCCGGACAGGGATCCGCCTTCACGATCCGCCTGCCGCTCCACGCCGGGGACGAGGTCCATCCCGCGTCATAGCCCGTGCCGCAGGTCCGGGGACGGGCTCAGCCCTCGGCCGCCTTCACCGGACGGGAGAGGATCTCGTCCAGCTGCTGGCGCAGCAGACGCGGACGGAACGGCTTGGTGAGGTACTCGTCGGCCCCGGCCTCGAGGCCCTTGCGGGCGTCCGCCGCCTCGGAGCGGGCCGACAGCATGACGATGTGTCCGGCGACCTGCGGGCGTGCTCGGCGCACCACCTCGTACCCCTCCATGTCCGGCAACCCCACGTCGACCAGCGCGAGGGTCGGCGGCTGGGCACCGATCGCGGCCAGGCCCGCCGCGCCGTCGGCTGCACCGGTGACGGTGTACCCGGCCTGGGTGAGCACGACCTCCAGGAGGCGGCGGATGTCGTCGTCGTCTTCGATCACTACTGCGGTCGTCATGGGCTCCCCCGGAAGCGTCCCTCGGGCGCTCGCTGCGGCCCCGGGCCAGACTACTGTCGCGATCCGTGCCGCGGCGGTGCCTTCAGTCCCTGGTGAGACGGGTGCGTTCTAGGATCTCACCCATGGCTGACGCAGCGGCCGACGGGCTGCCCTCGGTGATCGCCCGTGCGACCTGCTGGTGCAGCGCGAGGTCCTGCGGCTCCGGGGGCAGGCCGGCCCGCTCGCGCAGCGCCCGCTCCCGCAGGTGCTCGTCGATGACGGTCCGCAGCCGCGCGAACATCGCGTTGCCGGAGAGGGCCAGCACGGCGGCATGCAGGTCACGGTCGGCGGCCAGGAAAGCGGCCGGCTCCGGGTCGTCGGCGGCGCGGCGGAGCTCCGCTGCGGCGGCGTGGAGGGCGCGGAGCGGTTCGAGCGCCCGCTCGGGACTGTCGCCGGCGGGCGTCGAGGCGCGCCACTCCCCCACCGTTCGCGCCGCGGCCGCCGCGGCGGCGGGCTCGATCGCCAGGCGCAGAGCCCGGAGCTCGTCGATCTGCACCTGCGGCTCCGGGCCCTCGAGCCGCCACCGGATCACCAGTGGGTCCAGCACGTCCCAGTGCTCGGCCCCGAGCACCCGCAGGCCCACCCGGCGCCCGGCGCTCAGCAGACCCAGCGAGCCGAGCACCCGGCTCACCTCCCGCACCACGCTGCGCGAGGCGCCGGTGCGCTCGACGAGTCCCTCGATGGTGTCGACGTGCCCCACCGGCATCCGCCCCGACACGATCTCGCGGCCCAGCTGGTCCAGGGCGCGCTCGAACGCGGTGGCGCCGGAGCTCATGCCTGGGAGCTCATGCCTGGGAGACGGGCGAGATGACCAGTTCGTCGATGCGCACATGCGCCGGGGACTCGAGCACGAAGCTCACCGTGCGGGCGATGTCCTGGGGGGTGAGCATCTTCGAGCGCGCCGCGGCATCGGGCACGTTCGGCCGCTGGTCGAGGAAGTCGGTGGCGACGTCCCCGGGGCACAGGTGGCAGGCGCGCACGCCATGGGCCGCCTCCTGCAGGTTCAGGGTGCGCATCAGGGAGGAGACCGCGGTCTTGCTGGCCGAGTAGGCCACCCCGGCGCCCGGCTGGAGGGACCATCCCGCGTAGGAGGAGATCGCGACCACGGTGCCGCCTTCCTCGCGCAGCGCCGGCAGGGCGGCGTCGACCGTGGCGGCGACGGCGGTGAGGTTGGTGCCGACGATCTCCTCGAACTCGGTGATCGACTGATCGTCCCAGCGGCGCTGCGGGGTGTTCTGGCCGGCGGCGAGCACCAGGGCATCCAGCCCGCCGAAGCGCTCGACGACGGTCCGGGCCGCTCCTGCCACGGCGGCGCTGTCGCGCACGTCGAGCGGCACCGCGAGCGCCGTCCCTCCGTCGGCCGCGATCTCCTCGACGACCTCGTCGAGCACCTCGCGGCGGCGTCCGCTGACGGCGACCGCCCAGCCGTTGCCGGCTGCGACGCGGGCGATGGCGCGGCCCATGCCGCTGCCTCCGCCGGTGATCCAGAGCGTGCGCGGGGTCGAGTCGTTCATGAGGATCCCTTTCGTCGTGCCGGGGTTCGGACCCTCAATAGTATGCTTTTTGGCGGGGCTCGTCGGCAGGCCGACGCGCTCACGACCGTCGACATACGAGAAGGGACGAAGCAATGGAGCTGGACCTGAGGAACAGGGTCGTCGTCATCACCGGCGCCGCGCGCGGCATCGGCGCGGTGCTCGCGCAGCGCTTCGCCGCCGAGGGTGCGACGGTGGTGGCCTTCGACCTCGCCTTCCCGGACGCCGCCGAGGAGGGCGAGGCGACGGTGCACCCGGTCGAGCAGCTCGTGTGCGATGTCGCCGATCCCGGGTCGGTGCAGGCCGCGGTGGACGAGGTGGCTCGTCGCCACGGCACCATCGACGTGCTGGTCAACAACGCCGGAATCAACGTGGTCGGCCAGGTGGCCGAGCTCGACTGGGCCCGTTGGAAGGCGTGCTTCGACGTGAACGTGGGCGGCGTGTTCCTGATGTGCCAGGCGGTCGCGCCGCTGATGCAGAAGGCCGGCCGCGGCCGGATCCTCAACGCCGCCTCCTTCGCCGCGATCATCCCCAGCGTGGGCAGCGCCGCGTACGCGGCCTCGAAGTCGGCGGTGGTGCAGCTGACCCGGGTGCTCGCCTCGGAACTGGGGCCCTGGGACATCACCGTGAACGCCTACGCCCCGGGCATGGTGCCCACCGCGATGAACGGTTTCACCGAGCTGCCCGCCGCGCAGCAGGACCGCCTGCTGGACACGCTGTCCCTGCGCCGTTGGGAGAGCGCCGACGACGTCGCGAACCTGCTGATCTTCCTGGCCAGCGACCAGGCCTCCTACATCACCGGCACGCTCCAGGACGTCTCCGGCGGCAAGCTCGCCACCCAGATCCCGGCGGTCGCATACGGGCGGTGAAGCAGGCCCCGGCGCGGCTGAGAGTCCGCAGCAGTCGCTGACCGTGCGGGGCTGACCGCGCGGGCCTGTCCACGCGCTTGGTACGTCCGCACTCCGTCTGCGTTCCGCGGAGCTCGCCGTGGCGCCATGCGTGGGACCCCCACGCCGGAATCGCGGCCGCCTGACAGGGCGGTAGCCCACAGCAGGATGGGATGGAGTGCACGTCGTTCAGCACCTTGCGTATCCGCAAGTCACGGAGCGGCGCGGGTCGGCAGTCGACCACCTCACGGCGCGTCGGCACTCGACCACGACACAGCACGTCGGCACTCGACCACGACACGGCGCGTCGGCACTCGACCACGTCACAGCGGGCCGGAGCAGTCCCCGACTGCGTGGGGCCGCACGGCGATGTGCATATCCGCCTCTCCTTGAACGGCCCGCGGTTACCATTCTTCTCCCGGACCGCCGTGCCGCGGCAGACGCGTTGTCCCCGCCTCGCGCACCAGCCTCACGCGCAGGCGACTCCCGGAGCGCACGATGACAGGAGGCCCCATGGATGCATCGTCGATCCTCGTGCGGATCCGGGCCGTCCTGGGAATCACGAGGGCGGAACTGGCACGCCTTGCTCAGCTGAGCCCCTCCACCGTCGGCCGCATCGAGAAGAGAACCCTCGATCCCACGTGGGAGACCCTGACGCGAGTTCTGGAGACGACGGGGTTCCACCTCCACGGGGAGAGCATCCGGCCGGTCTGCGATCCCTTCGCAGCTGCCGCTGCGCGCATCGCGCTCGACCGCGTCCTCCACACCGCCGATGCGGAGCCGCCGGCGCCGGTGATTGACGAGCGGACGCAGATCTGGCTGGATCGGTGGGAGCGCACCGGCTGGTTCACGACGGAGCCCATGAGCCTGGGGCTCGGCACGATGGCGCGCGCCGCCGCAATCATCTCGGACCATGCCCGTCGGGACGTTCCTCGGCTACCCATCGGCGATGGGCGCCGGTGGCGGGAACTGGCCCTGCGGATCGACGAGTCGGGGACGGACTATGCCGTGTCAGACCTCGCCACGGCCCACGAACTGCCGGTCACATCCCTCTGCGTACAGCCGAAGCTCTACGTGCGTGATCCCCCATCCGTCGCGGCCCTGCTGCGCGAAGATGTCACCACTCCGGGATACGGCGTACTCATGATCAGCAGTGAGGGGCCGGAGCTCGATGGCGCCACTGACGGGTACGCCCTTCGCTTCACCTCCATCGGCCAGGCCATCATGGACGCCCTTGCCGGGACCGATCATGAGTCCCACCGAGCTCAGGCGGTGCTCCCGTGGCTGCTCGTGGCGTCCCATTGACTGGAAGGAGGACGGTCGGCGCGCGGCACACATCTCCGCCGCGGCCCAGTCGGGTGATCCATCCGTGCCGACCTCTCGACACCGTCGTTCCTCGCTGCGTCGCGCCGCCGCCTACTCTCCCGACCCGCCCCGATCTGCTGACCTGATCCGCGGGTGACGACTGTTCGCGGACGGTGGGGCCGCTGCAGCCCATCGCCCGCGACGCCATGGCGGCCTTCCTCTACCGGTCCGCCGGCCAGCCGGCCTACTCGCTGCCGGCCGTCTCGTGCTTCACGGACGTCTCCCGCAGCCAGGTGTACGCCAAGAAGATGTGCTGGATGAAGGTCGAGGGCATCTCGAAGGGTTGGCCCGACGGCACGTACCGTCCGCTGCAGCCGTTCATGGGCGATGCGATGGCCGCCTTCCTGCAGCGCTACGACGCGACGTTCTGATCCCACGCTCACCGCGCACGCAGGGACCCGCCGGACTGATCCGGCGGGTCCTTGCGCTTGGCGAGGGCGGTGACCTGCCGCTCCACCGTTCGGACGACGAGGCGCCTGCTGGACGACGCCGGCGTCCCGATGCCGGCATTCAGGTGCACCTACCTGGCATCCGTCAGCCACGTCCCGCCGTTTCTGTCGAGCCAGAGTTCCTTGACGGTCGGGGTGCCTGCGACGCCGTTGACGTAGGGGGTGATCGTGATGCGCACGCTCTCCGCGCGCCCGTACGGTCGCGATGTCGTGAGCGTCATCTCCGACGCCGAGCTCTGGTTGGGGCGACCAGGTTCGATGACCCTCATCCTGTCGATCTGGGTCGCCTCGACTCGGTAGGTGACTTTGTCGGTGCCCGAGTTCAGCTTGGCATCGTTCGTCCACGACAGCCGCGTCGAGCAGAAGAACGGGTTACAGTCCGCCCTGCTCGTCGACGCAACAAGCGGCATCGAGAACCCGCTGCGGGAGTAATCCACCCATTTCCCGGTGGTGACCTGCGCTGTCACCGCACCGCTCTGGGTCCACACCGCACTTGCACCGGAGAGCCCCAGTCCGACCACGAACACCGTCAGGAACAGCACGACGGCGGCGCGCCAGGTGCGGGGCCCCGGGCCGGCGGAGTGACCGGCCGTCTCGGAGACGCTCATGAGTGGACCGCCTCGGACTGCTCGGCCTCGGTGGTGGTCGAGGCGCCGGCTGCGTCGCGCCTCGCGATGGCCCCTCGCGCCGTGGTGATGATCCCGAACGCGATCAGGGCCAGTGCGAGCGCCGTGGTGATCCCGCCGCGGTCGGTCTGCCCGAAGGCGTTGGCGAGGAAGCCGACGTAGCGCACGGCGTAGAACAGCTCGCCGCGCACCTGCATCTCCATCACGGGATCCGGGTCGGCGACGTCGTTGTTGTCGCCCTGGGTGGTCAGCATGCGCTCACCGCCCTGGCCAGCGGAGAACCCGGTGATGCGGTGGGTGATGACGTCCGGTCGGCCCGACTCGATCTGATAGGTGACCACGTCCCCGACCTGCAATGCGTCGAAGTTCGTCGGCTTGACCACCAGGAACGTTCCCGGCGGGTACGACGGTGCCATGGAGCTGGTCAGGACGGAGTAGGTCTGCGACCCGGTCAGGAGAGGCACTGCGATGAGCACGATCGCAGCGAGCGCCGAGACGCACAGCAGGAGGAAGGAGACGCCCTGGCCGATCCACTGCAGCCACACCGGAGCGTGGGGGGTCTTGTGAGGGGTGGTCATGGCGGGCTCCTTATCGGATCTGTGCGACGTGCACGGGGACGGTCACCGTGGCGGCGCTGGTGATGAGGGAATCGGGCGCGGTCGCCGGCAGACTCATGCGCAGGCAGAAGCGCTGCGAACCGCCCTTGGCCACCTGCGCCGAGGTCGCTTTCGCGGAGTCGCCGGACGAGTAGGTGGCCGCCGAGCAGTTGCCGCTCGCCGGCATGACGGCCGACCGCACCGTGAGCGTGCTGGCCAGCGCCGAATTCTTCGATGTGACCTGCGGGGCGCCGAGGGTGGCGCCGACGGTGAAGCTGGAGCTCGCGTCGGTGGAGTTGGTCAGCGTCAGCGACGCGTACACCGGAGTGCCCGGCGTCAGGGCCGCCGACGGATCTGCCAGCGCCACCGTGGTCGAGGTCTCGTTGACGATCATCTCGGCGCCGTTGACCGTGACGATGAAGTCGGCCGACCGGATGCTGCCGGCGTCGGTCGGCGCGGAATCGTTCCACAGCGCCCAGGTGCCGGAGGCCCCAGGAGACCCGCCACGACCGCCAGGACGAGGACTGCGGCGCTCTGCAGCATGGGGGCGATGCGCATGTCAGCTCCTCGATCGAGTGGTGATGGTGGCGGGTGGAGGGGGACGGAGCCCAGGCGGCGATCTGCGGTGCGGAACGCCCCGCGCCGCTGCGTCAGCCCTGGGTGGTGCCGTTCGCTCCCGGCTTCTGCTGGTCAAGGCGGTAGCTAACCTTGTTCAGGTCGATGGCGGCGTTCATGCTGCCGTCGGCGTCCGCGTCGAAGGTGACGGTCGAGGACGCCGTGAGGGTCTCCGTCTTGTTGAGAGCCTTGCTCTTGAGCGCAGTGCCGTCCAGGACGCTCTTGCCGTCCTTGTTGACCAGGGTGGGCAGGGTGAAGTCGAGGTCGTCGTTGTCGAACGCGGCCGTGCCTGCCATGGCCTGCGGGGTGCCGGTCATGCTCAGCACGGCGCTCACGTTGTTGCCCTCGAGAGTGACGGTCAGCGGCTGCGTGTAGGTAAGGGAGTCGCCGGGGACCACGCGGTACGTCTTGATGTCCACCGTGGTGCCGGTATTGGCGTCGGTCCACACGCCCTTGCCCGGCGCGACGTCGAGCTGACCGGAGGCGATGACGCCGGCGTTCGTGGACTGCTCGGCGTTCCACACTGCCAGCGTGCCGCCGCCGCCGAGGAGGAGGGCAACGCCCAGTCCGGTGATCGCTGCGCCCTTGGCCATCTTGTTCATGTCGACATTCCTTGTTGCTCGTGTGCTGCGGGCTGACGGAGATGTCAGCGCCGGTGACGGTGAGTGGAAGCTGGGGATCGGACCGGCGGGGAGCCGGGCCCGGTCTCGTCGTTCCGGTGGCTTCATTCAACTCCCGGCAGCTCAAGCGATCCCCAGGGGGTCAGCGAGGGTCTGCGCAACGTTTCCTGCAGATTCTGCGGGGCTGTCTTGAGGTGATCTTGCGGCACGGCCGCGGCCTCCACCCTTGAAGCATTCTTTGGCTGCCGGGGGTCGCTCTCCTGCGCGAAGCGGCGCATGATGACCTCATGCCCTCCGCGCCCCCCGCCCCGGTCCTCGACATCGACGCGCTGCGTGTCCTGGGCGAGGAGCTGGGCGATGCCGATGTCCTGTGCAGCTTCCTCCGTCGCTACCTCTCCATGCTGGAACGCCGCATCGAGCGGCTCGAGCAGGCCCTGTCGATCGCGGACCGCGACGGCTGGATGGATGCCGCCCTCAGCCTGAAGACCTCCTCCGCGATGGCGGGTGCGCACGCCCTCTCCGAGCAGGTCGCTTCGCTGCAGGAGGGCTTCGCGGCCCTCGCCTCGGGCGCGGCGCGCCGATGCGCCGCCGAGGGCATAGCCTGCGTGCGCAGGATCGCTGCGGAGACCGCCCGTCAGCTGTGGCTCTACCTCCAGGGCATCGCGTCGCCGGCCGAGCGCGTCAGATGAGAGCGCTGACGCTCCCGGCCGTCCGATAGCCCACCCCGCGCACGGTCTGGACCCAGCGCGGCTCCTTGGAGTCATCGCCGAGCTTGCGCCGCAGGTTCCCCACGTGCACCTCGATGGTGCGCTCGTCCGCCTTGGAGACGAAGGTCCCGCCGTCCGCGTCGTCCCCGCGCACCGTGCGCGCGAGCTCGGACTTGGAGCGCACGACGCGTCCGCTGCGCAGGAGTGTCTCCAGCAGCAGAAACTCGGTCGGGGTCAGCGCTACGTCACGGCCGCCGGCCTCCACCTGGTGCAGGTGCGGGTACAGCACGAGGCCGTCGAGCTCGAGGCGTGCCTGAGCTGCGGCATCGACGCATGCTGTCGCCGGCGCAGAGGCCGCCATGGGAGGGCTCGGGACCGACACCGGGGCCATTTCGGCGAACGGCCCTGCAGCGGAGGGCACCGTTGGTGCCGAGAACACGGAGGGCGCCGCGGCGGGCACGGCGACCGGTGGCGCCGACGTCCGGGGGAGAGCGGTGCCGCCGGATCGGCGGCTGCGGGAGCGGGGGCACCGGTGCGCGGCCGCCGCAGCATGGCCTCGATCCGCGCTCGCAGCTCCCGAGGCCGGAACGGCTTGGTGATGTAGTCGTCCGCGCCGGCGTCGAGCCCCAGCAGGGTGTCGATCTCCTCGGTGCGGGCGGTCAGCATCACCACGTAGGCGTCGGAGAACTGCCGCACCTGGCGGGTGACCTCGTAGCCGTCGATGTCCGGCAGTCCCAGGTCGACGGTCACGATCACCGGGTCGTTCTCGCGGACCGCCTCGACGCCCCTCGTGCCGGCGGCTGCGGCATGCACCTCGAAGCCGGACTGGCCGAGCAGGGACACCATGAGCTCTCGGATGTCCTCGTCGTCCTCGACGACGACGGCAACGCGTCGGTCCATGCACGCCCCTCAGGATGGTGTTCGGCCCCCAACGATATCGTGGGCCGCCGTACCGAGGGTGCCCGAGGTCCCGCCCAGGAACGGAGCACGTCCGTGTCACAGCCCGACTCTTCGACGACCGCCGCGGCGGTCAGCCGGACCGGGGGGCGCGGTCGGTACTTCGGCCAGTACTCCCTGCGGCACCGCGTGCTGCTGTTCCAGCTGCCGCTGACGATCTCCGCCGTGCTGATCACCGCAGTGGTGCTGAGCGTCGACCCCGGGGTCGCCACCGGCTCCCCGCACCTCGCGATCGGGTTCGGCGGGATCCTGCTGCTGACCGTGCTGGCCGGAGTCGTTCCCTGGCATCGGCTCCCACCGGTGGCCTACTGGGTGATCCCACTGCTGGACTTCGTGGCGATCGCCCCGTTCTGGGCCGCTTCCCGAGAGGTCCTGGACGGCATGTCCGTCCTCGCGGCGCTCCCGGTGTTCTGGCTGGCCTGGTCCGGCATCTGCCCCACCCTCGCCATCACCCTGGGATTCGTGGGCAGCGCGGCGGTGGCGTGGTATCCGTATCTGTTCGACACGACTCCGTTCGAGGTCGAGCTGGTCGAGTCGACGCTGATGCGACCAGCGATGGTCCCCTTCCTGATGCTGGCGCTGGGCATCGCGGCCAGCGCCCTGTCCACCAGCATGGACCGGCAGAGCGAGGAACTGCGGGAGTCGCTGGAGTACGCCGCCTCGCAGAACCGCAGGCTGCACGCGGTGGTGGACACCTCGGACGTGGGGATCCTGGTGGTGGATCGCGACGGCCACGACGTGCTGATGAATCCGGCGCAGCGGCGACTGCACTTCCTCAGCCTGCCCCCGGGCAGGGAGGACGGCGCAGATGCGGAGCTGCTGCTCTTCGAGCCGGACGGCATCACGCCGATCCCGCCCACGGAACGGCCGGTGCATCGTGCCCTCCAGGGGGAGACGTTCGAGGGCCGCATGATCGCCGCCGGCACGGACGGCAGCCAGCAGCACCTGTCCGTCTCGGCCTCGCCGCTGATCGACGAGGACGGCGCCTTCGACGGCACCGTGATGGTGGTCCAGAACGTCACCGATCTCATCGACGCCATCCGCACCCGGGAGCAGTTCGTCGCGGAGGTCTCCCACGAGTTCCGCACCCCGTTGACCTCGATCATCGGCTACCTCGACCTCGCGCTCGAGACCGCTCCCGACGCGGAGCTCGAGCGCTACCTGACCACCTCGATCCGCAATGCCGAACGGCTGCTCCAGCTGGTGACCAGCCTGCTGGAGGCGCAGGCGAGCAGCCCCGAGGTCATCGTGCAGGACGTCGACCTCGCGCGGCTCACCCGGCACAGCCTGGAGTCCGCGGAGGTGCGTGCGCGCCAGCGCGGCGTCACCGTGACGTCCGCTCTCCCGGAGCATCTGGCGGCCAGGGTCGATCCTGTGAAGATCGGTCAGGTCATCGACAACCTCGTGTCCAACGCGCTCAAGTACACGCCGGGCGGCGGCAGCGTCACCGTCTCGCTCCGCCGCCTCGAGCCCGGCACCGCTGGAACCGGCACTGCTGGAACCGGCCCCGCTGGATCCGGCGAGGCCACCGGCGCGTGGGCCGAGCTGCTGGTCCGGGACACCGGGATCGGCATGAGCGAGCAGGAGCGCAGCCAGCTCTTCACCACCTTCTACCGCGCCGATCACGTGCGCCGGGCCGCCATCCCCGGCACCGGGCTGGGGCTGGCGATCTCGCAGCGCTTCGTCCGCGCCCATGGCGGGGACATCCTGGTGGCTTCGCAGCCGGGCGCAGGCTCCACCTTCACGGTGAGGATCCCGCTGGAGCGCCCCTGAGCGGTCGCGGTCAGTCCTCCCGCTTCGCCGACGGGTCCTCCTGGCTGGCCCCGGCGCTCTCGCGCAGGTTCCGGCCGCGCTCGACGTCCTCGGCGTACTTCTTGGCCTTCTTGTCGCTGGCCTTGGTGTCGCGGGCCGGCAGCTGCAGCTCCTCCTCGGCGGCGATCCCGGCCTGCAGTTCGCGGCCGCGCTCGATCTCGCTGTCCACCTCGGCGCCGAACAGCAGGATGGTGTTGATGATATAGATCCACAGCAGCAGGATGATCACGCCGGCCAGCGCCCCGTAGGTGGCGTTGTAGTTGCCGAAGTTCGAGACGTAGAGGAAGAAGCCGACGCTCGCGAGGACGGCGACGATGATGGCCAGCAGCGCGCCCATGCTCATCCAGCGGAACTTGGGCTGCTTCACGTTCGGGGTGGCGTAGTACAGCAGCGCCACCACCAGCACCACGATCGCGGCCAGCACGAACCACTTGGCGATGTTCCAGATGGTCACGGCCACCGAGCCCAGCCCGATCGCGTTGCCGACGGCCTCGGCCACCGGGCCGGAGAGCACGAAGATCATCAGCCCGATCGCGCCGAGCAGCAGGAAGAGCGCCGTCAGCAGGTACATCTGCACGTTGAGCTTGATCGCTCCGCGACCCTCGGGCACGTCGTGGATGATGTTCATCGCCCGACCGAAGGCCTTGACGTAGCTCGAGGCGGACCACAGGGCGGTCAGCAGACCGATCAGCAGCCCCAGCCCGGCGGCGGGCGCGGTGAGGATCGATTCGAGGGCGGGCCGCACGGTCTCCCAGGCGTCCGGGGGGACGATCCCCTCGGCCTGGTCGAGCACCGAGGTCACCGACTGCTCGTCCTGCCCGAACAGGCTGAGGATCGAGACCAGCGCGATCAAGGCGGGGAAGATCGACAGCACGGTGCGGTAGGTGAGCCCGGCCGCGAGGTCGGTGCAGCCGTCGGCCGAGAACTCGCGCAGCGTCGTGCGCAGCACGTACTTCCAGGACGGGGCGGTGACCTCCGCCGGGGAGTCGGGCTTGCGGGGGTCCTCCGGGTCCGGCGCGTCGGCGGGGCGATCGCTCCGGTCGGTGCTCTTGGTCGCCATCTAGGTGTCCTCTTTCCTCGTGCTGCAGTCCTCGTGCTGCCGGCGTCAGCAGCGAAACGGGGCCGGCTGCGGCTCGCTGGGTCCTCCCGAGCGCGGCGCCGCCCCTGGAGTGAGGAAATCATGCCCCGGAGCTCGAGGACAGTTCGGGGCTGCGCACCTGCGGTGCCTGGCGGTGCTCCCGCTGGTGGGGCGGTTCCGCGGCAGCGGGCAGCGCGTTGACCGACTGGTCGAGAACGACGGCGTCAGCAGCGACCCGGGACGACGGGGTGGCGCGGTGGGGTCGGGTCCGACGACCTCGCGACGGGGCGCGACCGCCTGGTCGATGACGCACCGCTGCCTGCCCGATGAGGGAGGACCGACGGCGTACTGCGTCTGTTCGGCAGCGGGAAAAGACGAGGTCGAAGCACACGGTTCACGGTTCCCACCGCGCCGCCACGCCCTGGAGCGACGGCCCCGTCACGGGCGCCCGGCGCCCCCCGACGGCCGCCGGGGGCTGGTGCCGGGCCGTGCCCGGTGAGAGGCTGGCGACACCGAGCAGGACTCATCACAGGAGGACTCACGATGACCAGCACTCCCATGTACCACCCCGGCGACGACGAGAAGCGGACCCTGCCCGAGGACCAGGGCGACGCCCGCGCCCAGGAGGGCTCCGACGACGACCTGGTCGACGCGGAGACCAAGGAGCTCTCCCAGGACGAGGCCGAGCAGCACGACGACGCGATCGACGCCCAGAAGGCCGATGCCGAGGAGGGTGGCTACGGCCACTGACCTGCAGCGCGCATCACAGCGGCCGGCCGCCGAGGGGAACGCCCTCGGCGGCCGGTCCATGTCGTAGGAGCCTGGGCGTCGTGCGTCAGTGCTCGATCGCCCCGGCGATCCGCTCCCGCAGCTCGAGGAACTCCGGCAGGCGGCGCATCTCCTCGCCGAGCATGTGCCCGGCGCTGCCCGAGAGGTTCACCGGCTGATCGAGCACCACCCGGCCGGGGCGCGCGCTCATCACCAGCACCCGGTCGCCGAGGAAGACGGCCTCGTCGACGTCGTGGGTGATGAAGAAGACCGTGCGGTGCTGGGCCCGCTGGAGGGCCAGCAGGTCACCCTGCAGCCGTGCCCGGGTGATCGCGTCGAGCGCGCCGAAGGGCTCGTCCATGAGGATCACGTCGGTCTCGTTGGCCAGCACCCGCGCGATCTGGGCGCGCTGCTGCATGCCGCCGGAGAGCTCGTAGGGCTTGGAGTCCCCGAAGTCCCCGAGCCCCACCAGCTCGAGGTACTCCTGCGCCTTCTCGGCCCGCTCACTCTTGCCGACCCCACGCATCCGCATGCCGAGGGCGACGTTGTCCCGCACGGAGAACCAGGGGTAGAGGTTGGGCTGCTGGAACACGACCCCCCGCTCGGCCCCCGGCCCGTGGATCGGCGTGCCCCGATAGCGGGCGGTGCCGCCGGTCGGGGCGAGGAAGCCGGCGATGATCTTCAGCAGGGTCGTCTTCCCGCATCCCGAGGGGCCGACGACGCACACGAACTGGCTCTCGGGGATCTGCAGATCAGTCTCGGCGAGCGCGTGGACGACGTCCTCGGCGTCGGTGATGTAGCGCTGGGAGATGCCCTCGAGCGAGACGACAGGGCTGGTGCCGGGGTGGTCGTTCACGGGGCGGCCTCCTCGATGGCCTCGGCGTAGGGCATCTCCTCGTACACGGAGGCCTCGGCGAGCGCGTCGATCTCCTGCTGGGCCTCCAGGAACTCCGCGGTGCCGCGGAAGGCGTCGGCCAGTCCGCCGCCGAAGTACTCGGGCCCTGCCTGCTCCTCCAGCGTCGGGTAGATGTACCCGGCCAGCAGCGCCTCGGCCTCCTGCGGGGTGATGCCGAGCTGGACGGCGATCGAGACGGCCGCCGCCTCCGGCTCCTCCCGCAGCAGTCGCGTCCCTTCGGCCTGCACGGCAGTCCACATCGCCATGAACTCGGGATTCTGCGTCACGAAGTCGTCGGTCCCGGCGACCAGGTCGAAGGTGGGCGCTCCCATCGCGGCGCTGTCCTCGCTGGAGAGGATCGGGTGACCGGACTGCACGAGCTGGGTGAGGGTGGGCTCCCAGATCCAGGCGGCGTCGATCTCGTCGCGCTGCCAGGCGGCGAGGATCGCATCGGGGGCGAGGTTGATGACCCCGACCTTTCCGCTCAGTCCGGCTTCATCCAGAGCGGTGAGCTGGGAGTAGTGGGCCGTGGAGCCGAAGGGCACGGCGATGGTCCTGCCCTCGAGGTCGGCGAGCTGCGCGACCGCCGGGTCCTTCACGATGAGGGACTCGGCCTCGCCGATCACGTCGCTGATCCACAGCACCTTGACGTCCTTCGACAGCGGCGGCGAGGTGGACTTCACGGCGGGGCTGGAGCCGACCTGGGCGATGTCCACGGACTCGGAGCCGAAGGCCTGGATCACGTCCCCGCCGGAGTTCATCTTGACCCAGCTGATCGAGGCGGCGGGCATGCAGGCCTCGAGCAGCTCCAGGTCCTTGATCACCAGGTCGCCGTTGGGGATGGCCTGCCAGGCGAGGCGGGCCGACGTGGTGATGCTGGGGTCCGGGTCGACGGGGCAGGAGATCTCGCCCTCGAAGTTGTCGGGGTGGCTGGTGCGCCCGGACTGGACGCATCCGCTCAGCAGCAGCGCGGCGCCGAGGCCGGCGGCGAGGAGCCGGACGCGGCGCGGGCGCGGGGTCGAGGAGGTGCTCATGGCGGTCAGACCTTTCCGTGCCAGGGCACCAGCTGGTCACCGAGCCAGCGGATGCAGCCGTCCAGGGCGACCGCGACGAGACCGATGACGATGATGCAGGCGATGGTGAGCGACGTGTTCAGCTGGGTGCCGGAGATGTAGGCGAGGCCGCCGATGCCGGGGATGCCGTTGTTGAGCTCGGCGGCGACCACCGTGGTCCAGGCGAAGCCGACCGCGAGGCGCACCCCGGAGAAGATCGAGGCGGTCGCGCCCGGCAGCACCACGAAGCGGGCGACCTGCGGTGGGCCGGCGCCCATGCTGCGGGCGGCGGCGAGGTAGTCCTCCCGCACCCCGCGGACGCCGTCGATGGTCGCGATGACGATCGGCGGGAAGGCGGCGAGGAACAGCAGCAGGTACTTCGAGAGGTCCCCGATCCCGACCCACACGATGATCAGGCCGATGTAGCCCAGCGGCGGCAGCGCCCGCAGGAAGTTCAGGTACGGGGCCAGCGCCGTGTTCGCCGGCTCCCACATGCTCATCAGGAACCCGAGAGCGATGCCGGCGACCGCCGCGAGGGCGACCCCGACGCCGATGCGCTGCAAAGAGGCGAGCAGGTGCTCCCACAGGTAGTAGTTCTGGACGCCGCACACGGTGCGGCCGGTCGTCCCGTCCACCTCGAGGCAGCGGTTCGCGTCGATGAAGGAGCTCAGCACCGAACCCGGCCCCGGCAGATACAGGGGATCCACAAGTTCCAGGGCGGCGATCACCCACCAGATGGTCAGGACGCCGACGAGCACACCGGCCTGCAGCAGGCGATTGCGCCGGATGCGTCGCGACGTGCCCCGCCTGGCGGCCTTCGCGACCTGCTGGGACGTGTCGCTGTCGTCATCGGGGGCGGGCGCAGTGATCGTCGCCGCGCCATCCGCCGCGCTCGCTGCTTCGCTCATGGACCGACCCCGCTCCGTCCCACCTCGCCGCTTCGGCGGGGGGACAGTACCCCGTCAGTGCGGGCGGGACGATGTATCTACCGATGGGAAGGGCACGGTGCGGTGGCCCCGCGAGCGCCGGGTGACGCTACCTCGGGGTCGAGACGTGATCCCAGGACGTTCACGCCGGACGGTTGTCGCAGGCCGCCAGCACCCGGGCCACGATCTCCTCGTACACGTCCTGGGTGTAGTGGAACGGCGCGAAGCCCCAGCGGTGCTCGGGATCCGCGAGCACGCCCAGCGGCTGCAGTTCGAGCAGCGTGAAGCCGAGAGAGCGCAGATGCTCGTAGTAGCGGCGGTAGGCCTCGTTGGCCTCGATGGCGCTGGTGCCCATGCTGACCGGGGTCTCCCGGCCATCGACGGCGACCAGCGCCCACGGCACCTGCAGCACGACGGTCCTGTCGAACAGGCCGCGCTCACGCAGGTGGTCCCGGAACTTCTCGGCGCGCGGCGACCAGAGGGCGAAGTGCTCCTCCGTGCCAAAGGCGACGTGGCGAGTTCCCTCGACGACGCCGAGCACCTCAGGGACAGCAGTCAGGTCGACGCTGCGGGTCACGACCGACCCGTCCTCGAACACGTGCACTCCGTGGCGCTCGTCCGTCAGGTCCCACAGCAGGAGATCCGTCGTCGGCGCGACGGCATCGAGACGCGCCTCGAGATCCCCAGCGAAATCGGCTTCCATCATGCGGCGCTGGAACCGGGACGAGACCTGCGGGTCCGACGGGAACCGAGCCGAGGCATCGAGGCCGGCGGAGATCAGCGACTGGCGAGCGACATAGTCCGCGACGGAGAGGCGCCCGCTACCAGCAAGATCCACGGAGTCCCGGGCTACGCAGCTGCCGTAGATCGCGACGCGCAATGGCGCCGTCTCGGCAGGCTGTTCGGTCACGGGGCTCTCTCTTCCTGCCGACGGCGGCTTCCGAGCTGTTCGGGGTGTGCGTCAGAGTACCCGGGCTTGTCTCGTCGTCCTGGAACCTACCGTTTCCCTGTGGCGCTCCCGACAGCAGAGGATGCGGTGGTCTCCGACTCCGCCCCTGCGCGGAGCGGTGACCGTGGGACTATGAGGCGCCAGCCCATCACGTCGTGACCAGAGGTGCCCATGCCCACGCAGTCTTCGTCCCGCTTGCTAACGTTTCGCACGGGGCTGTGGCATCTGCGCACGGGTGGCCTGGCACAGGTGCGTACGTGGAACCGCCGACGTCGCACCGCGACCCATGGAGTCAGCGATGTGCTGGGCAGTGTCGACGCCAAGGGCAGCCTCAACTTTCCACTCGCTGCGCTCCCCGAGCCGGATCCGACGTTCGCGGGGCTGCGCGCCGCGGTGATCCTCGACGACTTCTCGATGCTGGCGTGGAGCCACGAGTTCGAGACCGTCGCGGTGACCCCATCTGCCTGGCGTGAGCAGGTCGCGCAGAGCCCGGTGGATCTGCTGCTCGTGGAGTCCGCATGGCACGGCAACAAGGACGCCTGGCAGTACCAGCTCACCGGGTCGAAAGCCCCGAGCGCGTCGCTGCGCGAGCTGGTGGCGCATTGCCGCGAGGCCGGGATCCCCACCGTGTTCTGGAACAAGGAGGATCCGCCGCACTTCGAGGACTTCCTGGACACTGCGCGGTTGTTCGACCAGGTCTTCACCACCGACGTGACGCTGCTGCCCCGCTACCGCGAGGAGCTCGGGCACGACCGCATCGAGGTGCTGCCGTTTGCGGCGCAGTCCGCAGTGCATAATCCGATCCGTCCCCAGCACGGCCACCAGGTCCGCGATGTCGCCTTTGCCGGCATGTACTTCGCGCACAAGTTCCCTGAGCGGCGTGCACAGATGGATATGTTGCTGGGCGGGGCGCTCGACGTTTCAGCGCGCATGGACACGGGGCTGGAGATCTTCTCCCGTTTTTTGGGGAACGATGAGCGCTACCAGTTCCCCGGAGCGCTCGCGGACCGAGTCGTAGGGTCGCTCGACTACGACCGCATGCTGACTGCCTACAAGGCCTACAAGGTGTTCCTCAACGTGAACTCTGTGGTCACGAGCCCCTCCATGTGCGCTCGTCGGATCTTCGAGATCACCGCCTCCGGCACACCCGTGGTCACCGCTCCCTCCCCCGCGATCGGGGAGTTCTTCACGGCCGACGAGGTCCCGGTGGTCTCGGAGCGGGAGGACGCAGCGCATGTGGTGCGGGCACTGGTCCGCTCCCGCGAACTGCGCGACCGCACGGTGCATCTCGCCCAGCGCCGCATCTGGCGCGAGCACACCTATACCCATCGCGCTCGGCAGGTGCTGGACGCCGTGGGCCTCGGCGAGAAGGCCGGGGACAACGGCCTCGTGGGCACTGCGGGCCTGCCCGCAGTGAGCATCATGGCGGTGACCAACCGCCCCGAGCAGCTGGAGCACCTGGTGAGTCAGGTGGCCCGGCAGGCCTGCGTGGAGCGGCAGCTGGTGCTGATCACCCACGGTTTCGAGGCGCCCACGGAGACAGCGATGCGGGCTCGGGAGCTCGGAATGGAGAACGTGGTGGTTCTCGAAGCTTCGGACAGGTGGAGCCTCGGCGTGTGCCTGAACGCCGCGGTCCAGCGGGCCGATGGCGAGGTCTGCACCAAGATGGACGACGACGACCTCTACGGCGAGTTCTACCTGCATGATCTGCTCCGGGCTCGAGAGTTCTCCGGGGCCGACGTGGTGGGCAAGCACGCTCACTACATGCACCTCTCGGGTTCTGACGCGACGCTGCTGCGCTTCCCGTGGATGGAGCACCGCTTCACCGACCGGGTGATGGGGCCGACGATCACCGCTGGGCGCGACGTGTTCGCCGCCCACCCCTTCGCCGACGTCTCCCGCGGGGAGGACACCGGCTTCCTTGAGGCCGTGGTCTCCGGTGGCGGCCGGGTCTACTCGGCCGACCGCTTCAACTTCACCCAGATGCGCCGCGGCGAGGCCGGCGCGCACGCCTGGTCGGTGAGCGATCGGGAGCTGCTGGCCAGCGCCGACGTCGCCTGGTTCGGACGGAACGACGCGCACGTGATGGTGTGAGTGGCCGTTATGGCTCGGTCACGCTGCGACACCTCCGTCATCCATGACGTGATGCAACCGCGGCACGGCTGCGCTGTGATCTGCCATCCTGTGCTCAGGGGAATCATCGGGCGCAGGCCGGTGGCACGGGAGCGGGGGCACGGTGACACGACGCCACTGGCTGATCGGCGGTGCCGTCGTAGTCGTGATCGCACTGGTGCTCGCGTTCGGCGCCCTCGCACTGCGCCACCGGTCCACCGAGCCGGGCACTGACCCCGAGCGCCGCGCCGCCCCTCCCGAGCCGCCGGATTCCGAGACCCTTCTCCTGCCCGGCTACGACCCCTCCCCCGCCGGTTTCGAGATGACCGACCCGGCGGACGCCACCGCTGAAACGATCACCGCGCACCTCGTACTCGAGGAAGGTGCCGTCCGCACCGGCGGCAACGTCGGGCTGAGCTTCGACGCGCGTGAACTCGCCTCGCCGCTGTGGAACTCTGAGAGCTCGAACCTGTCCCTCACCCTCAGCGAGCTGGACCGGCCCGTGCTGCGCTTCGGGGGCAACGGCGTGGACCGGAAGATGTGGTGGACCTCAAGCAACGAGCCCGCCCCGGACTGGGCGGAGGTCACTGTCCGTCCGGAGGATCTCGAACGCGTCGCCGCCGTCGCCGACAAGGTCGACGCCCAGGTGACGATCGCCCTGGATCTCGGCCATGACGATCCTTACCGCGCCGCGGACATGGCCGCCCACGCGCAGGAGGCGTTCAGCGAACGACTGGTCGCCGTCGCCATCGGCAATGAACCCAATGGGTTCTTCCACGCCAATCAGCCGCAGCTCGCGGTGCGCGATACGAACTGGGGGCCCGAGGCTTATCAGGCCTCGCTCACCGAATACTCCGCCGCGATCGAGGAGACCGCGCCTGGACTGCCGGTCGCAGGCCCCGGGGCCTATGACGCTCCCTGGTGGCGGGCCTTCGCCGAGTCAGGCATCCCGAACCAGCGGGCGCTCAGCCTGCATTGGTACCCACTGTGGGACTGCGAGGGGCCGGCGTCCTCGATCGCGAACCCGACCGTGGAGGATCTGACCTCGCCCGCGATTCGGGAGCGCGCGCGGCACGTCATCGGGATGGGCGCCGACATCGCGGACCAGCACGATCTTCCGCTGTGGCTCGAGGAAACCGGTCCGACCTCCTGCCCGGGCACGAATGACACCTCACGCACTCACGCCCAGGCCCTGTGGACCGTGGACTACGTGATGACGGCCACCGAGCTCGGTGTGGAGCGCACGGCCTTCCACTCCACGCTGCAGGCCTGCCAGGGTGGGGCACCGATGAGCCCGATCTGCGCGCGCGGACCTCATGAGGATGCGGGCCCGATCGTCGCGGGCCGCACGAGCTACCTGGCGCTGATGATGCTCGGTAACCTGCCCGATGGCCAGGTGCTCACCCCGTCCGTCTCCGGGGACGGGACCGTGATGGTGCACGGCGTGGTGGCCGACGACGGGTCGCTCGCGCTCGTGATCGTCGATATGCGGGATCCGGCCGACGTGGGGACGGCTGTAGCCGTGCAGGTGAGTGCTCCGTCTGGGCTGGGCGGGGTGGTTCCGACGATGTGGCAGCTGAGCGAAGGGAGCCGACTCACGGGCGAGGCGTTGGCCTCGACCGAGAGCCGCCTCGCTGCGCCCGCGGACGTGACCGATGAGTCTGCTGGAGAAAGGCTCGCGCCCGCTGAGCCGCTCACGCTGACAAGCGAACCGGGTTCCGTCACGGTCTTACGTCTCGAGGTGACAGACACTTCCAGTGCCGGGCCGTCGGACGGCGGCGAACGCCGTCCGGATGCGGCGCCTGAAGATCGACCTGTTGCGACCGTCCCCTCAGGTCAGCGCAACATCGTGCGTGTGCGGTGCACGATGGACCGATATTTGTGACGGATGACGCCCGGGAACCCGGGCTATTCGCGCCGCTGCGATCCATCAGGGTTCATTCAGGCGCTACGGTGAGTACCGGCGTGCTGTCAGCCGCGTCGAACCCTTACCCGCAACGCCAGGAGCGCCCGATGAGTCCGAACGTCCCCCTCGACACCGTCAGCGTGATCGGTCTCGGCTACATCGGTCTCCCGACCGCCGCGGTGTTGGCGCAGGCCGGGAAGACCGTCATCGGCGTGGACGTGAAGCAATCCAATGTCGACGCGATCAACGCGGGCAGGGTTCCCTTCGTCGAGGACGGCCTCGAGGCCGTCGTCGCCGGAGTCGTCGCCCAGGGCAAGCTGTCCGCCCAGACCGCCACCCCTGAGGCGGATGCCTACATCGTCTCGGTGCCCACCCCGTTCAAGGGGGACCACGACGCAGACCTCTCCTATATCGAGGCCGCCGCCCGCGGGATCGCCCCGCAGCTTAAGGGCGGTGAGCTGGTCGTTCTCGAATCGACATCCCCTCCCGGAGCGACCGAACACATGGCCCAGGTCATCCTCACTGAGCGGCCTGAGTTCACCACCGAGCCCAACCTGCCGAACTCCCTGTACTTCTCGCACGCCCCCGAGCGCGTCCTCCCCGGTCGGATCATGATCGAGATGATCGACAACGATCGCATCATCGGCGGGACCACCGACGAAGCGTCGCAGCTGACCCGCGAGCTCTATGCGAGCTTCTGCCGCGGCGAGCTGCTGCTCACCGACGCGAAGACCGCGGAGATGGCCAAGCTGACCGAGAACGCGTTCCGCGACGTGAACATCGCCTTCGCCAACGAACTGTCGATCATCGCCGATCGTCAAGGCATCGACGTGTGGGAGCTCATCGAGCTCGCCAATCACCACCCCCGCGTGAACATCCTTCAGCCCGGCCCGGGCGTGGGCGGCCACTGCATCGCGGTGGACCCGTGGTTCATCGTCTCCGCGGACCGCGAATACTCCAAGCTCATCGCGACCGCCCGCAACGTCAACGATTCCAAGCCGGAGATGGTGCTGAAGAAGGTTCTCGAACGCGCCGAGCGCTTCAAGGCCCCCACTGTCGCCGCCCTGGGTATCGCGTTCAAGGCCAACATCGACGACCTGCGTGAATCTCCCAGCCGGAACATCGCCGGCGCCCTCGCACAGCAGCTCCCCGATGGCACCGTTCTGGTCGTCGAGCCCAACGTCGAGGAACTTCCTCAGGAACTCGCCGAACGCTCCAACGTCGAGCTCACCTCGCTCGACGATGCACTGAAACGCGCGGACATCGTGCTGCTGCTCGTCGACCACGACCCCTTCAAGGAGCTCGACCGCGAGCTCCTTCAAGAGAAGATTGTGATCGACACCAAGGGACTGTGGCGCTGACGCGCATCTTCTGACGGAGGGAGGGCGCGTCCGTGTCGTTGCCCAAACGGACTTTGATCCTCGCCGGTGCACTGTGCGCGATCGGTGTGCTGCTGCGAGCATTCGGCGTGTCCTGGGGTCTCGACGTCCTGGTCGTGTCCGTCCTCGTCGCGGTCGTCTCGGTCTCGTTCACGCAGAGGACCGTGCAGAACGAGCTCGCGACGATGCGCAAGAACGTCACTCAGCGCCTGCAGGCGCTCAGTGCGAGGCAGGAGACGCTCGAACAGACGCTCAAAGAGCACGGCAGGCTGCAGCGCACGACCCTGTACTACGCGAAGAATGGGTCCTCCGGCAACGGGAAGCATACCGAGGTGGTTCCCGTTGCCGCCGTCGCGATGGATCCGCATCGCAGCGGCATCGCCGGACGCTCATCGACTCCCGAGGTCTCGAACATCAACGCACATCACACCTTCGCAGGGCTCCTCGACCCGACGGCAGAGAAGGTCGTCGGCGGGGTCATGACCCCGGAGGCCATCGAGGCTCTGCCGGAGGGTACGACGTATCAGCCGCTGCTCCCCTTCCGCGCCACCGAATTGCTGACCGTCGAGCCGGTGATCGGGCTGATCGTGGTCGACGAGGCGTCCTTCGAGTCTGCGCCGTGGGATCGCGCCGTCGGCCCCGTGGGCATCGGCATGATGAAGGACCTTGACCGGGCACTCCGGTTGGCCCTCGAGAAGGGCGCGCAGGTCGTCGTCCTCCGCCACGAGGGCACCTCCGACATCCACTCGACGGCGCTGAACTCTGTTCGCGCCCTCCGCCTGCCGCTCTCCGAGGCCGATCTCGCGTCCACTGCCGGTGCGCCTTCCAGCCCCGTGCTCTCTGCGCTCGCGGCCTTCGTTGATCAGCGGAGGTCGATGTGATCCGCTCGATCCTGCTGTACGGCGATGTCAATCTTCGGTACCGGGACGGATCCCGGATCTGGCTCGAGTCCATCGTGGAGGTTCTGCGCGGCGCCGGCTCCGACGTCACGCTAGCCCTGAAGGCCCACCCCGAGGAGGATCTCGAGGAGCTGCGCAACCGCTTCGGCTGCACCGTGCTTCCGCCGACCGAGACCCACCGCTCGCGCGGTGCCGGCATGACCTCCATGGAAGCACGCGACCACCTCGTCGAGATCGACTCCACCTCCGACTTCGACGCGATCATCACCCGTGGCTACGACATCGCTCGCGCGCTCTCCACCGTCGAACGTTTCGAGGGCCGTCTTTGGCCCTACATCACGGACGGCCCCGGCTTCTCCCCGCTGTCGAGCGACACCCAGGCACCCGAGCTGGCCCGCATTGCACAGCATGCGCGCCGCATTTTCGTCCAGACCGAGGACGCCCGCTCCGTCTTCGAGGCCGCAGTCCCCGCGGCGACCGGCAAGACCCTGCTGCTCCCGCCGATCGTCCCCGATGCCCACTTCCTCGACGCCGACGTCGTCGCTGCACGAGCCGAGGAGGACGAGAAACTCGGTCTCGGCACCGAGGAGGCGCCTCTGCGCCTGGTCTACAGCGGCAAGTTCGCCCGCCCGTGGAAGAGCCTCGAGATCCCCTTCCTTCCCGATCGCCTCGCCGGGCACGGCGTCCACGCCCGGGTGACGATGATCGGCGACAAGATCCAGAATACGAAGAACGACCGAACGTTCCCGGCCGAGATGCGCACCGTCATGGCCCGTCGATCGACCTCGGTCACCTGGGCCGGCGGCATGCAGCGTGCCGAGGCCATCCAGCTCTCGGCGTCCGCCGACGTCGGCGTCAGCTGGCGTGCGGAGAGCCTCGACACGAGCCTCGAGATCTCCACGAAGCTCCTGGAGTACGGCGCCCTCGGCGTCGCCCCGCTGCTGAACCGCACCCGTGCGCATGAGCGGCTGCTGGGTGCCGACTACCCGCTGTTCGTCGATGGTGACGTGGTCGAGACGCTTGTGCGGGCATGCGACCCGGAGCTGCGCCGGGACGCCGCCGCACGCGCTCACGATGCCGTCCAGCCCTTCCGCGCCTCCAGCGCCGTCGAGCGGCTCACCCGGTACTTCTCCGCGCAGGAGCCCGATCTGGTGCAGAGCCCCGTGCTCCCGTCCCGGCATAGCGACGGGAAGCTCCGCGTGCTGTTCTCCTCGCATGACTTCAAGTTCGCGGGCGAGCTCATCGACGTACTGCGGCAACGCCGCGATATCGAGCTGCGCATCGACCGCTGGACGCGCCTGGCCCACCACGACCCCGACCAGTCGGGAATCGACGGCGACTGGGCGGATGTCATCATCTGCGAGTGGGCCGGGCACAACGCGGTCTTCCATTCCCAGCGCAAGCGCCCCGATCAGCGCCTGATCGTCCGCTTCCACGGCTTCGAGGTGCGAGGCGCCTGGCTCAAGGACATCGACGTGGACGCCGTCGACGCCGTCGTGTTCGTCTCGGACTTCTACCGCCGCGAGATCCTTGAGAAGACCGGCTGGCCCGAGTCCAAGACGACCGTGATCCCGAACGTCGTCGACCTCATCGATCTGCACCGGGAGAAGCTCGACGATGCCCGGTTCCACCTGGGTCTCGCCGGCTACGTGCCGATGCTCAAGCGGCCCGACCGCGCCGTGGACCTGCTCGAGGCCCTCGTCGCCGAGGACGACCGCTTCATGCTGCACCTGCGCGGGCGTGCCCCCTGGTCCTACCCGTGGGAATGGGCCAAGCCCATGCAGCGCGATGCCTACATGACCCTGTTCGATCGGATTCGCCGCTCCCCGCAGCTGCGCTCGAACATCCTGTTCGAGGACTTCGCGCCCGACATGGGCAGCTGGTTCCGTGGTATCGGCTGGGTGCTCTCGACGAGCACGCAGGAGACGTTCCATCTCGCTCCCGTCGAGGGCATGGCCTCCGGGGCTCTCCCCTTGGTGTGGTCACGTCCCGGTGCCTCCGAGATCTTCAGCGAGAACCTCTTCGATAATGTCGAGGACGTCGCCCGGTTCGTCCTGGACACCGTGCGCACGCCCGGAGCGTACGAGGAGCAGAGCGTGCAGGCCGTCGAGCGAGCGCAAGTCTTCGACATGTCCGTGCACCGTCGCTCCTGGCTCGATCTTCTGGACGTCGATCGCTCGACACCGCTGCCCCTGCGCGGCGTGCCCCTCGTCGACACCGTCCCGGAAGACGGCCCGCGCAACCCGGTGCAGGTCGCCGCGGTCGCGCAGAAGCAGCTCACCGCGGGCGATACCGCCGCCGCCATGTCCACCCTGTCCGATCCTGCCGTCGCGGAGCCGGGTGAGCACGCGCATAAGCAGCTCCTCGCGGTCCGCGAGCAGGCACTCCTCGTCGAAGGTCTCCGGGAAGGATCCTGGATCCCGGTTGACGGTCTCGGACCCGTCCATCGTCCCGCCCGGGGCAGTGACGAGCATCCAGTGCTCCAGGCGCCCGCCAGCGTGCCCGGAACGCCGCTCGGCGCCACCCACGTCCTCGAAGCGGCAGATGCGCTCGTCACCGCCGCGCGCCGGAAGCGCCCCGCACTCATCCGCGGCGGCGCCGATGCGACCGGCACGATCGCCGCCGCCGTCGCAGCTCGCCGCCTCGGTATCGGGCTCGAGCTCACCGACGAGGGCAGAGCCGCCGTCGCGGAGGCCGATATCGCGCTGCCCGGCCTCGCCGAGGCCTTCTACGAGGCCCTCGATCGGACCGCGGAGCCGATCGATCTGACCGAGCTGACCGTCGGCATCGTCGCCGACACGTTTACCATGAACGCCGTCTCCTCGACCATCCGCACCGTGCCGATCCCACGCCACGGATGGGAAGAGGCCCTCGCGGACACCCCGGTCGACGTGGTCCTGGCGGAGTCCGCGTGGTCCTCACCCGACGAGGAGTGGTTCCATGGCGTCGCCTACCACGGCGACGACGAGGCGGCCGATCTCCGGGCGATCCTCGCGCATGCTCGCGCGCTCGGCATCCCCACTGTGTTCTGGAACCGCGAGGACCCGGTCCATCTACGGTCGTTCAAGATCCCTGCAGCGGACTTCGACACGGTCCTCACGAGCGATGCACACTGCATCACTGAGTACCAGAGCAGCGTTCCCTCCCGGACTCACGTGGTCGCCTCGATGCCATTCTTCGCGGATCCGCAGGTCATGCACCCGCTGAGCCCCGGGGAGAATCAGGACGATGCCTTCGGGGATCACGAGACCTATCGCGCGGGCGAAGCCCACCGGCAGGCAGATGCTCGTGCCCAGGGCGAGACCGTCGCCTACGCGGGCACCTATTACGGCGACCGCTTCCCACAGCGCACCGTGGAGCTGCGTGGGATTCTCTCCGCCGCCGCCGATTTCGGACTCGCGATCTATGACCGCCAGGCCACCGTGGAGGGCTCGCGCTACGAGCTCCCGCCCGACCTGGCTCCGTTCTCGCGCGGTGGGGTCGGAGCAGCTCTCATGCCGTCTGTCTACCGACGCCACCCGGTGCACCTCAACGTCAATTCCGTGACCGACTCGCCGACGATGTTCTCCCGTCGCGTCGTCGAGATCGCGGCGTCCGGTTCCGTCGTCCTCTCCGGTAAGGGGCAGGGGGTGCGCACCGTGCTCGGTGACGCGTTCCCGGTGCTCGAGAGCGCCGAGGAATGGTCCGAGGCGCTCGCCGAGCTCACCTCCGATCCAACGGCGTGGCGCACCATGGCGTGGGCGCAGATGCGCGCGGTGCATCGTGCGTTCACCAGCGCGCGCAGCCTCACGCTCGCGCTGCGCATCGCCGGGCTGCCCGTGCGCGCCGCGGAGGATCCGACCTACGGTGTGCTCGTGCCGCTGTCCTCGAACGGCGCCGCTGACGTGCTCCTCTCGCAGTCCCTTCTTCCCGACGTGGTCGCGATCACCGACGGTGACGCGGACCGTGACCGGTACCTGGAGGCGGGGGTTCGCGTCGTCGAGCTCGACGAGGCGGCCGGAGATCTCGACGCCTTCGGAGACGTCGATTGGGTGGGCGTGCTCGACCCCGCCGTCGGCCCGACGCACTACGAGGACCTTCTGATCGCGACGACCTTCGGGGACTGGGGCCGGCTCGCCTCACGCCCCGGACCGGTGTCCAGGGAGGAGATTTTTGCGGTCTCCTCCGCTGTGCCGCCACCCGCGGAGGACGTCGCCGGATACCTGTACTCTCGCGGAGAGATGCGAACCGCGCAGGATCTCGTGACCGGCAGGGAACGCCGCACGTACACCTGGATCCGCGATGACCGCGCCACCGCGGGTTCACCTGGAGGAGATTGATGCCAGACCTGCAGTTCGATGTCACGTTCCCGTTCCCTGCGTCACGACTCGAGATAGCTCTCGGCCTGAGCGAGGAGCCCGTCATGCTCCGGGAGTACGCGATCGTGATCGAGGCCTTCGACACCGACGGGGATACGTTGCCGAAAGGCATACTGAACTGGGGCTTCTCTGCGCCGCTCAAGGGGTGCTACCAGTACGTCCCGGATGCACCACGTGGCGGGGTCGCCTCGATCCCGCTCCCCGTCCTCGCCGAGGCGCCCATCGGCTCCTTTACCGTCCGGATCGTCCCCTGGAGACTTCAGGGATCCAGCAGGGACCCTTTCGACGCCTTCAACCGGCTCGTCGTCGCCTACTCTGCCGCGGACGCCGCAGGAGCACCCCGTTTCACCACCGTCAGGAGGAGCATCCGTGGCTGAAGGAGAGCTCATCGGCGGTGACACTGCGGGGGCTCTGATCGCCTCCGCCGGGCCCACCGTCTCCGTCGTCATCGACGCCGTCGGATGGGTCGAGGGCACGCTGACCACCATCGCCCGTCTTGCCCGCCGAGCGCTCGGCGATCGCGAGGGGGAGATCATCGTGGCCACCGGCAACGGCGTCGAGACGAGCGACCTCGAGGAGGAGTGCCGACGCGCCGGCATCCGCCATGCCCCGTTCGACGCGGAACACCACCACGCAGCTGCTATGAACAACGCGGCGGCCGCCGCCTCGGGAGAGTACCTCGTCCTCCTCGAGGAGGACTTCGTGCTTGCCGAGAGGTCCATCCAGGGAGCCCTGGAGCACCTCGCGGCCACCGGGTCCGACCTCGCCGTGCTCGAATGCCGCGACGGCGTCCTGCCCGTCGGCCGCACGATCCACGACCTCGAAGAAGTCTCGGACCGCCGCTACTTCGAGTCGGTCCCCCGCACCACCTCAAACCGCGGCACGGTCACCGTCGTCGCCCGCGAGAGCTTCATGCGGATCCGGGGGTACGACGAGCGCCCCTCGCTCGAGCCGCATCTGTCGATCGACCTGTCCGTCCGCTTCGCCCGCGCAGGGCTGCTGCAGGACCGGCTCTCGCGCCCTCAGTTCGCTGCCTACCACTTCTTCGGTGCGAGCTGCGCGGATACCTCCCGCCATGGCATCGAGTCGGCCCGCGTCCGGGCCAATCATCACGACTTCGTCGAGGATGACCGGACCATCTATCGCAACCTCGCGGCGTGGTCCGTCCCGCGAGGGCTGCGCGAGGTGCTCGTCTCCGTGGCGATCTCCACGCGCAACCGCGCCCAGTACATCGCGGACAGCATCGACTCGGTCCTCGCTCAGACCTTCGAGGACTTCGAGCTGATCATCGTCGACGACGGCTCGGTCGACACCACGCGTGAGGCCGTCGAGGCCTACGACGACCCGCGGGTCCGCTACGTCCACCAGGAGTCCGCCGGCATCAGCGCGGCGCGCAACCGTGCGGCCGACCTGTCCCGGGGCTTCTTCACCGCTGTCCACGACGACGACGACATCATGCTGCCGTGGCGCCTCGAGGTGAGCCTGCAGCACATCTACGACGAGTACGGCGCCTCCTACGGCTCGTGGGTGAACTTCAACGACGACAACGGCGACATGGTCCTCCACGTCATCCGTCGCGGGTTCTCTCCCGAGCTGAACGCCTTCAACGGCCAAGGGCCCGGTCACGCGACGTGGCTCCTGCCGACAGCCGCCGTGCGCGAGGTCCGCTACGACGAGCATCTCTCCAGCTCGGTCGACCACAACCTCGCCTCGCGCCTCGCGTGGACCGGCCTGCGCTGGAAGCACACCGAGAAGGTCATGTACCTGCGCCGCATCCATCCGACGCAGGTCTCCGCGGTCGACGGCGGACGCCAGCGCACGACCTCGGTGCTCACCCGCTTCGCGAATCGCTTCTCGACCTCGGAGCCGGGCCGCCGGAAGATGGTCGAGGCCGGCAGCGAACTGACGACCCCGGTCATCGCTGAGGCGAAGGACCTGTTCAAGGCCTTCGGTGCCTATCTTCCCGATCACCTCATCAAGCGAACGCTGGTGCTCGCCAACAACGTCACCAACAAGGTCGTCGATCTGGACCTCTACCAGAAGGTGGGCAGCGTCCTCTCGGAGACCGACATGCACACCGGGAAGCTGCGCCTCGAACTGGGTGAGCTGCCCGGGATCACGTGGAAGGACCTGGTCACGCTGCGGACGTCTGGAATCATCGGCACCCGCCTGGAAGCCACCAAGCGCACGCCCGAGGAGGTCGAGGACGCGCGCGCCGCCGCTCTCACAGCCATTGCGGTCGCCGCCCCAGACCTCCAGGACGGTGTCGATGCCTTCTACGCCGAAGTTCCCTCGGGCTCGGTACGCGCCCGAGAGCTCGTCTTCGAGCGTCTCGAGTACCACGCGGCCGTCCTGCGCAAGAAGTCCCCGACCTCCCTGTGGCTGGTCGCACCGGTCGACGCGCTCGACGACGACGAACTGGCGATCCTCCGCGGCGCCCCGCGTGCGTACGAGATCCGCGCGAGCGGCGATCACGGCAGCCGCTTCGGACTCCAGGTCTTCGGCTGCGATCAGAGCACTGATGCGATTCGGCTGATCTCCCAGCTCCCCGAGGCGATCGAGAGCGGCCGACTGGTCATCGCCGACGCCGAGAAACAGCCGGCCGCCTACACGGCGCAGCTGGTGCAGGAAACCCTCCGCACCCCGCAGGTCGAGGCCGAGACCATGGAGGTCGAGTCGTGAGGATCACGAGCACGAACCGCCCCGACGGCCGTCACTGCGTCGCGCTCACACCCGAGCACAGCGGCGAGCCCAACCCGGCTCTGCGCGAGCTCCTGATCGACGGCTCCATCCTCGGCACCCCGGGGGACCGACAGATGGCGGTCGCCGCGCTGACCTTCGGGTCCTATCTGCGCGGAGTCGTCGAGACCGACGTCCCCGTCTCCCCGGCCATGTCCCAGGCGCTGAGCGCGTTCCAGGCGCCCGTCTTCGTCGCCCCGATGAACGTCTCCGTCGAGGGCACGCAGTACACCGGTGCGGGCTCGACCCTGGTTCTGGACCTCGAGCATGAGGGCCTCGTAGGTCGCAACAGCGTGGACCGCGGACAGGTGATCACATTGGACGTTCTCCCGATGACCACGTGGACCGGTCGCCTGTTCTCGATGGACCGCCTCGTGACGGCGTCCAACGCCGACCTCCTCGGGCGTCGTGCTCGCGGCACCGCACGCCTCGGCCCGTTCCTCGCCGTGGCGCTCGCGTTCTCCCACGAATTGCACGTCAGCCGGATCGTGGTGCCGAGCGGCGACCGCAGCGACGAACCGTGGATCACGCGCGCCACGGATCTGCTCGCCGCGACCGGAGTGGACCTGATGACTGTGGACCGCAGCGAACTGCACGATCTCGACCTGGTGGAGGGGTGAGCAGTATGAATCGTCAGAAGATTCTGATGCCCGCACGAACCGTCGCCGACTGGGGAGGGCTGCACGAGTGGGTCGTCGACGCCGCGGCCGATCTCATCGCTGCGGGCAACGACGTGACCATCGTCGGCGGCCCCGGCCTGTTCGAGCAGCGCGCCCGCGCAGCCGGTGCCTCGTTCATTGCCATCGACTGGGACCGCTGGGAGGCAGAGGTCGACCGGATCGCGGACACCGGGCCGTACGACATCGTCTTCGCCCACGCACCGCAGGCGCGCATGCTCGCTCTGAGCCTCCCCCGGTGGCCGGGTTCCCGACTACACGTCATGGTCCACGGTGCATATCACGACTACATCTACACCTGGGCCCAGCACGTCGAGTCGATCGCCGCGGCGAGCCCCTGCCTGGTCGATTTCCTGACCCGTATCGGCAAGGTCGAGCCCTGGAAGATCGACATGGTCCCCAACGGTGTCCATGACTACGTCTTCGACCTTCCCCTTCGCTCCCTCGAGGAACGCATCGAGGACGGCGTCGGCCACATCGTCATGGCGTCCCGCCTCGCGAGGGACAAGACCATGCAGATCGAGGCGGCGAAGGAAACCCTCGCCGCCTGCGCGCGCCTCCGCCCCGACGTGACGTGGCAGCTCGACATCCTCGGCGACGGTCCGCTGCGCGACAGATACGAGCGGGAGTTCCGTCGCTTCGCCCAGCACCACCCGGGGGTACGGACGACGTTCCACGGCTGGGTCGCCCCGGAGGAGGTCCCACTGCGGATGAACACCGCGGTGATCGGCCTCGTCTCCGGGATGGGCGGCATCCGCACCCTCGCAGCCGGCGCGCTGTGCATCGGCGTCGGTGCCCGCGGCAGCGTGGGCGTCCAGGTCGGTCAGAACCTCCGTGCCGGCCTGTGGACCAACTTCGGGGACCACGGCACGCCGCAGTTCACCCCGACTCCGATCACCCAGGACCTTGAGCGGGTGCTGCAGCCCGGCCACTACGAGGATGCCGTCGCCTTCGCCCGGACGGCCGCCCAGCGGACCCGCTCCGGCTCCGTGGTGCGCGACGCTCTGCTGACCGCGCTTCAGTGCGGCTGACCTGAGCCCCGGCATGGCGAACCCCGCGCCCGTCGAGGTCGAGGTCACGCTCCACGGCGTCGTGCTCGACCCGGGCGGGGCGTGGCACCGTGAGGCTCCGCGCCCACCAGCGTCCCGGCAGGAGCGCTACGACGAGCGCTTCGACACCGACACGCTCTTCTACGACGTCTTCCGCGTCGACGAGCATGTCGAGCTCATCGGCCCGCCCCTGCTGAACCTCGCGGGAGGTCTGCGCCCGATGTCCCTGCAGCACGCCGGACGCCGCTACGCCCGGAGCTTTCGCTCGACCGCCATGAACCGCGTGCACCGACACCGCATCACCGGCATCCCGCAGGACGTGGACTCCCTCCGACTCCGCTGCCCGCTCGGCCGTTTCCGTCTCGACATCGGCGAGAACCTCAGCGGCGCCTTCACGGAGCGGCGCGTGCTCGTCACCCAGTCGCAGAACAACTCCCTCGAGTGGATCGCCCGCTGGGTCGACCACCACGTCGCCACCCAGGGCATCGACGCCGTCGTCTTCTACGACAACGCCTCGACCCTCTACTCCTCCGATGACGTCCGCGGGGTGCTGCGGGATCGTCCCGGGCTCGCCATGTTCTCCGTGATCGACTGGCCGTACCCCTGGGGGCCGACCGGCGGACCAGATTCGGTGTGGGACTCGGACTTCGGGCAGCTCGGGGCATGGGAGCATGCGTGGCGCAGGCTGTGCCGGACGGCTGCGACGATCACCTTCGGCGACATCGACGAGCTGATCATCGGTCCGGAGCCCACCGTCACGGAACGGGCTGCGGCCTCCCCGCAGGGGATCTGCAGCTACCGTCGCATGTCGATCGTCAACGTTCCTGCCGAGCCGACCGACGGTCTGTCGCGCATGCGCGACTACGCCGACTACCGGCTCTATGATCCCGAGGCCCCGCTGCTCACGCCGAAGTACACGGTCGCGCCCGGGACGCTGCTCGAGACCGACCAGCTCTTGGTCCACTGTGTCGACGGACGGCGCGTCCCGGACGAGACCGATGTGCTCGTCCGACATTTCAACAGCATGCGCATCGAGTGGCGCGACGGGGAGCAGCACCCCGTCCCCGACCTGCGCGCCGAGCACGTCGAGGCCCAGTCCCTCTGCGTGGACGAGGAGCTCGTCGCAAGCCTCGCGAGGATCCCCGGCCCATGACGCCGACGCATTCCCCCCGAATCGGGCACCTAGCATGGTGACCAACGCACCCCCGTCGGCACGGACCGGCACTGAACTGGAGAACCCATGGCCAACGCCCAGCTGAGCATCACGAACCCCGAGCTCGACCTCCATCAGTCCGGGGTCGTCGTCTTCCGAGGCACCGGACCTGCCGGCGCGACCCTCGACTTCGCGTTCGCCGCCCGGCAACACGCGCAGCGCACCGTGAACCGCTCGGGCGTCTGGGAGATCAAGATGCGCGTGCCCACCGGACAGCGCCGCATCGAGGCGACCGCCACCTTCGCCGACGGCACCATCGAGACCGTGCGCCGCAACGTAGAATTCCTCGACTCGACATCGATCGCCACGCTGTCCTCCCCCGACTCGCTCTCCGCAGCAGCGGACCTCGCTCAGCCGCCGATCGTCTCCCATGCCCGCCTGGGCATCGGTGTCACCGATCCCGTCTGGTGGGAGCTGCGCTACGAGACCCTGCGGCACATCATGGTCCCTTCCCTGGTCAATGCCCACGTTCCCGGTCACCGCCTGCTCCTCGGCATCGACTCCGCGATCTCACAGGACGTTCTCGAGAAGCTCAAGCTGATCATCGAGGACTGCGGTGCGGGGGAGTTCGCGGACCTCGTCTTCATCGACTCGGTCTGGAGCTACCCCGCCGCCGTCGAGAACTACCTGCGCCTGCACTTCGGCAACGTCCCGGTGATCATGCACGGCATCGACGACGACGACGCGGTCTCCGGGGACTTCTTCCGCCTTGCCCGCGAGAAGGTCGCCGCCGAGGACCCGAACAACGTCCAGCTCCACACCTTCCCGTTCGGCCTGATGTACAACATCGAGCTGCACCAGGTGCAGCTGGGCGTCTTCCCGTGGCACTCCATGAACCAGTTCACCTATGGGTACCCGGACACGATCCATATCCTTCGTGCCCACAGCCACAACCGGATCCAGTTCGAGGGCGAGCGCCGCGGCTGGGTCGTGCGCGTCCACGAGGACGTTCACCTGGGCTACGTCTACACGCACCACAAGCAGTCGGACTCCGGCTACGTGAAGCGCCTGGAGACGATGCGTCTGAACGACCAGTCCTTCCCCCTGGGCACCGATCAGGCCGCCTACTTCGGACTTCATCACGAAGAGCTTCTGGACCTGTCGCACCGCATCAGCGCCATGCCCTCGGTGACCGGCCGCACCTGGCTGGTCTCGACGCAGTTCCAGGACGCCGAGCGCGACCTACTCAAGGCCTCGAACAGCATCAAGCAGCTCCGGCTCAACGCCACCCGCGAGATCGTCGAGCGCGAGGCGGAGGCCGTCCCCGCACCGACCGCTGCGGTCGAGGGCAGCGACGCGAGCGATCCCGGCCTGGTCCGTTTCGTCGGCGAGTACCTGCCCGAGCACTTCGTGCGGATCTCCGTGGACGGCACCGACCGCGCCAGCCTGTTCATCAACAAGAACGGCCGATGGAATTATCCGATCCGGCTCGAGCCCGGGCAGCACGTCGTCGAGCTCGTCGGGGTGTCCCCCCGTGCGGCGACCTCACCCGCGACGTCGACGGAGTTCACCGTCGACGCCGCAGCGGACCAGCGGTGATCCCATGAGCTTCCTGTTCGATGTTCACAGCCCCGACGACGCCACCAAGGGCTACGCCCTCGATCAGTCGATCACCCTGGTGGCCGGCACCGCGCGGCAGTCCCCGTCAGGACTGACCTATGTGGTGGCGGGCTTCGCCGCTCTCGGCGAGAGCCTCATCTCCCCGGACGAGCCGGTCGGGGAAGCGATCCTGCGCCGGGCGCTCGACGATCCCGGCTCGCTGTCGGTCGACCTCCACGGTGCGGCGGCACTGTTCGTCCACGACGCCCGGACGGGCAGGACCGTCGCGGTCAACGATCCCTTCGGTGCCTGCTCCCTGGCGATCTATCGCGATGCGAAGCGCACCGTTGTCAGCACCGACCTGAATCTCCTGCGGGTGCACCTCAAGGAGAACGGAGTGGTGCTGAGGAAGTCCATCAGCCACCTGGCCTCGATGTTCGCCACGGGTGTCGGTGGCTTCGCCTCCGCACCCTACGAGGACGTGACGATCCTCCCGATCGCCACCTGGGTGACGGCTACGCCCTCGGGCGTGGAGACGCAGGAGCTCGACCTGGCGGCCCTCGTCTCGGAATGGCAGGCCACCGAGTACGACGACGGTCTGGACGCGGTCCACGCGGACATCACGGCCACGTTCCACGCTCTCGCATCGCGCCACGATGTGGCACCGATCGCGCACCTCACCGGCGGCGCGGACTCGCGCCTGGTGCTGAGCTTCCTGCAGGCTCGCGGCATCGACGGTCGTTACCTGTTCTACTGCTCCGGCCACCCCGGGGAGATGGACCGCGTCGTCTTCGAATCCCTCGCCAAGCACTATGACCTGCGGGCCGCCGTGGGCTCCGGCATCAGCGTGCTGCGCTACCCGGCCTCCCTCGAGGAGGAGCTCACCGGCCCCCTGGACTATTCCAGCGGTCTGAACATGTCGGGCCCCACGAAGGACTGGGCCCGCACGGACACGCTGATCCTGTCCGGCGGCTACGGGGAGACGTTCCGCAGCCCCTACGGCGCCGATCCGGAACTGGTGATGAGCTCGACGCCGCGCGAGCGTCTCCAGTTCGCGTGGAGGAGCAACCTGAACGTGGGCGGCGCTCCCGGTTCCTCCTACATCTCCGACGACTTCATCGACGCCCTCGCCGAGGCGACCGATCCGATCGTGCAACGAGGTCTGCGCGCCGGGCTCACGCCGGACGCCGCTCTTGACCTGCTGTATGTCGCGCGCAACCGCATGTTCGTCGGGAACCTGACCTACGATCACAACGACTTCGTGCGCCGCATCGATCCGCTGTACTCCCTGAAGGGTGCCCTGTTCGCCCTGACCAGGCCGCTCGACGTGCGCAAGGGCAACGTGATCGGATTCGACCTCACCGCGCGGAACACACCGGACCTGCTGCGGCTGCCCTTCGATTCGCCCCGCTTCACCGAGGACTACCTCCGGAATCGGTCCCTGCCGGAGCCGCTCGAGTTCGCGCATGCCGACCGGCCCCTGCGCACCGCGACCCCGCTACGCATCCCGACGCGCGAATACCCGGTGATGTACCGGCCGAAGCCGACCCCGGAACAGGAGAGGTTCGCGAAGGAGAAGAAGGCCTCCCTGCGCCAGGTGGTGTGGGCCGAGACCGTCCGCAGTCGGCTGTCCGAGATGCTCGGCAAGGTCGATCTGACCGATTTCGACCGGGTCTTCAACGCCGATGTGGTCCGTTCCGCGCTTGCCCGACCCTTCCCGAACCGCGTCGTCATCCGGAACATGATGACCTTGTACGCGCTCATGCAGTGGTACGAGCACTGAGCATCCCGTCCTGCGGACATGAGCAGCGCCCCGGTCAGGTGACCAAGGCGCTGCTCATGCCAGCGGCTGCGCCGCGAGGGATCAGTGGGTGCCGACGGCGCTGGTGCCGGGCCCGTGGACCAGGACCGCGGAGCCGTCGGTCTTCTGGACCTCGATGGTGAGGTCGTCGGTCGCGGCGTCGTCGACATCGACCGTCACCATGTCGTGGTGGGTCTCGGCGGAGATGTCGAAACCGGTCTCGGCCAGAACCTGATCGCCATCGGTGACGGTGACGGTGCCCGCGGAGCCGACGCCCTTCTCCACCATGTCGCCGCAGGCGAACTTCTTGGTGTCATCGCTCGTACCGCCCTGCGAGGAGCAGGCGGTGAGCTTCACCGAGACGGTGCCGGTGAAGCCCTCGGGAACGTCGATGGAGAAGCTGTCACCGCCGTCGACCGCGGTGGTGGTCCAGTCTGCCTTCTCGACGAATGGGGTGCCGCCCTGGACCTCGGCCTCGTCACGGGTGACGACGACGGCGCTGCTGGTCCCCCTCCACTTCGCCGAGGGCTGTGCGACCTTGACCTTGATCGAGCAGCTCGAGCCGGAGAACGGCACATCCTGGAGAACGGGGCCCTGGGTGGTCGTATTGAATGCTCCGGAGTAGACGCTGACGCCGTCGCAGATGGTCGAGACGTACGTCGGCAGGTTCGGCGCGGTCGAGGACGACGTCCGCGTGAATCCGAGGGCGATGGAACCGGTACCGGAGGCCGTGGCGACCGTGACAGTGTCCCCGCCGGCGCGGAGCGTCGTCGGATGGCCCTCCGGAATCTCCTCCACCGCGACGATGATGGGGGCAGATGCCCCGGCCGTATCCTGCGCCTGCACATCGGGGGTGTCCGTCTCCGGCTCCTCCTCGACGGGAAGGAGGGGAACGGTGCTCTGGATCCCGATGGGCTCCGTCGCTGCGGTGAGCTCCGATACCTCGACGACCGGAATGGTCTGCGGCTCCGGTGTGCCGGCTGCGAGTGTGCCGCCGCCGGTCGCGTGGACCTCCGGCACGAGCGCCGAGGCGGCGCCGTTCGCGACATCGTCACCCCGCGGCGTGTATGCACCGAGTCCGAGGACACCGACCAGCGCCGCTCCGGCGATGACGGACTTGAGGGCGCGAGAAGTACCGGCACCTCGAGCGGATCGAGATTCTGAAGTTCGGCGGAGGGTACGGTCGCGCGTACGCATGAAGGGCATAGTCCTGTGTCAGTTCGGTAGGGTCGGGACGCTGCCGATTTCCGACAAGTCGCACGCCGATGCACCAAGGCCGAGACCCCGGGCGCCCTCAGCGCGCTGCTCCCTCGGATCCCGCAGCCCCTGACGCCATTGTGACTGAGGAACCCTGACCTGCCCAGACAGAAGTGATGAATATGAGATGAACGGTGCACCGCCGGTTCGTCCTTGAAGCGCTGGTCAAGGGTTCTCGGGCCGGACGCCATGGTATGGCTCCGTGGGTGGCGCTGGACCGCTGGGCACGGGGTCGGCGGTCTCGTCAGTGACGTGCGGGAGGCGCTCGGGCTCGGGTGGCACCGGGCGCACCTGCCGCTTGCCGTCGTCACCGCCGACGAGGGATTCGATCTGCCGTGCCCAGTGGATGTACGCCTCGTCGACGTAGTGGTAAGGAGCCGGGCCCCACTTATGGCATTCATGCGTCCTGACAAGCTCCGCTGGGAGTGGGAGAACCGTGATCCCTGACGCCTCGATGCGCTCCACATAGGGCGCGAAGGCCCGCGCCCACTCCTCTGCACTGCGCTGGTCCTCCTCGTCGATCACGTCCCCGGCGACGTCATGCGTCGCCCACTGCGGGCCGAGAACGTAGGTCCGGGAGTGCAGACCGACCGCATCGAGCAGGGTTACGAAGCGGTCCAGCGCCTCCCCCAGAGCTCGAGGTGCTCGGGCGTGCTGAACCTGATCGGGCTGCCCGCCGCCTCGAATGCCTCGAGGATCCCGGAACGCAAGGAATCCGGGGTGATCGTGCCGAAGGACCCGTCACCGAGCGGTTGCACACCCGAACGCTCGTCGGTGAGGTCCCAGATCACGAGATCGGTCCGGGGGGCGTCCTCGGTAAGACGTGCGAGCAGGTTCGACGCGAGATCGCCCTGGACCATGCGGTGCTGCCATGCGGAATCCAGGCGATGCCCTACCTCGAAGACGTATGCCGGTGTGGTCGCGCTGATGATCGACTGCCGCGCGACGTAGGCCCGCCGGTAGAAGCGATGGCTCCACATCTCCTGCAGGTCGCGCGACACACACGAGCCGAACAGGAACACGTCGAGCTTCTTCTGACCCATAGCTTCCGATTCTGCCATGGCCAGGCACACCGCTCGTGCCCACCGGTCCGACGGCAGCGGCTGCGAAACGTGGTCCTCGAACGTCGTGCCAGAGCGGACAATGGACACGACGGGCAAGGGCCCGTCCAGTCAGGAGCACGCGCATGGGAACCCAGGGAACCGACGACGAGCAGGCGCAGAACGGCCACGACGCACGGGGCGCCACGAACCCGACCCCCGAGGAACCGGGCTCACGTCCGAAGCAGAGGGCACGACGCAACGTCCTGATCGGGGCGGGCGCGGTCGCCGGTGCCGGACTCATCGGCTGGGGCCTCACCCGCATGGATCTGGGAGGCGAGGGGACCGGTCCGGGGACCAGCGAAACGGCAGAGCCGACACCGGCCGCGCCATGCATCGCGGAGCGCGACTTCCCGGAGCAGTTCCCGATAGACCTCGAGGAGCAGGCGGCTATCGCCCTCGAGGCGAAGACCCTGGAAGCGCCCTTCACCCAGGTTTCCGTTCAGGACGTCGCCGTATTCATGGGCACCGACGAGCGCGAGCGCCTTCTCATCACGCAGCACGGCGCGACCGGCCAGATCCAGCTGATCCCGATGGACGGCGATTCGGAGACGGTCCTCCACCACGTCGAGGTCGGGGTGAATCCCGGCGTGGCCGTCGGGAGCGGGGTGTGCTGGTTCGTGACCCGTGAGGACGGCCGCGTGCTGTCCGTCGGCCCCGACCCCGACGTCCTCCAGGACTTCGGCAGCGTCTCCCCCGATGCGACCAGCCTGTACAGCCCGGTGCTCGGTCCGGGCGGTATCGTCTTCGGCGGCTCCTACCCGATCGGGGCGGTGTGGAAGATCGACCCGGCCTCCGGGCAGATCACAGTAGGTCCGCAGATCGGCGACAACGAGTACGTCCGCAGCCTCGCCGTGATCGAGGGCCGTCTCTTTGTCGGGACCGGCGGCAATGAGCCCGGACTGTACGAGATCGATACGGAGTCGCTCGATCCGATCGGCACCCACGCGGTCCCCGGCATCCGCGAGGGAGGCTCGGTCTCTCGCCTCGTCTCCATGCCCGGCGGGTCCCTGCTGGTCTATCGCGATGAGGAGGATGGCGGCTCTGACGGCGTGTTCTTCGAACCCGACAGCGGTGCGTTCGGAGCGGAGCTCTCCCCCGGCGCCTCCACCCGGTCGCTCGCGATCGACCCGGCGGACAGCACCATGGTGTACGTCGCGGCCGACCGTGTGCAGCGGCTGGACCCCCGAACATATTCGGTGAGCGACGCAGGACTCTCCACCATCGCGAATCCGACTGCGGTCGTCGTCCGCACCAACGGGACCATCGTGGGAATCTCGCCTGATCCCGATGGTGCGGCGGCCGTGATCATGGCGCCGTTGACCAGCGCCGGCGACGCGCAGAGCATCGCCATCGTCCCGAGCGCTCACGACATCACCGCGGTCATCCCGATGCCGCAGACCGAGCAGATCGCGATCGGCGGCTACCAGGCCGATGGCATCGTCGTGGTCGACACCGAAGGCGCTCTGGTCGCCCGGACCGCCGAGGACAGCGGCGTCCAGCAGGTCGAGGGAGGCATCGAGAGCGGGGAGGGCACGGTCCTCGTCGGGTCCTATGGTGAGGGACGCCTGCACGAGGCGGCCGTCGTGGAAGGCGAACCTCTCCTCGAGGCGCAGCAGATCGCCGACCTGGGCGAGGAGTTCGAGCAGGCCCGGCCCGTGTCCTGGGGCCGGCTCGAGAACGGATTCACCGTGGGCACCGTCCCCGAGCAGGGGCGGGTGGGAGGGATGATCCACACCCTCGAGCGGAACGGGGACTCTCTGTCCGCAGGCGCGGTCGTGGAGGATCCTGCGGACGGACGCTCCGTCGTCGGCATCACCTCGCTGGGAGGGGACGAGCTCATCGTGACCACATCGGTGCTCGGCGGTTATGGCTCCGAGGCGACCGCTGACAGCGCGGAGATCATGCGCCTGTCACTGACCTCCGGGGATGTCGTCTGGACGACACCCGTCGACGTCCTCGACGTCTACACACCGCACGTGCAGAAGGACCGCGTCTTCTGCGGCACGACCGATGGACTGTTGGTGCTGGACGTGGAGTCCGGCGAGCTCCTGGCCCACACCGTGATCGGTGAACCCGCCGACAGCGCCGGCTACACCTCCGCTCGGATCGAGCCCTGGCAGGCGGAGGGACGCTTCATCCACGTGGCTCGCGGGCAGCTCAGCGTCGTCGACCTGGTCGATGGCACGGTGGCACGAGGGTCGGATGGAGTGGGTTCACCGCTAGCTCTGATGGGCGAGCACGTCTACGCCGCCTCCGGGGCGAAGCTCGTGCAGTTCACCCTGCCGAAGGACCCGGATCTGGCCGCCTGCGAGGACTGAGGGGCGCGCCGGCGCGCCCCTCAGGGCTTCTCCTCAGCGGACGCGTACCGTCCCGGTGGTGAAGGCGGCGATCTCGTCCCCCTCACCATCGCGGACGTGGATGCGGAGCCGATGCGGCCCGTTGCCCTCGTAGGAAAACCTCCGGAAGCTCCCGGCCGCATAGGGAAGGCTGGCCACCTGTTCCTTGCCCTTGAACACGCGCACCGCGATCAGGACATCGCTTCTCTCGAGGACGTCGACGAGGAATTCCTTGCGCCGGCGGTCGTAGGCAGCGATGTATCGGATCCCGGGGCCGTCGTGCATCGACGCTTCGTTGTTCAGCAGGTTCGAGAGGACTTCCTCGGCGTCCACGGTCAGCAGTTCGGACAGCACTGCATGCTGCGACACCTCCAGGTCGAGCAGGGAGACTGCTCGTTCCGTGCTCTTCCGGGCAGTGCTGCTGGACAGCACATCGATCGGTGCACGGGGCCCGCCGCTGGGCATGTGGGCGAACCACTCCGCGATCCGGTCTGCGCGCGGATCACCTGCTCTGAACGGGATCACGGGATCCAGAGAGATCAGCGGCGCACCGGTGGAGAGCGCGGCGATCGCGGCCGGGACATAGCCCTCGCCGACCGTCGCAAGGATGATCTCCACCCCACGGTCCCGCTGGCCCCTGATGAACTCCCAGAGCTCGCCCGCGAGTTCCTCAAGGAACCCCAGCGCGCCCTCGATCCTTTCGCTCTCCGTGATCTTCCGGGAGATCCCCGGGACATACCAATAGGGTCGATCGTTCTTTACGAGTTCCCCGGTGAGACGCGCCCTCGCGTCGACGCTGTCGTACCGCGACAGGATGAGGACCGCCGCGTCGCCGCGCTGCGGTGACGCCGCGGACGGGATCCAGGACAGCGAACGACCACTGACCGTCAGCGGGTCTCGCGGCGTCCTCTCCTCCTCATTCCAGACGAACCCGGAGAGCCGCACCTCCGTCTCCAGCTCGAGATCGGCGCACTCGACATCGACCGTGATGACAGGCGCCGGGACTCGCTCACCGAAAGTGGGGAAGTACCACCCCTGCGGAGCGCGACCTTCTCTACCCTCCACCACCTCGAGGAAGATGTCGGTTTCGGTCCGGAATTCCATTTCCATGACCTTCTGCGTGCCGTCGAAGACTTCGACGCCCTTCTCGCGCAGCACCGCGCGGAGACCCGTGCCGAGGTGCCACAGAAAGCGCAGGGAGGCCTCACCGTCGTGCGAGGTGATGAGGTCGTGGATGCGCACGGTCGAATCTGCCGGTGCCTCACCGTGGTCGACGCGAAGCCGCCGCGTCCAGCTCCGCCCCGGATAGCGCCGGGTGGTGCCGGCGACATCCATACGGTCGTCATCTGCAACGGTGAGCGCGAGTTCATTGAGCGGGGACCGCTCGAGGAGGCGGACCTCCGGCGGCTCGGTGCGCGGAAGACCGGTCCCGTTCACCACCATCGAATTGTGAGCGGACGAGGAGTACGCGTACTTGGTGAACGGATCGTCCCAGTTGTATCCGTACGCTCCTGCTTCGCACAGCAGGTCCCGGCCTCCGGACCGTAGATAGACGCTCTGCTCGTCGGAGTGCTTGTGGTAATCAGCGTTGTACGCGCAGGTGAAATGGACGTATGTAGCGTCCTCGTCACCCCACGCCGAACGGGTCATCCCATAGCCGGAGGCGGGGAAGACCGCGGTCCGCGACAGGGGACGGGACCCTCGGCGCCCTCCGGTCGCCGCATACTCGAACTCGCCGCCGGCAAAGGTCTCGATGTTCTCGGACGTGTCGAGCCGTCGTCGGTGCGAGTCGGACACCGGCGGGAACAGCGCCTCGGGGGTGACGCAGTGAACGGCGTATCGCACCGCACCCGGCAGGAGCTGCTCATAGAGTTCGGCAGCGTCGGATGCCGCCGAGACGAAGAGGGCATCGAGCACGGGCAGGTAGCGCGAGACCATCACGTGGTACGTGGGGGTGTTCTCCACATGCACGCCTTCGGGCGTGAAGCAGGCGGAGAAGTAGGTGTGCAGGCGCTTCGCTGCGAGGTCCCACGCCTGCGCGCCGAGGGTGCTGTGGCTCGGCGCGACGAGCACGGACCACGCGAGCAGCGCGAGATCCTGGAACATGCCGTGGTTGTTCACACCGCCGTAGAAGCCGGGCTCCATGAGTACCGCCGCGGTCCGCTCCGCGAACCCCTCGAAGAACGCCCGCTGTTCGACGGTCAGCGTGAGCTGGTCGAGCACCCCGACGACACCGAGCAGCCTCTGCGCGGTCGTCTCGTCATGGAAGGCCATCTCGGGGGCGGTCTCCCGCGCCCGGCCGAAGCGTTCGTCCCAGGCCAGGACCATCTCATGCAGGAGGGCGCTGAGCTCGCTCGCCTCGCCCGCGGTCAGCTGGGGGCCGGCCCCCACCCAGTCCACGAGGAAGGTGAAGCCGTGGGCGTGACGTCCCCGCGCACGGTCGGTGCCGTACTCCCAGAGCGTCGACGGGTTGATCGGAGCCGTCGTCTCGGCACCGAGGCGGACGCTGCGATCCCGCAGGGAGTCGCGTGCACGCTCGATCACCCAGACGCCGTGGTTGACGGGAAGGAGCTTGCGGGCGCTGTCCTTGACCGCACGGGCGTCGCGGAGCGTCACCGGGTGGCACCCGCGAACAGCAGCTCGGAGAAGCGGGCGAAGACGCGTCGCTCGTCGAAGGAGGCGATCACCGGAGCGAGGTCGGCGTGGCGCTGCTCGCGCGCCGGGCCGTCGAGGAGGCCGTCAGCCATGCTCTCGATGTCGGGGAACAGCATGGAATCCGGGTAGATGAGGTCAGCGCCGTCCCAGGCCAGGGAGACGGCTTCTGCGCCGCTGGCCGCACCGTCGGCGAGAGTCAGGTGGAAGGACTCGAAATCGCTCGTGGAGATCACGATGCCGATGTCCTGGTACCACGCCGCCATGTCGTCGCCGTGGGGGTCGAAGATGACGATCTCCTCCCCGGCCTCGGCGTTCAGCCGATCGATGCGCTCGTACAGCTCGCGGTAGTAGCGCATCTCCTCCGGCCGCTTCTCCATCCAGGGGTACTCCTCGGGACGCCTCCCCTTGATCCGCAACCGGAACCGCGGATCGGCCAGGTGCAAGCGCTCCACGAGGTCGATCGCCAGGTCGAGCCGCTTGCGCTGCGGAACGATGCCCACGAGGCCCAGGGTGTGCCGGGCGCCGTCGCGCTTGGGACGAGCGAGGGCGTCGGTGCGGACGAAGTTCGGCACGACGACGGAGCGGTCCTCCGGGACGCCGTGCCCCTCGACCGCCGCGCGACGGATCAGCTCGCCGACGAAGATGAAGGTGTCCACGGCCTCCATGCGGATCGTGCGCAGGTAGGGAAGGTCGATCTCCTGGAGGTGCACCCGCACGATGAGCTTCTGGGACCTGGCCAGGTGCTCCGAATACCAGACCGCATTGCCGAGGCCCCACTCGCACCAGACGACGTCCGCGCGGTCGAGGAGCTCCTCGGAGCGAGCCTCGTCGTGGCCGCTGTGGCCCGCCCACTGGTCGATGAGCACGGTGTGCCCCTGGGCCTCGAGGTCGGCGATGTAAGGGCTCAGGAACTTGAGGTCGTGACCGGCGACGAGGACCGTGAGCCGATCCCCTCCGCGGTCCGCGGCCTCGCGAACGATTCCCTCGACGGGGTCGGAGGGATCCGGCTGGGCGACGGGCGTCGGCGGGACGACCAGCATCAAGCCTCCGGCCTGGCCATCGTCATCCTCGGATCCGTTCCCGGCGAGGAGGGTGAGAGCGCCGACGCGGCGGTGCTCGTCGCCGAGGGGGAGCTCGCGCGCCGGTGCGGCGAGGAGACGCGCGTCGTCGCCCGGTGCGTACTCCCGTGCCCCGACCCGCGTGTCACCGCGGAAGCGATGGGCGATGAGCAGGTCCTCCGCGAGGGTGCGCGAAGCGAGTCCCCGGAGTTCGATCAACGCCTCGGCATCGTTGTCCCCTGCCCAGGTGGCCGAGTCCTCGATCGGGACGACGGGCAGCTCGGTGAGGGCGGAGGCCGCCTGGGCGTCCTGGGCGGGGACAGCGATCGCCGCGGGCGGAGTCGACTGACCGAGCGCCGTCGCGAGTGACTGCTCCGAGCCGTCCGGCAGGACGGCCACGTACGCAGGATCGCGCAGACCGTCCACGGCGATGCCGACGGTGCGGAACATGATCGCGAGAGCCGTTTCGGTGGTGTGCGACCGAGCGATGACCCGGAGCTGGAACCAGGCCTCGTCGAAGCGCTGCGCCGGAGCGTTGTCCCAGCCGCGCAGGAGGGCGCGGTGGAAGGACGGATCCGCGGAGGCCGGGATGGCTCCGCCGAAGGTCTCGACGACGCCGCGACCAGGGCCGCTGAGCACGACGCCGCCGCTCGCGGCCACCTCGACCACGCGACGGGAGAACATCGAGGGGCTGTCGGCGACCGAGTTGACGTTGAGGTTCACGTAGTGCGACCGGTACGCGTCGAGCACCTCGTGGTACGGCAGCGAGCCGCGCACGTTCGGCGCGAATTCGTCCGGGAAGCGGTACGGCGAATCCGGCTTGTCGTACTGGCGATCGTAGATCGTCAGCCCGTAGGGCGCGGCCGCCCGCAGCAGGCCGGCGAGCTCCTTCGACCGGGCGGCGTAACGCTCGCCGTAGAACGTCCCGGCATACATGGCGCTCGGACGGCCGAGCGCACGGGGCGACTGCACGGGGTTGTGCAGGGTCGGTTCCGCGTAGAACGGCAGCGCGGAGGCGGTGCGAACAGTCGATGCCCCTGAGGCCAGATACCTGCCCACCAGCGAGGCGTCGGTGGTGAACACGTGGTCGCAGCGCACGGCGGCGCGGACGAAGCGCCGGTAGTGGATCGGGTCCTCCTTGTTCCAGAAGAGAGTGGGGATTCCCTTCTGCTTCGCGCCCCACAGGAGGCGGCGAAGAGCGGCGAACTGCGTGTCGTCGTAGTACCCGACGCCGTGGAACCACTCCCCGCCGTTGCCCTCCCAGGCGGACTCGATGAGAACGGCATCGAGGTCCTGCTCGAGGGCCGCGAGAGGATCTTCCCGAGAGATCGGGACCACCTGGACGCGATGGCCCAAGGTCTCCGTGGTGAACTCATCGGCGACGATTCCCACCCGGACGCTCCCGAGCGGTCGGCGAGGAACATCGGTCAGTGCCGCGTCCCAATGCCGGGAGGCGCTCTCGTAGGCGGAGCTGATCCCAGAGCTCAGTGCGTTCCAGGTGCGTTCGCGCACCACCCACAGGCGGCCGGCGCGAGCAGCGGCGCGGGCCAGTTCGGGGTCGACAAGGACCGCCGCAAGGGTGGCGGCCAGCGCCTCGGTGTCGCCGGCGGGCACCAGGAACCCGCGGCCACTGCCCTCTGGCACCAGATCAGCCTGCGGCGTCACATCCGAGAGGATGACAGCCTTGCCCGCGGCGAGCGCCTCGAGCGGCTTGAGCGGCGAGACGAGCTCGGTCACGCGGGTCGACAGGCGCGGGCACGGCATCACGTCCATGATGCTCATGAGGCGCGGAATGTCCTGCGCGGGGACGCGGCCCAGGAAGGTCACGTCCTCTTCGAGGCCGAGCTCGGCGGTGAGCGTGCGTAGGTCGGAGCTCGCGGCTCCGGATCCGGCGATGATGACCTGCACGGGAATCTCGCGGTCGCGGATCCGGCGCACGGCCTGGAGCAGCACGTCCAGGCCCTCGTAGGCCACGAGGCTGCCGGCGAACCCGATGACGGGCCGGTCGAGCTCGACGCCGATGCTGCGGGCGTATTCGACATCGGCGGGCAGCGGCACGAACTCCTTGTCGTTGACCGCGTTGGGGGCGAGGGTGATGCGAGGGCCTTCGACGCCACGGGCGATCAGCTCATCGCGCACCTGCACGGTGATGGCGAGGACGTGATCCGCCTCGGTCGCGACGATATTCTCGAGCTCGACCTGCAGGGCGAACCGCTCACTGTCCTCCCAGCCCTGCTTGGAGACGGCCTCCGTCAGCTCCCACAGCCCGCGGACCTCGTACACGAAGGGGATGCCGAGCCTGCGGGCGGCGATCAGCGCGGGCAGCGCCTGGCGGAAGTTCGAGGCGGCGTGGATTCGCTCGGGCCGCCGGATCTTCGCCTCGCGCACGTAGGCGTCGGCCGCCTTGAGGATGTACTCGTCCAGCGGGTCCCGGTTGAGGTCCGCCCCGGGGAGGTGGACGTACTCCACTCCCCCGAGCTCGCGGACGTCGCGCTCCTGCTGACGAGGTGCCGCGTCCCGATGGATGTCCCAGGGGTAGCCGATCCGGGAGACGACGGAGACGTCGACGCCGCTCTGCTCGAGGCCCTCGACGAGCCCGCGGGTACGGGTGGAGTAACCGTTCGAATCGTAGATCGGCGTGGAGTGCACGCAGTACATGACGCGGCCGTGCTCGACGCGATAGGCGGCGTCATGCGCGCGCGGCGGCACGGTGACGCGTCCGTCGCGCAGGCGCGACTCACCGTGGATACGCGCGACGAGCTCCTTGCCTTTGTCGGGCAGCTCGTCCACGAGGTCGGGGTGGTCGGTGAGCATGGTCTCGCAGGACGTGACGTCTCCGCGCTGGAACCATGCGCGGTTCAGGAGCGCGTTGAGGACGTCCACGCGGGGCTCGGTCTGCAGACGCTCCTCGAGCTGCTCGTAGGTGAGCTCCCACAGCTTCGGGGCTGACGAACTCTCGCCGGCGGAACCGGAGCCCGCGGCGTCGGTCGATGCGGCTCCGGTGATCGACGCAGTCTCGGGGCTCGGCAGCGCCATCATGCCCGAGCCCTGCTGCTCCCCGGCGTCGGGTCCGCGGCGGAACACGGAGGCAGGCTTGGTGATCGCCCGGCCGATTCGCATGCTGCGGGACCCACGGACTCGCTCGAGGTCATCCTTCAGCCGACGGCTCTCCTTGCGGTACGCGTCGAGGGCGCCGTGAGCGCTCGCAAGCCGGCGGGTGAGGTCCTCCTTCTCCCGCTCGAGCTCCTGGTTGCGCTTCTCGAGCTGGCTCTCCGTGGACGCCCGCTCCCGCGCACGACGGTCCCGCTCCACGAGCCCGTAGTACTTGCGGTGCAGTTCTTCGGGATCCGAGACGAACTCGTCCAGAACCATCTTCCGCGTGAGGTCGGGGTCCCGACGCTCATCTCCATGCATGGACTACTCCTCCGACGTGTCGCCTGTCGTCCCGTTCCCGGCGAACAGAGCACGGGCGGCCCGGGCAGGCCGGGGGGTGGCTCAGCGTTGCCATGATAAGGCGATTCGCCCCGTTGAGGACCAATCGGTGGTCGGCCCGTGGACATGTGCACAAAAGGTGCCGTGGTGCATCTCGGTGCGCCTCCCCCTGTTCACGCCGAGGGGGTGACGATCCACTCGGCGGCGAACTCCCACGTCGTACCGGCGGTCACCGTCTCGCCCTGGTCCCAGACCTGAGGGTAGATCTTGGCGATGCCGTCGTCCCGGAGCTGCAGGAAGACGTCGGAGTGCCCGTCATCGTTCGCCTCGGCGCGCAGGGTCTCGTCGGCGCGGATCCAGCGGATCGCTGCGTTCCACCCGGTGTCGCTCGACTGGATGAGGGCGGCAGAGGCACCGTCGATCTCGACGGTCTCCGCGACGGGCTCGCCCTCGGCCTTCGCCTCGGCGACGGAATCCACCTCGACCTCCTCCGCGGTGTCGGTGCCGACGCGGTCGAAGACGTCGCGTGAGAACGGGAGCATCGGCCCGTAGGCGCTGCCCATGGTGACGTCCTCGAGCGCCTCCCAGTTGCCGGTGACGGCGAGCTTGCCGTCGGCGGTCCACGTGGTCACGGTCGAGATCTTGACGAGGTTCGTCTCGCCCTTCGCGGGGTGCCGGGCGTGCACCCGCTGCTCGAGGGAGAAGCTCTGCGCGGGGATGGCCTCACCGGCAGTGAACGAGGCGATATCCACCGCGACGCCGTCCATGCTCGGCACGGAGGGGCCGTCCGCGTAGGCGGTGGGAGCGCCGTGGTAGGGGACGAACTGCTTGTCGCCGTCGACATCGATCTGGAAGGCGAACTCCCAGTTGGATCGCGGCATGACGATCTCGCCTTGGAGGCTCGGGGCGCCGTCGAGGGCGCGCACCTCCTCGAGGCGCTGGTACCCGTCGGCCTGTCCCGCGTTCCCATCCCACTCGCCCTGCAGGCGGTAACGCAGGATCGGGGACTCCCTCGCGAGGTAGGTGATGTCCCATGACTGCATGACACCGTCGTCGACCAGCGCGACGGTCATCGCGTCGTACGGCGCCGCCGCGATGAGCGCGTCGATCGGATTCTCCACTGGTCCTGTCCCCTCGTCACTGGTCGCCCCGCCCTCGTCCGAGCCCTGCCCGGTCGATGGCCCCTCGGTGCTCTCCCCCTCGCTCGGCGCCGTGCATGCTCCGAGCAGACCGGCTGCGGCGACGCAGATGATGCCGCGCCGGGAGAGCTCCGTGTCTTTCACACGCCGAATCTATAGGTATCGGCCAGTCGCCCGTATCGCATCGGGCAGGATCACACGAGGGTCACGTCTGCTTCCCGGCGGCAGGGCGCCGGGCCGCCCGATCGTCGGCACGCCGTATCCTGGCGTGCGCCGGTCCCGCGTCCACGGACGCGTCGGTACCTTCACCGCTGTCCTTCGAGCCCCGACGTCAGGTCGGACGGGAGCACCGCACATGCACAACGTCGGCAGCAACTACGTCGCGCACGAGAGGCTGGGAACGGGCACGACCGGTGATGTCTGGCGCGGCACCGACCGTGAAGACAATCCCGTGGCGATCAAGATCCTGCACGCGGAGTACAGCGGACGGCGGGACGTCGTGCACCGCTTCATCCAGGAGCGGGAGCTGCTCACCGATATCGACCATCAGCATGTGGTCAAGGTCCACGACCTGGTCTACGACCGCTCGACGCTCGCGATCATCATGGATCTCGTCGACGGTGGGGATCTCGCGACCCTGCTGATCACGGACGGCAACCTCTCCCCGGAGCGAACCACCGCCATCGCCTCGGACATCGCGATGGGACTCGCGGCGATCCATGCCGCGGACATCGTCCACCTCGACCTCAAGCCCGCCAATGTGCTGATCCACCGGGACGATGACGGCGAGAGCGCCCTGATCGCCGACCTCGGGGTCTCCCAGTTAGCGCAGGGTCCCGCGGGCGTCGCCGAACACCCTCGCTTCGGCACCCCCCAGTACACGGCGCCCGAAGTGGTCAGCGGCGGCGCCGTGGGGTCGGCGGCCGATGTGTACGCCCTGGGCCTGCTCATGGTCGAGATGCTGTCCGGGCGCGCAGTGTTCGGCACCGCCGATCCGGATGACGTGTTCGCGATCCTCGAGGCCCAGGTCTCCGAGGAGGCCGAGCGGCCGGCAGCGGCCAGCGACGAGATATGGAAGCTGATCTCCGCGATGCTCGACAAGGACCCGAACGAGCGCCCGACCGCGGCGGAGGTCGCCCTGGACCTGGGCGTGCCGCCGCAGCAGCTGGACTCCTCGGCGTTCCGCGGCGCCGCGACCGCGCTCGGCTCGGGCCCCGTCGGGGCCGACGGGACGAGCATCGCCCGCGACGCCCCGGCCGGGCCCGAGGACAGCGGAGGCCGCACCATCGACCTCGGCCACCGCACGAGCATCCTGCGCTCCGCGCAGACGGTCCGACTGGGCGCCCGGGGCAGCCGCACCATCGCGCTTCCCGCCGCCCTGCAGCCGGGAGCGATCGCTGCCGAGGACGCAGGAGCAGATGCCTCCGCTGCAGACGGCGAGGCCACGTCCTCTTCCCCCGGCGCAGGCGACCCTTCATGGCGCTCAGCCTCGTGCTGAGCGTGGGCGTGCTGGTCGGCGCCTTGTCCGTCGGCGTCTTCCTGACGCTGCGCACCGGCGATGATCCGCCGCCCCCGACCACGTCGTCGACGACCCTGTCCGCGCCCGAGGGGTCGATCGCCGTCGCCGACGTGAGCGGTATGTCCGAGGACGCGGCACGCAACGCTCTCGGGGAACAGGTCGAGGTCGACGTCGTCACCGTTCCCGGCTCGGCGGAACAGAACGGGATCGTCCAGGGTACGCAGCCTGCCGCAGGGAGCTTCGTGATGCCCGGGAAGACAGTAATCCTTGAGGTCGCCACGGAGCTCGCGACGCAACCGCTGTCCGCACTCCCTGCGAACACGGCCGGTGGACGGACGGAGCAGGGCTCGGTCACCGTCGATGGGACGTCCGCCTCCGACGCGATCGTCGTCCAGGCGAACAAGCCCGAGGTCCAGGTCACCTACATGCTCCAGCAGCGATACACGTCGGTCGATGCCGACCTCGTCGTACCGGACGACGGCACCCCCGTGCAGGTGCGCGTCGAGGTCGATGGGACGACGCAGGTCGAGCAGACCGTCGCCCCGGGTGGTTCGGTCCCCGTGACGGTCGATGTCACCGACGCCCAGCGCCTCACGATCACCGTCACCGCGAGCGACGAGTCCACCCCTCCCCGGTTCGCCTTCACCGACGGGGTGCTCGGCGGCGAGGCCGGCACGGTGCCGAACACCTAACGCAGCGCGGTTCACCTCCCGTACCCACCACCGGGGCCCGAGCATCGAAAGGGCACCCTTTACGGGGTGCTATAAAGTGAATTCATGGTGGCGATACCGGTGCGGGGGCTCCGAAGCAACGGATCGAATGTCCCCCTCCTCACGGTGCCCGATGTGGGCGCCGCCATCGTCGTGCCCGAACCCGGCGCTCAACGCTACCGCCATGCCTACCCCGGCGGCCGCATGCTCGATGCGCTGCTCGTCAACCGCGGCAGCCGCACCCTGATGGTGTCCTTCCACGGCGCCCTGAACAGGAAGCAGTTCGCGATCCCCCGGTTCGAGCGCCTGCGGAGCCTGCTGAAGTACCGGGTGAACAGCCTCTACTTCTCGGATCCGTCGCTGCACATCGACCCGTCGCTGGAGCTGTCCTGGTTCACCGGGTGGAAGGGGACCGACGTCCCGCGAGACATCGCGACCTGGATCATGCTGATGGCCGAATCCCTCGACTCCGACCGCATCGTCTTGACGGGCTCCTCCGGTGGGGGCTTCGCCGCCCTGATGGTGGGAGCGCTCATCCCCGACTCGGTGGTGATCGCCTACAGCCCGCAGGTCGACATCCGGCTGTACGAGGCGGATGGCCAGTACCCCCACGCCGCCAAGCGGTCCTACTTGCGCCATGTCTGGCCCGAGCTGGTCGCGGGCCAGGACCTCGAGAGGTTCGACTTCACCAAGAAATGGAACGAGTCGATCGAGGAACGCACCTCGGCCGTGGCCCGCTACACTACGCCCCGCGATACCCAGGTGCTGTTCGTCTCCAACACCCGTGACGCCCACCACCACCACGTGCACCTGCCGGCGCTGCGCGACGCCTTCGGCAACGACCGTGACCGGTTCCAGGTGATGACGTACACAGGACCCGAAGGACATCGACCCCCGGGGCCCGAAGAGTTCGAGCAGGGGCTGGTCCGTGCGGCCCGGTGGACGGGTTTCGAGTTGCCGAAGTCGCTCTGACGCCGTGCGACTGGCGATGACGTAGCGGGGTGCCGGCCCCGCAGAGCCTGCCGTTCACGCCGGCGCGGTACTCACGCCGCGGGATGACCCGATGAGCAGACGTCAGGGACGTCCGAGCGCGACCGTTTCCCACCCTGCCCCGCGCCAGCGCGCCAGGTCCAAGACATTGCGGCCGTCAACGATCGCTTTCCGGGAGACGATCTCGCCGGTCGCGACAGGGTCGAGGTTCTTGTACTCGTTCCACTCAGTGAGCAGCAGGACGAGCTCGGCGTCCCGCAGGGCTTCCTGCGCGGACTCCTTGCTGCGCATCGACGGGTAGCGCTTGCGCACGTTCTCGAGGGATGCCGGATCGGTGATGGTCACATGGGCGCCCTCGGCGAACAGTCTCAGGGCGATGTCGAGAGCGGGAGAGTCGCGCACGTCGTCGGTGTCAGGCTTGAAGGCGACGCCGAGGACGGTGATCCGGCGTCCCTCGAGGTCGCCACCGAGCAGCCGCCTGGCGAGCCGGAGCACATAGTCGCGACGACCGGTGTTGATGGCGTCGATGTCGCGAAGGAAGGCGAAACTGTCGACGGCCCCCAGCTCGCCGGCGCGCGAGATAAGACCGCGGAGATCCTTGGGCAGGCAACCGCCGCCGAAGCCGATGCCGGCGCGCAAGAACTTACTCCCGATTCGGTCGTCCATACCGATCGCCTCAGCGACGTGGGTAACATCCGCACCGGTGATATCGCACAACTCCGAGACTGCGTTGATGAAGGAGATCTTGGTGGCGAGGAAAGAGTTCGCGGAGACCTTCACCAACTCGGCAGACTCGAAGTTGTACACGCGGCGCGGGATGTCCTTGTCCAGCAGCGACTCGTACACCGCGTCGAGGACTGCGATCTCCTTTTCGGCGTCCTCGGTGTCCGCGACGCCGTACACCAGACGGTCGGGGCTGAGGGTGTCCTCGACGGCGAAGCCTTCGCGGAGGAACTCCGGGTTCCAGATGAGCTTCACGCCGGGGATGGTGCTGAGGCGCTCGTCGATATGTCGAGCGGTGCCGACCGGCACGGTGGACTTACCGACCACCAAGGTGGTGCGGCCGCCGCGGGCGTGCAGGCCCGGGGTGAGGGCGCTCAAGGCGCTGTCGATGTACGACAGGTCGGCGCCCAAGCCCTCGTCCCGCTGCGGCGTGCCGAGCGCGAGGAAGTGCACGTCGCAGTTGGCCAGGTCGTCATAGTCCATGGTGAACGCCAAGTTCCCGCGACCGACGTTTCGGGAGAGGACCTCGTTGAAACCGGGCTCATGGAAGGGAGCTACGCCGCGGGAGAGGGTGTTGATCCGCTCCTTGTCGACGTCGAGGCCGAACACGGTATGGCCGATCTCGGCCATGGCCGAGGCGTGGACGGCGCCGAGATACCCGCAGCCGATCACGGAAATTTTCAGGGGAGTGGCCGTCTCGGTCTCGTTCACAGTCCTTGGGGCCTTTCAGAGGGCGACAGGGCGAGGGGCACTTGGCGCGTGGGCGCCTCTCATCTCGACCGGGGGGGCGAGTCCGGACCATCGTATGTGAGTCACGGCTGGGGTTCGGCGCGGTTGCCCAGAGATGCGCGCCCAGGCGTTCCCGGTGCAGTGCCGGTGCAGGCGGACCTGCAGTAGGGGGCTCCTAGCAGGGTATTCTCAGGCGCGTGACTTCTCCGGGCCCAGAAACCGCCCTGCCGCCACCACCATCTCGGTCGCCCCTCGGCAGGACAGCCCGGAACGCGCGATTGCTCGCTCAAGCCGCCCTTCAGCATCTGGTCGATGACCCGGCTCTTCTCGCCATCCAGGCCAGCCGGAAGCTTCCCTTCGGGCCACGAATGATCGCCGGTCGTGTGCTGGAGAGGACCGCTCGCTTCATTCCTGCACTCGGAGCCCTCGGCTCAGTCATGACGGGCCGAACCGCTGCTGCGGAGAGGGCGCTCGAACAGCAACTCGCCAGACGGCCGGACCACACCTCGCGTCTCGCCGGCGAAGTGGCTATCCTCCTGGACCGTGACGACCTGTTGCCCGGATACGCGTCGCCCGTAACTCGGGCACGAGCTGCCTGGGCCCGCGGCGCGATGAGTGAGGCCGTGCACACGCTTGAGAGGGCCGGTCTAGAGGACCGCCGGTACACGCGGCGCCTGCGCAGTGAACTGCACCTGCTTCAGCCAGGGTTTCGTCTCGCCGTAGAGAGCCGCCGTATCACCGCCGGCATCACCGGCACGGAAGGTGAGCCGCTGCGGGTGTTGCATCTGCTCACCAATTCTCTGCCGCATACCCAGTCCGGGTACTCGCTGCGCACCCATCGGATCCTCACGGCACTGCGCGAGCAGGGCATCGAATCCGTGGCGCTCACTCGCACGGGGTATCCGGTGATGGTCGGCATTCCGATGGCGCACGACGAGGACGTGGTCGACGGCATCCGATATGTGCGAACCCTCCCGTCCCGCCTCCCTCAGACGCAGGAGGAGCGACTCCACACCGAAGTCGAGCGCGCGCTTCAACTGGTCGAGGATTTCCGTCCCCACATCATCCACACGACGACGAACTACCTTAATGCGCTGGTCGCACAGGCCGTTTCCGACGCAACCGGACTGCCATGGGTCTTCGAGGTCCGCGGCCTCATGGAGCAGACCTGGGTAGCGTCCCACCGCAGCGTGCTGACCCGGGAGGTCGCAGCAGCCTCCGAGAAGCATGCTCTGATCGCCGCGAAGGAGGGCGAACAGGCGCGGAGCGCCGATGCGGTGGTCACCCTCTCCGGAACCATGGCCGAACAATTGATTTCCCGCGGTGTGGACCGCGGGGCCATCACCCTCGTCCCGAACGGCGTGGACGAGTCCTTGTTCCAGGATCACATCGACATCACCGAAGCACGCCTCCGTACCGGCCTCGCAGATGTTCCAGGCTTCGGGGCGGACGCTTTCCTGGTGGGCGCTGTGAGCGCCCTGGTCGAGTACGAGGGCTACGATATTCTCCTGCGCGCAGTGGCACTCCTCATCCAGGACGAGTCGGTACCCCGCGTGCTTCGTGATCGAATCGGGGTGGTCCTCGCCGGCGACGGCGTCTCCCGGCCTGGACTCGCCGTCCTGGCGGACGAGCTCGGCATCGACAGGCGGGTCCACCTTGCCGGTCGCGTCCCGCGCGAGGAGGCGCGACGATGGATCGAGTCCCTGAATGTGGTCGTCGTACCGCGTCGCGACGTGGCGGTGGCTCGTGCCGTCACACCGCAGAAGCCCATCGAGGCGATGGCGCTGGATCGACCTGTCATCGCCTCGGATCTCGGGGCGCTGCGCGAGGTGCTCACGGATCCCGGCGGTATGCCGAGAGCGAGCCTGATTCCCGCCGGCGACCCGCAAGCACTCGCCCTGGAGATCGCCCGCCTCGGGACGACGCCCACTGCGCTGGAGGAGCACCGCGGCGCCGCGCAGGCAGTGGCGCGAGCACGCACCTGGCCACGGCAGGTGAGAAGATACCGCGAGGTGTACGAGAGCGTGATTTGTCGATCGGAGGGGGTGGGGCCGTTGGTCAGTAACACGAGAAATGCGCAGCAGCTCGTCAAGGCGCTGGAGGCGCGTGGTGTGCAGACGGACGGACTATCGCCCGTAGGGCTCCGCCCGAGGCTAGGCGAGTACGTATCTCAGCTCTGGGAACGCAGACACTTCATTTGGATGGACGCTAGGCACCGCGTGCTGTCCCAGAACAGTCGCAACCGACTCGGCAATGCGTGGCTCCTGCTGAGGCCGCTGATGGATGCAGCGTTCTACTTCCTGATCTTCGGCTTGATCCTGAAGGTCTCGCGAGAAGGTATCGACAACTTCGGCGCCTACATCATCATCGGTGTGCTGATGTTTCGCGCTACCGCCACGAGCGTCACCGGCGGCCCCAGCGTCCTCTCCTCCGGCAAGGCGATGATCAGGGCGTTCTCCTTCCCACGAGCTGCGCTTCCCATTTCCGCCGTGCTCCGCGACGGGCTGCAGATGGTGTGGGCCGTCGGCGCGATGCTCGTGATGATCGCGGTAATCCCCCCCACGAGTACCCGGCCCTCACCTGGTTGTTGATCATTCCTCTGCTAACCATGCAGTGGGCCCTGAACCTCGGGATCACCTTCATCATGGCCCGTGTCGGATTCCGGTTCCCGGACACCGTGCAGCTCATGTCCTTCGTCTCGCGCGTACTCATGTACGGCTCGGGGGTGATCTTCCCGATCGACCAGATGCTCACGCATCCGGTGGCGAACGCCGTGATCGAGGCGAACCCGATCTTCCAGATGCTCCGCATGTATCGGCAGGTTCTGATGGACGGCACTGCCCCCCCGGCCGAGTCTTGGATGATCCTCGGTGGCTGGGCCGGGGGTCTGCTGCTCTTCGGATTCCTGTTCTTCTGGCGAGGGGAGGCGAGCTATGGCGACGAACAGCAGTGACCCGGACAAGACCGAGATCCTCGACGCCATCCGCGACGACCCCTGGGTTGCCCCGGACGGGTCCCCGGTCACCGTCGTCGCGCACAACGTGCGCATGCGCTACAAGGTGCAGCGCACGGACCGGAAGCCCCGAAAAGGCCCGCTCGGCAAGCTGACGCGCAAGCAGATGGTGAGCGTTGCCGCGTTGCGGGGGTCTCCTTCGTGGCACGCTCGGGGGAGTTCATCGGCGTGATCGGCCGCAACGGCTCGGGAAAGTCCACGCTCCTGCGAACCCTTGCAGGGCTTGAGGCTCCGAGCTCCGGAACAGTGCTCACCTCGGCAAAACCGGTGCTACTTGGCGTCGGTGCCGCACTGATTCCCGATCTCACCGGAGCGCAGAACGTCAAGCTCGGCGCGCTGGCGATGGGGCTATCCCCGGAGCAAGCGGAGCTTGTCTTCGACGAGGTCGTGGAACTCTCCGCGCTCGGAGAGGCGATCGACCTGCCGATGCGGACCTACTCCTCGGGGATGGGCGCGCGCCTCAAGTTCGCCATCTCCCTCGCCGCCGACCCGTCGATCCTCATGATCGATGAGGCCCTCGCCACGGGCGACGCATCCTTCGCAGAGCGTTCGAAAAGGGCCATGGACGAGATGCTCGCGCGAGCTGGCACAGTCTTCCTGGTGAACCACGCCGCACAGACCATCGAGACCATGTGCTCCCGCGCCATCTGGATGGAGCGGGGACAAATCGTCCTCGACGGCGACGCCGTCGAGGTCGCGCGCAAGTACCGGTGGTTCGCACACAACCTCGCTCAGGGTGAGGAGGAGAAGGCCGCGGGACTGCTGCGGGACGCGGTTTTGGAGGGAGAATCCCAGCGCCGGGAAGCGAACCTTCTCGCGACGCCGTCCGGCGCCGAGCGGCCCGGGCGTTCACGGCGAGACGCGCCTGAGTTCGAGCCCGACCCGTTCACCCGGGCATTCAATCGGGACCGCGGTTTGCCGAAGCGGTCGTTCCCCTCGACAATCCTGCCCGACGATCACCATTGACGACCACAGGAACATCCCTCACGTTAGGAGCGGGTTATGGCACTGCGCATCATGACGATCTACGGCACAAGGCCGGAAGCAATCAAAGTCGCCCCGATCATCAAAGCGATCGAACGGGACGACGAGCTGGAGAACATCATCGTTGTCACCGGCCAGCATCGGGAGATGCTCGACCAAGTCAACACGATGTTCGACATCGTCCCTGACCACGACATGAACATTATGGCCGCAGGGCAGAGCTTGAATGGAATCGTCGCAAAAGTGATCTCCGGCGTGGATGAGATCTTAGATCAGGAGAAGCCTGACGCGGTGATCGTTCAGGGCGACACCTCCACCGTGATGGGTGCAGCGGTTGCCTCGTTCAACCGCCAGATCCCCGTCATCCACCTCGAGGCCGGACTTCGCTCCGGCGACATCAACTCGCCGTTTCCCGAGGAAGCGAACCGGAAGCTGACCAGCCAGATCACTGCGCTGCATCTCGCCCCGACGTCGACGAGCAAGGCGAATCTGACACGGGAAGACATCAGCGAGGGCGCCATCGTCGTCACTGGCAACAGCGTGATTGACACGCTCCTTCACGCCACACGCCAGCTCGATGTCCACTTTGAAAACGAACGCCTTGAAGCGCTGCAGGTGGCGAAGCAGAGTGAAGACGCGGGACGGGTTCTGCTGGTCACCGCCCATCGCCGCGAGAATCTCGGCACCGCCATGGAGGACATTGGTAACGCCGTGGCGGAGTTGGCACGGAAATACCCAGATCTCACTATCGTCTTCCCGATCCACAAGAATCCCAAGGTGCGTGCTTCCATCCGCCCAGCTGTCGAGGGCTTGGACAACGTGCTGCTCATCGAGCCGCTGGCCTACGCAGAGTTCACTCGGGCACTCAGCATCTCCGACGTCGTGCTCACAGACTCTGGTGGTGTGCAGGAGGAAGCACCGAGCCTCGGAAAGCCCGTGCTTGTCATGCGGGAGAACACCGAGCGCCCTGAGGCTGTTGTCGCCGGCACAGTGAAACTCATCGGCACCAGCCGTGAACGAATCGTAGATGAGGTATCACTGCTGCTCGACTCCGAAGTCGTGTACAAGGGCATGGCGAACGCTGTGAATCCCTATGGTGACGGGAAGGCTGCAGAGCGTACGGTCGGTGCGATTAAGTGGAAGTTCTTCCAGGCCGACCGGCCTAGCGACTTCAGCAGCTGAAGGGGCTGAAGGGGCTGAAGCACGATCACTTGTCTTGGCACGCCCGCCAGTTGGTCGGCGCCATACCGCAGACCGCCCCGTGTAGCATCGCCATATGAGATCGTAGCTCGCTCAACCTCCTCCTTGGCAAGGAAGAAGGCTCTAACGCGCCGCGCATCACACGCCACTTGTCAAGTAGCGCAAGCAATACCCCGTAATCAGAACGATCTGCCCGAGGAGGACTCGACTCTTGAGCCGCGAAGAGCGAACCACATTCATCTGGAAGCCGGAAACTCCCACGACCAGCTTCCACTTCGAAGCAATCACGACCGATCCGCTTCCCTCGCGTCACTTCGTGTATGGCGCGACTGTAACCGACGCGCGCGGCGAAGAAATCCTACCCACGAGTCCCGACTGGAGTTTCTCTCAATCGCTTGGACTATACTTTAAGTATAGCCCGGGCGCCGATACCGAGTCAGACTTTTTATGGCAGAGCGGTGCATATTTCTCAGAAGCGAGAATTGACATCGTGCGATGGGACCCGGATGCGACGCTCGCAAAAATAATCGGGGCCGCTTTCGCGCCGCACCTGACGAATTCGACGACCCGGGTGTGGACTGTCCTCCAGCCGAGTGAGGCGTCCGTCGCATGAATACTGCATCTCTCCACAACGAGACATCCACAAAACCGCTTGTTTCCGTGATTATCGGATTTAAAGACCGTGGACTGGGCCGTCTCGGGCTATGCATCGAGTCGATCCATGAATCGCTTGCTGAGGTCGACCACGAGGTTATCATCGCCGATTACGGCAGTGCGGACACCGACGCGATTACCGATCTCGCGCGCAAGGCCTCCGCTCACCACGAGATCATTGCGACCGATGGCGAATGGTCTGCAGCACGGGCGAGAAACGCCGGAGTCCGCGCTTCAGCCGGCGGCATCATTCTGGCCGCTGATGCAGACATGCTTTTCACTCCGAAATCCCTCCATCGCGTTACCGAACAATTGGAGCGGCACCCGCAAGAGGTAGTGATCTTGCAGTGTCGAGATCTCCCCGTCGGATACTCCGATGACGTCGTACGACAAGAGGGCCTCGACTGGGAGCGCTTCGCGGCGCTCGGCCAGCTTAGGCCTCGCTGGGGCGTCGGCGGCCTGGTCGGTCTCCGTCGTTCAGTTTGGGAGCGCCTGCGCGGCTGGGACGAACGCATGCACACGTATGGCGGCGAGGACACCGACTTCGCCAAGCGTGTCAGGCGCGCCGGGGCACGCATCGATTGGCTGGACGAGCCCGGTGTCGCCATGTACCACATGTGGCATCCCTCCGCGACCTTCACCGCTGCTCGCGATGCTGCAACGAAGGCGGCTGTTGAAGCGAACCGCGCGATCCACACCAAGGACGAGACGTTCGCTCGCAACCGGGTGAAGTACCGGTATCTTCCTGCTCGCCTGACGCCGCTCGTGAGCATAATCTTCGAACCCGGTCCCATTCGGGGAGCCGATATTCGCTCTGCACTCGCGAGCGTACTGACACAGACTGTCGGCGACATCGAAGTCCTATTACCGAGAACTATGCAGGTCGGCGGTCTAACCGATCCCCGGGTCCGATCGATCGACTCGGCAGAGGGCATCCCTCGCGGAACATTCACGATCGCCATCACCCCTCAAGAAATCTGGGCTGAAGACCGTCTCGAGCACCTCCTTAACCATTCGTCGTACGGTGTCGGTCTCATCAGTGATCGAACCTCCCTGCGGATCATCGACGGGCAAGGGAAGACCCTTAAAGGCGCTCACGTTCCCCACCCCGCAAATGTAACCACTCAGGGAACGCTGCTGCGAACAGCACTCATTCCCGCCGATTACCATTACTCGGCCTCCTGGGCTTCTGCTATTACCGCCGTTGCCGCGACGAGCGCAACTTGGGTTACGCTTCCCTGGTCGCGGCACCTAGTCACTGCGACGCCCCAGATCGAGGAACAGATTGTCAACACCTGGGCGATTGATACCCGATTCTTCCGCGATGCTCTTACGCGCGCAGGCCTCGAGTTCCCCTCGATCGACGAGAGCGTGCCGCTGAAGCTCACACCGCTGTTCACCGCTGCGGTCGAGGGACGGCCAGTACGGGTGAAAGTCGCCGTGCCGAATACCGTGGCACTAGAAGACTGGCTCACTACGCAGGATTCTGGCGAAGCGTGGGACTGGGAGATCGTTGGTACCAGGGAAGGCGCTCAACTCTGGCAGCAAGCCACCCTTGTATCTACCGATATGTTGAAAATCGCGGCAGTGCTCCGCGAGCTACGTCAGCTGGGCGCCGAGGTGCAAGTCTCCCTCGTGACAGGGGCAGCAACTCCGCAACACACGCCGGAGTCCTTATTGGCTACGCTCATCGATCACGCGGAGCACGTGTACGGAACGGGCCAGCTGCCCAGTTTTTGGCTTTCGATCTCGTGCACTTCAGAAGACGTAGGGGCCCTCACCGGAGCCATGCGATCGCTCACCGCGGTGAACGCGGCCGTGGACCGGACGATTAGTACACCTGGCGAGACACTAAGCTATGTTTTCGCGCATTTGCGTGCTACTGATCGGAGCACTGCACTACGCATCGCCGCGGGCCCGCATGTACCCGAGGGCGTAGTTCTCGTCGAGCGCCTATCCGCACCTTTGACGGCAGGGGAGAAATCATGAGGCTCGAGTACACGCCGCCCGAGGCAGACGGCTGGGCCGAGATAGCTGCAAACCCGATCGAATTCGACGCCAACCCACCGCTCCAGAAGCTCAGAGTGCAGTGGCCCCTCGGAGACGCCAATGTCGATCGCACGGCCGTGGCTTCGTCGCTTATCTTCTCGCCATGGATTGCTGGCCGATGCGACCACATACGGCCGTTCTCGGCCCTGACCGTGCAACGAATAGTCGAGTGGTTCCAAACGCAGAACATTTGGGTTTCTCCCACCCCCGTGCGATCCGGGGGTCTACAGATTCCGCGCGGGCATCGACGAATACGTTTGGGAACCCCTCACGAGATCGACGATTCCGCAATGACAATTCTGAACTTTGTGGCACCGCTCGCAGGAAGTGGACAGGACGGCGACTCGGTACAGATCGCTTCCAACGTCGGGACGCTTCTGCAGAATGCTCCGACGCAAGCCGACCGCTTCGCGATGGAAATCGGTCTTGGCGTCCTCCTCGCGGGTTCGCTGTCGGCGAGTGAGTTTATATATCCGGAGTTTGCCGCAAGTTCGCCTGACGCGTTCGCGGCAGTAGCTCGTTTAATCGAGTCCGTGTCCTTAGGACTGCGACTTGAATGACCATAATCCGGAGACGCTAGTCATCGCGTTTAACTTTCCCCCATTTAACGACGGGAGCGCGGTCACGATCGCTAAACGAATCGTCAACGCGGGAAAGCCAGTGGACGTAATCGCCGCAGATCTTTCTTCTGTGAGAAACCGAGACGATTCCCTGTTTGGCCTCATCGCGCCCTTAGTGAACCGGGTAGAGTATGTCCACATCCCGATTACATTCGCTTCTGAGGTCGGAGTTCGCAACTTTGTCGAGGCCGGACTTTCGACAATATCTCGGTTTCGGCGCAAGCAGCCGTACGCCTCCATTTTTTCGCGGTCGATGTGGGCACATTCGCATTTTTTGGCAGCTGAACTCAGAGCCCGGGGAGTGTCAAAGCACTGGACCGCAGAGTTCTCGGACCCCCTCCTCTGGCAGGCCGACGCCTCGGCCCGGCCGTCAGGAGCGATAACCGAACCCTCATTCATGGCGTACGCGCTCCGAGCTATGGGTGCCCGCGAACAAGCGCTTCTCCAGGAAGAGAACTCAGTTCTCTACTGGGCGCAGATGGTACCCTATATCCTTGCCGACGAATTGCTTTTCACGAACGAACAACAGCTCGATCTCATGCTTCAGGACGCTCCGCAATTCCTAAGAGAGAGGGTAGTGGCGAAGGCCGTAGTCTCGCCCCATCCCACGCCACAACCCGCGCTCTACACAAGTGGTGCCAACGGAGCGGTCACTCGAGAGCCGCCCTTCGGGCCGCAGTCTCAAGCGGCGTCGCGCGAGCCGGGAACCTTCCGTATCGGCTACTTCGGCACATTCTACCCAAACCGTGGTGGTGGCGAGTTTTTGGAGGCGCTCAGCCTCCTCCCTCCTGTGGAACGGCATCGCATTCGTCTCGACGTTTACTCAAGCGGCGCAGACCACTTGATTCGAGCCGCTCGGCACCTCGGCCTTCGAAAGAATGTTCGCGTGCTGGCGCCATTGCCCTACCGCGAATTTTTAAGTAAAACCCAGGAATATGACGCTTTGCTCGTCAATGACATCGCCACCACCCCGTTCCGCATGCCTTCACCCTTCCTGCCGTCGAAATACTCAGACTATGCTGGTAGCAAGACTCCGACCATCGCGATTACAATCCCGGGCAGCCCACTGGACCAGCTCCCCACCCGCTGGAAGTCTCACGTCGGAATGATTGATAGCCTCGCCGAGACGCTCCGCACGTTATTGTACTCTGTAGATGCTGGTTGATGAGTAGTGAGAAACCGGCTCTTCGCGGTTCGTGGTGAATGACCCTGCTGTGGCGGGTATTCGCGCTACGGTTTTCGCGGCGCTGAACTGGGCAGCAGGATACGGGTCCGGTAGTTCTCGGCGTTGCGGAAGCCGCGAACGGTTCGTTTGACCTGGCTTGGACCTCTTTAGTGGCTCTTCGCGGTTCGTGGTGAATGACCCTGCTGTGGCGGGTATTAACGCTACGGTCCTCGCGGCGCTGGTAAGCAGGATACGGGTCCGGTAGTTCTCCGCGTTGCGGAAGCCGCGGCCGGTGCGTTTGATGTTCTTGATGCCAGTGTTCGCTGCCTCGACTCGGGCGGTGGTCGCGCCGGTGACGATGAGGACCTCGATCGCGTCCCACCAGGTCACGATGGTGTCGTAGAGCTTTCTCGCCTCGGGCATGTTCGCGATCTGGACGAAGTAGCCCATCCGCATCCGTTCTTCCCAGGCCTGGGCGAGGGTGGCGGTGGCCAGCAGGCGGCGAAGCTGCTCCTTGATGCCCCAGGCGGCGGAGAGCTCGTCGGTGGGGTCATCGGTGCGGAACACCGTCTCCAGCCGGTCCCAGGCGCGCGGAGTGAGGGTGTCAGCGCCTCGCAGCAGCAGCATCCGGTGCGCCGAGGCCGGATCGTCCTTCTGAATCGGCCCAGGTTTGATGCCGCTGCTGGTTGAGTCCGAGAGGATGGACAGCATGCCGAAGAAGATCGATCCCCAGCTGCGCGCGAGGTGCGTGCGGCTCGTGCGGGACCACGCCCAGGAGTACCCCACCCTGACTGATGGCGCTCATCGATTTTCCCCAGAGTTGCTCGGTGAACTTCCCCGGTGTCAACGGCGGGTGAAATTTGACCCCGTATCGACGGTTGAATTTTGACCCTCTCCGGGGTCGGTGTGTTGCTACTTCGTGCTGGTCGTGGTGGTCTTCAGGAGCTCGCGGCGGGCTCTGGTGCGGTAGGAGTCGCCGGCGAGGGTGAGGACGTCGGCGTGGTGGACGAGACGGTCGATCATGGCGGCCGCGACGATGTCGTCGCCGAAGATCTCGCCCCAGCGTCCGAACGGCATGTTCGAGGTCACCAGGAGCGAGCCCTGCTCGTAGCGGGCGGCGATGAGCTGGAAGAACAGGTTCGCGGCGGTCGCGTCGAATGGGATGTAGCCGATCTCGTCGATGATCAGCAACTTGTAGCGGCGTAGGCGCTTGAGTTCCTTGTCGAGTCCGTCGGTGGCGTGGGCGTGCTGGAGCCGGGCCAGCCAGCCGGTCGCGGTATCGAACAGGACCGGGTAGCCAGCGTGCGCGGCCTTGATGCCCAGCCCAATCGCGAGGTGCGTCTTGCCCACGCCGGGCGGACCCAGGAGCACCACGTTCTCGGCCTTCGGAATGAACGTGCAGGTCGCGAGATGGGCGAGGACATCTCTGCGAAGTGAGGGCTGATGGTCCAGGGTGAAATCCTCCAGCGTTTTGACCTGCGGGAAATGCGCGGAACCGATCCGGATCCGGGCGCCGGACTCCTCGCGATCGGCGACCTGACGGGCCAGGACCGCGGCGAGGTACTCCTCATGGCTCCAGGCCTGCTCGCGCGCAGTCTCGGCGAGGTCTTCAAAGACTCGCGTGATCGTCGGGGTCTTGAGCACTCTGGTCAGGTAGGCGATCTGGGAGACCGCTTCTCGTTCGGAGCTGGTCGTGGTGGTCATCGCGTGGTCCTCTCGGTGAGGTCGGTGGAGGGGAAATCGATGCCGAACAGCTCGTCGTAGTCCGGCAGGGCCCGCATTGGCACCGGGTGCCCGTCCGCGTGTGCCCGGCCTCGTGGAGCCCTTGTGGCCTGCTGGTAGGCACCCCGCAGGACGGCCGCGGCAGCGACGTGGTCGGGATCGGTGATGACCTGCCGGCGGGCCCAGCAGCGGGCATGATCGGCCATGACCCGTCCCTCGCAGCTGACCTGCACTCGTTCGAGGGAGACGACGATGTCGACGAAACGACCGATCACGCGGGGATCGACGGAGTAGTCACAGGTCTCGACGCGCACGTAGTATTCCCGGCCCAGCCGGATCCGGGTCCTGGCACCGATCGAGGGTGCCACCGGGGGCAGCACGGTCATCGCCGCCAGATCCCGGTCCAGGACCTCTGTCGGCCTGCCGCCTGCACCGGACCCGGTCACCGGGGCCAGCGACCGCACCAGGCGCTGATTCGCCCGCGGTAGCCAGACGCCCAGCTGGGCGTTGAAGTCCTGCGGAGAGGCGAAGTCGCGTCCGGGCAGGAACGAGGTCTCCAGATAGCCGTTGGTCCGTTCGACCATGCCCTTGGTCTCCGGGTCACGCGGCGGAGCCAGAACGATCCGCGTGCCCAGCGTGCCCGCGAACGCGGCCGCCGCGGGCGAGGGCCGCCCACGTCCTCCGATCGCGGACTCCCGGTCCCACCACAGGGTCTTCGTGACCGCGCCCAGCGACGCGATGATCATCCACATGCCCGCCAGAATGTCTCCAGCGGTGCGCGAGGGGATCATCCGTGCGGCCATCACCTTCGAGAACGCCAGCGTCATCACCAGCACCGGCAGCATCGCTACCTGCCCGCCACCGACCGGGATCCGGGGTTCGGGGAACCACAGATCGCACTGCGTGGTCTGCCCAGGCTCGTGGACCAGCTTGTCGACCGGGTCCGCCGGCGCGAACAACGGCCGCAGCCCCCGCACCCGCTCCTTCAGGACCGTGAGCGACCGGTCCCAGCCGATCCGCTCCGCGATCACCGTGGCCGGCATGCCCGGATAGTCGGCCAGCAGCACCCGGATCTGGGGCTCGACCGCGTCCACGATCGAGCCCTTCGACGCCCGGTGATACGACGGCGGCGCTTCAGACGCCAACGCCGCGCGCACCGTGTTCCGCGCGATCCCCAGCCGCCGTGCGATCTCCTTGATCGGTACCTGCTCGCTGCGATGCAGACGCCGGATCTCTGCCCAATGTTCCACTGTGATCATCCTCCAAGAGTGATGGAGGGGGTCAACATTCATCCGTCGCATAGGGGTCAGTTTTCACCCGGTGGCGACACCCCGGGTCGCGGGGTTAGGTTAGCGGAGGTTGGTGCCGGTAGTCGCGCGACGGATTTCGTCGGCTGCGGCGTGGTGGTGGCGGAGTCGGTAGGAGGCGCCGTCGAGGGTGACCACGACGGATCGGTGGAGCAGCCTGTCGAGCATGGCGGCGGCGACGGTGGTGTCGCCGAGGATCTCTCCCCAGGCGCCGACGGGTCTGTTTGTGGTGATCACGATCGAGGTCTTCAGGTATCGCTGGTTGATTACTTGGAACAGCGCTGATGCCGCTTCTCCGGGCAGTGGCAAGTAGCCGAGTTCGTCGATGATCAGCAGGCTGGGCCCAGCGAAGAACCGCATCATCGTGGACCATTTCCCTTCGATCGCGGCGCGGTGGCAGCGGGCAGCGAGATCGGCAGCGGAGCTGAAGTAGACCCGGTAACCAGCGTTGACCGCGGCGGGGCCGAGGCCGGTGGCGATGTGGGTCTTGCCCACTCCGGGAGGACCGATCAGCAGCATGTTCGTCGCGGTCTCCAGGAACCGGCAGGTGCCCAGCTCGTTCAGCAGGTTGGGGTCGATGCCGGAGGCGGCGTCGTGGTCGAAGTCCTCCAGGGTGGCGCCGGTGGGGAGGTTCGCGAAGCGGAACCGTCCAGCGAGCCGTCGTGCTTCGGTGGCGCTGACCTCGATGGCGAGCAAGCGTTCCAGGGCCGTGGTCAGGCTCCACTGTTCGGCCTGGGCCTGATCGAGGATTCCGGGCAGTGCCTTCACGGCGTCGGCCAGTTTCAGCTCGGTCAGGTGGCCTCGCAGCTGCTGATAGATGCTTGCCGTCGTGGTGGGGGTGTTGAGGGGGGTCATGTCAGGGTGTTCCTGTTCTTCGCGGCCTGCTCGTAAGCGGCCAGGCTGATGACTGTCGCGGTCGGCGCGGGCGGTCCGGTCAGTGCGCGGGCGGCGGCCAGCGCGGTAGTGCCGGGTGGGAAGCGTTCCTTGCGGCGGTGCGGCCGGCCTGGGGGCGCGGAGGCCATCGCGATCGTCTCCAGTGCGGTGACGTGCTGATCGGTGCGTCGGGTGATGCCCAGCCCGGGTTGGGCGAGCTGGTGGCGGGCGACCACGGCGCCAGCGGCGGTGGTGATGTCGATGCTGTCCGCGCCGGGGCGCTGGTGAATGGTCACTGTCGCGGCGGCAAGTTCGGGTGGGACCGAGTAGCGGTTCCCCCGCCAGTTGATCAGTGCCTGGCGTGAAGCGGTGCGCTGCTCGGTCACCACCACCGGGAACGCTCTGGAAGGCAGGGGGCGAAGGCGCTCGGCAGCGAACATCTCCCGCGCGGTGGTGGTCCCGGACTCGCCCTCGCGGCGGTGGCCGTCCTGCCGGTCGGCGAACATTTCGATCGAGGCCTGAGCCTGTGTCGCCCTGGTTTCCTCCGCGAGAGTTCGCCACCAGCGCTGCCCGGCGGTGTGGTTGTTCTTCTCCACCACACCCTTGCGGTTCCCGGACCTCGGCCGGCAGGCGACCACCTGCACCCCATGGTGCTTGGCGAAGGCGGAGAACATCGGGATCAGGTCCCCGGTGGCCGGGTCCAGCACGGTCCGCATCCGGTCGAACCGCCACGCCCGCGTGAGCCCGCCGAGGAGGCCGAGCACCGCCGTCATCGCGGCCAGCAGGTGGGGCAGGTCCATCGAAGGGGCCAGTGCCGCGCGCCAGACGCCGGAGTGGGCGAGCGATCCAACAAGCAGGAATGCCTTCTTCGTCGGGTAGCCCCAGTGCTCTGGCGCATCGGGCAGCTCGAGCCAGTCGAACTGGGTTTCTTCCCCGGGCGGGTGCTCGATCACGGCGTTGGGGCGCTTGGTCACGTGCGCGCAGGCCTGGCAGGCTGGACGTAGCGAACGCTCACGGATCTGACGGGTCAACGTCTGATAGGAGCCTTCGAACCCCAGTGGACGCAGCTCGTCGAGCAGCGTCACCGCCCACAGGTGGGGGTCCTCGATCAGTCGCGCGGCGACGTACTCGGTGAACGGGTCGAACGGGTCCGGGACGGTGCTTTTCCGCTTGCCGGGTTCGCGGTCGCCGCGGAGGTAGGAACGGATGGTCTTGCGGCCATGGCCAGTCCGACGGGCGATCTCGCTGATCGTGAATTCCTGGCGGTGTAGAGCGTGGACGTCCACGCTGCTCCTCTTTGAGAGCATGAGGGTAGGGCCTCCCTGGAAGTCTGGTGAGTGGTCAGAGACCACCAGCATCCAGGGAGGCCCGCCTCATGCGACGGAGCGACCCAGACTGGGGAAATTCGGTGAGCACAACTGGGGAACTTCAGCGAGCGCCGTCATGACCGCGGCGACGGCCGCGGTCGCTCGCCAGGAAGGTGTCTCACGAGAGTCCGTGCGGCGCTGGCTGGCGCAAGCCGAGGTCAACGGCGGAACCCGCCCCGGCGTCACCACCGAGGAGTCCGTCGAGGTCAAGCGGCTGAATGCGGAGAGCAATCGATTGCGCGAGGACAACGAGATCCTCCGCCGGGCCTCGATTTTCTTCGCGGGGGAGCTCGACCCCCGCAACCGCTGATCCTCGCGCTCATGGACGAGATGACGGCCGAGGGCTACGGAGTCGCCCTGCTCCGCCGCCAAGAAGCCGTCGCCGGCACCTCCCGCGGAGCAGTGGACCGGGCCATGCGCACCCTCGGCCTGGAGGGCGTTCGACGGGCGAAGAAGTTGCGCACCACCATCCCCGACCCCGAGGGGAAACGTGCCGGTGACCTGCAGAACCGCGACTTCACGGTCCCGGCTCCGAACCGGGTCTGGGTCGACGACTTTACCCACGTGAACACGTGGGCAAGGTTCGTCTACGTCACGTTCGTCCTGGACGTATTCGCCAGCGGATCGCGGGTTGGCGCGCCAGCTTCCGCGAGAGATCCTGATCGTTGCCGGCGACAACCCCGAGCGACCACTCGAAGGCGGCATTCACGAAGCTCGCAGACATCAGTCGAATCCCCACCGGGCCCGGGATGACCAGCGGCAGGCATCGCATCAACCGCGGTGGCCATCGACAGCTGAACGCCGCCATTTACCACACCGTGATCGTCCCGGATGTGGTTCCACGAGTCGATGACCGCCTACGTGGCCCGTCGGACCGCCGAGGGCGAGAGCGAACTCGAGATCATCCGTTGCCTGAAGCGCTACGTCAACCGCGAGGTCTACCACCTCATCAAGACCAACCCCAGATCTGGCGACATGCAAGTTGACAACCATTGGAGCGTCAACGCCCTAGCCGAGCTCGTCCCATCACTCTTCAAGACTGACCCGGTCCCTGACCGGGGGCCATGGAGAACCATCGATGATCCCGTGGCTCCAACTGTGGAGTATCAGAGCCTGGACGTATCCTATCGAGCTTCACCGGGCTAACCCCGCTGTAGACTCCCCGCGTGGTGCATCAACGGCAAGTAGTGGCCCACCGGAAGTCCGCAAGTCTCGCGGGACCTTTCAAAAAGGTACCATGGTTGGCAATAATGCAACTCGATATTCTCTCATGGACGGAAACGGCGCTCAAAAATGGAAGCCTCTTCAAGCTATTCTGTGCTGATCGAAAACACCTTTTCGGAAGGCGACCCGCAATTGCCTATCGCCGAGGGGGGATTAGAGCGGTATGCGAAGGAACAACAAGACCCGATCATTGGCGTGAAGACAGGACGAATAGTCTTCACCGAAAATGACGAGTTCTGGGATCTAAAGTCATCCTTGCCCATTGCGATGCACTTACCAAAGAATACGAGCGCGGATAAGTTCGATTGGTCGCTGGTTTCAGACGTCGAAAGCCAGGGGAGCGCGTTGTGGAAATTTTCCCTAGGCTACCTTCCGGCCTTGATCTCAGAGTTCGGCGCAGTGGAGGATGTCACAATGCTGCTCGAATCTGCCTGGGAGTGGAATTGCTCCAGTGGGTGGGAAGAGCGCGCCAACTGGATGACGTCACTTGATCACGCAATCGCCACAAGGCTAAGGGCAATGACGATGCTGCGTGTGCTTTATAAGCTCGCAGGTGTGAGCGAGCCTCCAGAGGTAACGCTCTTTGCGGTGAATGACGCGCTCCATGTTGCCCGAAATCCGTCTTTAATGTTCCCCATCAACAATCATGGTGCCATGGCAGCAATTGCTGCCATTCACGCCGGAACATTGTTCCCCGAAGTCTCCGAGGCGGTAAGCAAGGAAGGGGCTGCGAACGATTTTGCGACCCTTGGCTGGTCGGAGTTGCAGAGAATCGTTAACGAGATATTCGACGAATATGGCATCGCGAATGAGAACTCACCCGAATATCAGCGATACTGGATTTCGCTACTTACCCCCTTGATCAAGTTTGATGAGCTAATACCAACACGACAGGGTGAGGCCGCGCACGGACATGGCCTCCAGTCGCTTTTACTGAGGATAACCGACGCACTTGATGCCTTTGTCGGCGAGGATTCTAGGCTAATACCAATTGGGGACAGTCATGCGCGTTTATTAAAATCCCCAAAGCGCGAGCGCACACTCGTCTCGGAATCTTCAGGCTTTGCCATCTACCGCTCCGCGGGCACAATGCTCACACTCAACTGTGGCAGTTCTAACTATGCACATAAGCACTGTGACGATACTTCGATTACATTACAGCGTAACGGCGTAGGCCTGATACTGGATAGCGGATTCTTCGGCCATGACTGGAACGACAAACGAGTAATTTTTACGAAGTCGCAGACCGCTCATTCAGGACTATTTTATGATGGTCTAGACGATCTCCACCCTGGGAAGTTATATTGGCCCGGAAATCAGCGCGTCGTAGGGCGATTGGAGCGCATGTCTACACGCGGATTTCACGTTAAATGTTCAGTTGAGATCGACGGCGAATTGGCACTGGAACGAACACTTCAGGTACTTTCTCCCAAAATTATTGAAATTAAGGATTTTGCATATCGAGTTAGTTCTGATCTCGGCCGTCCCGTGAAACGATTTGTGCTTCCGCTTGGCGCCAGTATTGACATTTCAGGTCATCGGGTCGCGGTCTCTCACGAGGGTGTCACCATGGAAATATTTTCTGATGTGGAATCGGACTCAACTGCCGTCAGACTCACGTCAGGAGCTACCCACCCAGAGCTAAAAGGCTGGGTGTCCCCAGAACTTAATCAACTAGAGCCCGCCTACTGCCTCGAGTTGCCGTGTGAAATCGACTCGGTGTCGACCTTAAGGATAGTTACCGATTGAACTGACGATGCCTTCTTTCGACACCGTGGAGTGCACTGGGATCTAGCCAGCAGCGGCGGGCAGGGCAATAGGTGGTGTCATATGCCCATCTCGGCACGGAGCCATTCCCCGAATGCCGTGGCGTAACGGTGCTGGCCGGCCTCGTTCATATGCAGCGTGTCGTAGAAGTCATCCGGGGTCACGTGGGACTGGCTAGCGAAGAAAGGTGCACTAACCCGCGCTGCTTCCTCCCGTGTCACCCTCTGGATGAGCCTACGGATCGCCTCCGGGCTCTGCGGTGCCGGATCTCGCACATCTGGGCGGCGGTACGCAGACGAGACCACGCCGAAGTCCATGCCGAAAGCTCTCGCGGTTTCGAGGACTGCACGGACTGCTCCGCGGTGCACTTCGTCGATGGATAGGGGAGATGACACTTCCTCTGGAGCTGGCAGGATCGGCGTCACGAAGTCGTGGGCATCCCAGTACCGGCCTGGCTGGGAGAGAGCAAAAACATCCACCATTCCGAAAAAGAGGATTACCTTGCTACCGGGGGTCAGCAGCGGTGGGATCTTCATGGAGAGCACCCCAAGTTGGTGCAGGGCGGTCATCCCGGAGTACCCGCCATTGCAGACGCGCCAGTCGTCAGTCAAGCCCCGCTCGATGATGGCCGGGAAACGCGAGTGCTCATCGATGAACATGCTCTCGACGAACGAGTCACCTAGAAGCACGAGCTTCTTGTTCGCGTCGGGCCGGTCCTGGGCGGTGTCGAGGAATCCGTCGGGGGTGCCACGTCGGCGGAAGGGGCCTTCAGTGAGCGTGGAGTTGCTGCTCGCCAGGTAGCCCGCGGGAGGTGTCATCCTGTCCTCATAGCCCGGGCGGATTTCCTTGAGTCGAATCGTGCGCATATCCCGGGACTTTACCCGGAGCCATGGGGTGCTGGTGGACCCCTGCGAAGATCCCGGCGGCTGGACCCTAATCGCCTGATCGATCGGCCCGTGTTCGCGACCTCTCGGGGTGCCTCTTGAACCGGCTGTAAGGGCTCGTGGTGGCCGGCCCGGGGCTGGCTAGCAGGGTTGGCGCTGGTAGCTCCGCCGCGAAAAAGCCGAGGCCGACCGCAAGATCGCGTTCGCCCGGCAAAGCTCGGCACTTCCTTCCCCAGCTCTGCCAGGCGCTGGGACTCGCTGGTAGTCGTCCCGGACCGGTGGCCCTCGTCGATATCATTCTGCCGTGACGGCGCTCGCTGAAGTTCCGCAGAGTCTCGTGATGGTCCCGAGCCAATCACCCACGCGCCGGAACGTTCCAGCCCTTGTAGACGGAGCCAGCCTCGCCCCCAAGGCCATCCTTGTGGCCCGATCCCGAAGCTCATCGGGGTACTTCCTTGGTGTTGCCATGCTCCTCATCGTCCCGTGGGATCAGAGCCTCCACCAGACCGGGGGCGATTCGTCGCACGGACAAACGCGAGACGTTCTCTTGGCGGACGACCGCGGTGACTGCCGCGTTCAAGGTGGAGTACTCCTGCTGGTGCTCGCGCACGAGCCACACGCACCTCGCGCGCAACTGGAATCGATTTTCTTCGGCATGCTGCCGATCCATCCGGACTCAAACAGCAGCGGCATCAACCGCGGGATGCTTCACATGCCAGTTGAGACCTGCCATAGACGTATATTTAGGAAACCAAAGGCAGACCGTGTCGCGCGTGTCAGTCGAGATGCGTCGGGAAGGGCAACCTGAGCAAACGCACTCAACGGCACCGCTGGCGTACCGAGATAAGGAGACAAGCATAATGGCCATCGGAAGAATCGCGATAAGCTCGCCATCGCGCTTAGTTAGCAATCCTGAACTTAGGGTGGAGGACCCTACTATGCTGCTGGTCGAGGGGTCAGCACAGCGCCTGACACTTCTTAAGTGGATCGCACTTTCAAATACGTCAGATATCATTACATGGGATTTGCGAGATGTTCTCTCAAGGCAAGAGCACCCGGACGTCGACCAAATTTGGAGCCTGGCACACTGGCTTGGCATAGCCATAGAGCGCTATGCACCCTGGCTTAAGGTCGCAGTGTCGCCCGGCCCGGACGTTTTAGCTAAGGCGGCGCCGGACCTACTTGAACCTTTGTTAGGCCTGCCCAGCGACGCCGTGCCCGCAAAACGGCACGGCAATTACGGCTGGGACTCGCTCGTCGATCCGTGGGTAGACACGATTCCTGAAATTGGAAACAAGATTCCTAGCGCTTATCGAATTTGGCAATCCGCGAGAAGGTATTTGCTGGCTGGCGAAATCGAGCGAGCCCGGAGGTGCGAGGAGCTGAATTATCTCCTACATAATAGCTACGTATCTGCGAAGCTCGATCTGCGGGGGGAGGTGACCTTCGCGTATGGCGGAATCGGGGTGATCGTTCACCCCGACGCCGACATCCATCAAGGGGTCACAATTGGTGCAAATGTTACCATCGGCAGCAGTGGCTCGCGAGTACGCATCGACGAGAGGTCGGGCAAGCCTTCGACGGTCCCACTTATCGGCGAGTATGTAACAATAGGCGCATGCGCAAATATCTCCGGCGGCATAGAGATCGGGCCGTTGAGCATTATTGCGCCCAACTCGGTAGTTACGAAACCCGTTTCGTCCGGAGAGATTGTTGCGGGTGCTCCGGCACGCCCGATTGGCAAGGTAACGAGGGCCACCGCGCTACGGTATAAGGTTAAGTTCTTGCCTGCGAGATCCCTCACTGATGAGGACTTCATGGAAATAGCCGAAAGGCTGCTGCCCGAGTTGGATACTTGAGGAAGCTAGTTAGGTGCGGGAGCACGAGTGAGGTGAGGCCCCGCGAGGCATCAGCAGAGCCCGAAGGCACGTATTGCGCTTCCTGGACGAGGTTCGGACACGGGCCTTAACGTCGTCGAGCATGACTGAAACGCCTGTAAGTGTTCGTGGTGGCCGGCCCGGGGCTGGCTGGCAAGGTTGGCGCTGGTAGCCCGATGCCCATTGTGACTCCTGAACCGCCCCGGGTTCTCTACCGCTACTTTGCGGGTTCAGGCTCTCGGGTGAGTGCCTCATAGTGAAGCGCCTCGAACTCTATCGGGGTGAGCATCCCGAGGGAGCCGTGGAGGCGCCGATTGTTGTACCAGTCGACCCAGCCAGCGGTCGCGTACTCAACGTCCGCGAGCGTTCTATACGGTCCACGATGGAAGACGGTGGTGCGGATGCACTCGGTCTTGAACAGGCCGTTCACGGTCCCCATGAGCGCGTTGACACTCCTATAGTTGTCAACTCGCGATCTCGCCGGTGCGGGGGTTGACCTTGATGAGGTGGTAGACCTCGCGAATGACGTACCGCTTCAGGCAACGGATGATGTCGCGCTTGCTCTTGCCTTCGGCGGTCCGACGGGCCACGTAGGCGATGGTCGGCTCGTGGAACCTCATCCGGACGATCACGGTGCGGTAGATCGCGACGTTCAGCTGCCGATGGCCGCCGTGGTTGATGCGATGTCGACCGCTGGTCATCCCGGAACCGGTCGGGACGGGGCTGATACCGGCGAGCTTCGCGAATGCGGCTTCGGAGTGGATCCGCTCGGGGTTGTCGCCGGCGACGATCAGGATCTCGGCTGCGGTATCGACGCCGATGCCGAACTGCTCCAGCAGCTGCGGTGCGGTGCGAAGGACGAGCGCCTCGATCGACGCCCTGAGTTCCTTGGCTTCGCTGTCCAGGTGCTGCCATCTGCGGGCCAGGGACCGCAGCGCATAGCGGAGAGAGTCTGCGGGCCTCTCGAGGTTCCGAGGGCGCAGCGCTGCGAGGTGGCGGGCCAGCTTTATCGGCGTCATCCGGTTCGCCTCCCGGCGCAGCGTGTCGTCGGCGTGGACGAGCATCGCCTCCATCGAGATCATCGCTGCGGAGCGGTCGGTCACCGCCGAATCGTGCGCGATCTTGAGCTGCCTGATCATCTCGACGCCGCTGTCCGCGGTCTTCCGAACAGCCGTCGCGAAGCCGGCGAGCACGGAACGGGCGGCGTTCTCCGCATCGAGAGTGTCAGACTTCCCGTTCATGCGCCGCTGGCGGCGATCAGGGCGTCCCGCTTCAACGACCTTGTGTCCGTGTCGGCGCAAGAAGGAGGTGAGGGTGGCGCCGTAGGAGCCGGTGACCTCGATGCCGAACGCGAGGACCTTTCCGAACGAGTCTGCCCAGGCGAGAAGCTGCTTGAAACCGCCGGTATCGGTGGGGACGGTGAGGGTAGCGAGAATGCCGCCGATGGTATCGAGCACGGCGGCGACGTGGATGTGCTTGTGGGTGTCGACGCCGATGACGACGTGCCCGGAATGGACGGTTTCGAGTGTGCTCCTGGTGCCTGTCTCCCTTGACGGTTAGCGTGGTCTCACGCTGTCGCCGGCGGGTGGACAGGACTGTCACGGGGACGCTCTCGACATGCTGCTCCAGGCTCCTATTAGGTCACGCCCGATCCGGCGGCAGCGCTTGCTGCGTGCCCGGCCGGGCGGTCGACAGATCAACGCAAAGGCACCCTGCGGGCCATTCGTAAGCAAGGGTCAGACCGCGTCGGCCGGGACTCCCCCATCCTCGCGGGATCGAGTAGAAAGAGACTGACAATCGTAAGCGTCGCCGACGGTACCGATCGACGGCGCGATGCCCTCGAGGTCGAGATGCTCGGTGTATCGGATCGATGTGTACTGGGACCCGGCATCGCTGTGGTGGATCAAATCTCCAGGTGAGACGGGGTTTCCGTCGCGGTCGCGCTGCCACAGAGCGATCCGCAATGGGGTCATGACGAGATCGGTGCGCATGCTGGAGCTGGCGTGCCAGCCCACGATCCGCTGGGCGAACACGTCCAGGACGAACGCGACGTAGACGAAGCCTGCCCAGGTCCTCACGTACGTGAAATCTGTGACCCACACCAGGTTCGGCGCGGACGGCGGTGAAGTCGCGGTTCAGCAGGTCACCGGCACGTTTCCCGTCGGGGTCGGGGATGGTGGTGCGCAGCTTCTTCGCCCGGCGAACACCCTCGAGGCCGAGGGTGCGCATGGCCCGGTCCACTGCTCCGCGGGAGGTGGCGGCGAGGCCGTCTTGGCGGCGGAGCAGGGCGGCCCACTTCCGCCGCCCGTACAGGCCCTCCGGCGTCATCTGCATCCGCCCGGTGGCCTCGTTGAACCTCCAGGCCAGGTCGCGGATCTTGTCCTCGACCAGCGCGTCTGTGACCGTCCTGGCAGCGATGCGGGCCGGCCTCTTCCAGGCCCGGTAGGTCCGTGCAGCGATCCACAAGCCCTGCTGGCGCAGGACGCAGAGGATCGACTCGACTGCGTAGCCCTCGGCCCTCATCTCGTCGATGAACGCGAGGATCAGCGGTTGCGGGGGTCGAGCTCCCCCGCGAAGAAAATCGAGGCCCGGCGCAGGATCTCGTTGTCCGCACGCAGCCGCTTGACCTCAGCCTTCAGCCGCTTCAACTCGACGGACTCCTCGCTCGTGACGCCGGGCCGGGTCCCGTCGTCGACCTCGGCCTGCGCCAGCCAGCGCCGCACGGACTCGCGTGAGACACCTTCCTGGCGAGCGACTGCGGCCGTCGCCGCGGTCAGGGTGGGGTACTCCTGCTGGTGCTCTCGCACGAGCCGCACGCACCTCGCGCGCAGCTGAGGATCGATCTTCTTCGGCATGCTGTCCATCCTTTCGGACCCAAACAGCAGCGGCATCAAACCTGGGTCAGTTCACTAATGCTCCTTGCGCCAGGAGTTTTAGATACATGCCGGAAGGAGCGTAAACGGGTGGCCCCTAAGGGCCCCGCTATTGGACTCGAGGTGAAACCGAGTCGCCACTTTCGCGCCGCGTCATTCTATGGTCTGACTGAAATCTGCAAATGAACGCACTTTTGAGGCCAAGGCGGCGCGCTGTACTGGACTAAACGTTTTCGCCCACACAATATGGTCATCCATGCCTTCATTCATCAGCGCCTTAAACGGCGAGTTGCCGGACCGGATAGTATCAATCGACTGTGAAATCTCGTTATCAAGGACGGAAGTGAAGTCTGGCACTTCGACGATCGGCTTTATGGCTTGCTGTGCGAGCTTAGGTCTCGTGTCGCCGAGCACAATGTCCCGTGCTGGCTCAAGATCGAGATCGCCGAAACGGAATCGCGAGGGCCGAAAATATGGAGATTCTATTATCCGCGCGTCCGAAGGAGAATCGAAGGGAAGAAACGCAAGCTCTTCGTCCATTGCACGAATTGTATCGAAGACGACTCGCCCTGTCGAGCGCTCATGCGCGGGAAGTCCGCGGGCGGCCCTAATAAGGTTGATCGACATCGCCGGGTTTATCCCTGACATCGATTCAGGCGATGACTGTTTCGGACCAAAATGAAACCTGTTGCGAAAATTTAAGTAGTGCGCATTGATGCGATCCGTGACGGTGCTTCCCGGCAGGTGGTTAAAAGTTTCCAAGAGATCATCAACGTACAGGTCATAAAATTGACGCGTGGCGCCCTTTCCCTGGTGATGATCGAGCATTCCGCGGACACGATCTTGGGTGTACTTATCCCGAATATCTACAGTGGTGAAAACCATGTCTCGAAAACGATCGTCGTAACACTCCCCACCTCCCCCAAGTAGCCTGATTGACATGTTGCTCGTGAGTACAGACAGCGGGCGTACATCGGATGGGACGATCCAGTGATAAGTTCCAAAGACTTGGCTACGCCTACGGGCTAGATGCTGCTCGACACTAAAATTACTGTATCCCACTACTTCCGACGGGCGAGCGTAGCTTCCACCATAGCGCTTGACCAATCCCGTTCCGATTTCCAAGTCAGCTTCAAGGCCCGGTGTAGTCGGGTTAGCGATCGTGTTAAAAATGACGTCGCGCTGCCTTCCCGCCGCCACGAGGGCGCCGAAAACCAGTCGACTGTCCCGACCCCCGGTTATATCAGAAAAGACGGGAAGGCCGTGGTCAACGATTGCAGTTACGTTCTCAATAATCTCTCTTGCGCCACGGTCGATTAGATCCCAGTATTCATCCGGCGACAGTCGTTCCGAACCGCCTAAATCCAGTACCTGCTGTATGGCGATGCTCCCTGGGCTGACAACTACATCATGTGAAACTGGGAGCAACCGTACTCCCTCAACCGGCGTCGCAAACGTATTGAGGTTGAACGCGAAACCGCCCTCGTTGTATAGTGATGTAAGAGCGTTTGCTTCATTAATTTTCTTCTCGATAAGGGCTGCAATGTGGAGGCGATTTGTGACGAGGCCGCTTGAATAGTAGATTGGACTCATACCGAACGGGTCTGTCCGTACGCGGGCCTGATTGTATTCTACTTGGACGATAGAATACGTTCCAGCTCCCAGTCTCCCTGGTTCTGAATGAAGACGATGAGGGCCCACAAGGAATTTTCCATCAACCACTCCGAGACCTTGAATAAAAGTCTCCCCGAGCCGCGAATTCCATGTGTAAAGCGTGAATCCTTCTCGATCTACGGGGTGCGCGCCCAATCCGATTAGCAGTGACCTGGCGTACTCGCGGTCGGGGGCCAGAATCACGAAGTCTGAATATGGGGCCCTGAACGGCACAAATTGTAACTTCCGCATCTGTCGACTCCTATATTTTAAACACTTCGAAACGTCTCGTCGGTCATACATTTGGCTAACTACATATTTACCCAGGTATCTTTAACGACTCCCTTCTAAGCGGCCTTAGTCTTTACGCATGCTTGCATCCTGCTTGATTTCCCAGTATCCGGCGGTTCGCCGAGATCACCGCTTGGCCGGCTATCGTCAAGCGCCTGGTGACGCGTGAGCAACTACCTTAAGTAAACGCAGGTCATCTATGATATCGCTTCGGTGCGTTCTGGGAATGATATCAACGGTCCTTTCGAAAATCGTTTCCATCTCCTTTGCTTAATCACCCGGCTGCTTCGACAGTTGCTACGCTTTGCCTCCACCGACCGGTTGCTCGCTCCGAAATGGCGGACACATTTAGGGAGTCTCTGCCGAAATAACCTCTCTCTCACGTAGGCGAGAGCTTGTTAACGACCACCCGAACGTTGCTCTGAACCAAGAGTTGGTCCTGTTCGCGGCATTGCACCTTTTCTGTATAGAGCGCCTCAAATATTCTTAGCACCGAGAACATGTTTCTCGCGTCCGGCCCCGACCTTAGGTAACATGCAGACGAAGTTCAAATGGAGTACTTTCTCTGTGCGTCGTTGTTTCGCGTGGGCGGGCGTCGGCAGTGCGACCTAATGTTCAATTGCGGCGGCGATCCGCTCGCGCAGTTCGATGAAATCTGGTAAGCGACGCATTTCCTCGCCGAGCATTCGTCCGGCTTTTGCGGAAAGCTCTACGTCTTGGTCGAGCACCACCCGTCCGGGCCGTGAACTCATTACGACAACCCTATCGCCAAGGAACACCGCCTCATCAACGTCGTGGGTGATGAAGAAAACCGTGCGGTTCTCTGCTCGTTGGATATGCAACAGATCCGCTTGCAACCTGGCCCGAGTGATGGCGTCTAGGGCCCCGAAGGGTTCGTCCATAAGGATCACACTGGTCTCGTTGGCGAGCACGCGAGCAATCTGCGCGCGCTGCTGCATGCCACCCGAAAGTTCGTATGGTTTGGCGTCTCCGAAGTCTGCAAGGCCGACCAGCTCTAGATACCTTTGCGCCTTTGCAGATCTCTCCTTCGTTCCTACGCCATGCATTCTCATGCCGAGTGCCACGTTGTCACGGACGGAGTACCACGGATACAGGTTCGGCTGCTGGAATACGACGCCCCGCTCTGCCCCTGGCTTCGTAATTTGTTCGCCCCGGTAACGTGCGGTGCCGCCGGTCGGGTCGAGGAAGCCCGCGATGATCTTCAACAGGGTCGTCTTCCCGCATCCCGAGGGACCCACGACGCACACGAACTGGCCCTCGGGGATCTGCAGGTCGGTTTCGGCGAGCGCGTGGACGACGTCCCCGGAGTCGGTGATGTAGCGCTGGGAGACACCCTCGAGCGAGACGACGGGGCTCGGGTCGGCGTGGTCGGTCACTGGGCGGCCTCCTCGATCGCGTCGGCGTAGGGCATTTCCTGGTACACGGCGTCCTCGGCGAGCGCGTCGATCTCCTGCTGGGCCTCCAGGAACTCCGCGGTGCCGCGGAAGGCGTCGGCGAGCCCGCCCCCGAAGTAGTCCGGCCCGGCCTGCTCCTCCAGCGTCGGGTAGATGTAGCCGGTCAGCAGGTTCTCCGCCTCCTGCGGGGTGATGCCGAGCTGGACGGCGATCGAGACCGACGCCACCTCGGGCTCGTCCCGCAGCAGTCGCGTCCCTTCGGCCTGCACGGCAGTCCACATCGCCATGAACTCGGGGTTCTCGGTGACGAAGGCATCCGTCCCGGCGACCAGGTCGAAGGTGGGCGCCCCCATCTCCGCGCTGTCCTTGCTGGAGAGGATCGGGTGACCGGATTCCAGGAGCTGAGTCAGGGTCGGCTCCCAGATCCAGGCGGCGTCGATCTCGTCCCGCTGCCAGGCGGCGAGGATGGCGTCGGGGGCGAGGTTGATGACCCCTACCTCGCCGCTCAGTCCGGCCTCGTCGAGGGCTGTGAGCAGCGAGTAGTGGGCGGTGGAGCCGAAGGGCACGGCGATGGTCTTCCCCTCGAGATCCGCGAGTTCCTCGGCGGCCGGGTCCTTCGCGATGAGGGACTCGGCGTCGCCGATCACGTCGCTGATCCACAGCACCTTGATGTCCTTCGACAGCGGCGGGGAGGTGGATTTCACGGCGGGACTCGAGCCCACCTGGGCGATGTCCACGGATTCGGAGCCGAAGGCCTGGATGACGTCGCCGCCGGAGTTCATCTTGACCCAGCTGATCGATGCCGAGGGCATGCAGGCCTCGAGCAGCTCCAGGTCCTTGATCACCAGGTCGCCGTTGGGGATGGCCTGCCAGGCGAGGCGGGCCGACGTGGTGATGTCGGGGTCGGGGTCGACGGGGCAGGAGATCTCGCCCTCGAAGTTGTCGGGGTGGCTGGTGCGCCCGGACTGGACGCATCCGCTCAGCAGCAGGACCACGCCGAGGGAGGCGGCGAGGAGCCGGACGCGGCGCGGGCGCGGGGTCGAGGAGGTGCTCATGGCGGTCAGACCTTTCCGTGCCAGGGCACCAGTCGGTCACCGAGCCAGCGGATGCAGCCGTCGAGCGTGACGGCGACCAGACCGATGACGATGATGCAGGCGATGGTGAGCGACGTGTTCAGCTGGGTGCCGGAGATGTAGGCGAGGCCGCCGATGCCGGGGATGCCGTTGTTGAGCTCGGCGGCGACCACCGTGGTCCAGGCGAAGCCGACCGCGAGGCGCACCCCGGAGAAGATCGAGGCGGTCGCGCCCGGCAGCACCACGAAGCGCGCCACCTGGGGCGGGCCGGCGCCCATGCTGCGGGCGGCGGCGAGGTAGTCCTCCCGCACCCCGCGGACGCCGTCGATGGTCGCGATGACGATCGGCGGGAAGGCGGCGAGGAACAGCAGCAGGTACTTCGAGAGGTCCCCGATCCCGACCCACACGATGATCAGGCCGATGTAGCCCAGCGGCGGCAGCGCCCGCAGGAAGTTCAGGTACGGGGCCAGCGCCGTGTTCGCCGGCTCCCACATGCTCATCAGGAACCCGAGAGCGATGCCGGCGACCGCCGCGAGGGCGACCCCGACGCCGATGCGCTGCAAAGAGGCGAGCAGGTGCTCCCACAGGTAGTAGTTCTGGACGCCGCACACCGTGCGCCCGGTGGTCCCATCCACCTCGCGGCAGCGGTTCGCGTCGATGAAGGAGCTCAGCACCGAACCCGGCCCCGGCAGGTAGAGGGGGTCCACCAGCTTCAGCGCGGCGATGGCCCACCAGATGGCCAGGACCCCGACGAGCACCCCGGCCTGCAGCAGGCGATTGCGCCGGGTGCGCCGCGACCTCCCCCGCCGGGCCGCCTTCGCGACCTGCTGGGACCTGTCACCGTCACCCTCTGGGTTGGAGCGATTGGAGGCAGTGATCGGTGGCGGACCCTTCGCCGCGTTCGCTCCTTCGCTCATGGACCGCTCCCGCTCCATCCCATGTCGCCGATTCTCTGGTGGGACAGTACCCTATTGATCCTGGTTAAACGGCTTCAATCACCGGACTCCTCCGAGCGAAGCGGAGGGCGACGGTCGGCGCCAACGCACAATTCGCACTGTTACCAAACTGTGCGCTCTCATGGAGCGTCCCAAGCGTTTTGGCTCCGACGCGACGCGATATTCTCCCGACCAACATCGACCATGATGCGTTCCGCACGTCGCAGCAGATTGCGTGCCGACGGGACCGCGACGAGGAGCTCCCCGTGCCCGCACTCTTCGGCCTCTCCCTCATCGGGATCTTCTGCCTCATCGGCATGGCGCTGCGGCGCTGGATCCCGGCGTTCCGCACCAACATGGTCCCGGCGTTCGTGATTGCCGGGTTCCTCGGGGCGATCGCGATGAACGTGGGCCTCTCAGGCGTCTTCGAAGGCGTCGACCATCAGCTGTTCACGATGCTGACGGCGCAGCTGTTCACGCTGTCCTTCATCTCGATCGGGCTGACCCCGCCGCCTCCGAGCACCAAGGACGACGGCGGCCGTACCCAGCGGGTGCTGCTGCGCGGCGCCTGGGCGATGGGGCTGACGTGGACGCTGGTGTTCTCTATCCAGGCGCTGGTGGGGGTCGGCGTCGTCTCCGCCACCGGCAGCGCGGGCGGGATGGACCCGATCTACGGGTTCATGGTGCCGTTCGCCTTCGCGCAGGGACCGGGGCAGGCGGTCACCTTCGCCGGTATCTTCGAGCAGCAGGGCTGGACGGATGCGGTGGACGTGGGGCTCGCCTTCGCCTCCGCGGGCTTCGCCGCCGCGTTCCTAGTGGGCGTACCGCTCGCCAAGTGGGGCATGAGCAAGGGCCTCGCCACCCATTCGATGGGGATCTCCGATTCCGTGGGGAAGGGCTACTTCCGCGATGAGGAGGAGACGGAGTCGATGGGCACGGAGACCACCTTCTCCGGCAGCATCGACACCCTCACCGTCCACTTCGCCCTGATGGGCGTCTCCTACGTGCTCGCCCACGGCCTGGCGTGGATCTTCGGGCACCTGCCCGGCTTCGTGGGCGACACCATCAGCGGCATGATGTTCATGAACGGCCTGATCGCCGCCTATGTCGTGCGCTGGGTGATGCGCCGCATTCGGGTCGAGCACCTGCTGGACCGGCAGCTGCAGGCCAAGATCACCGGCTTCACCACGGACTTCGTAGTGGTCGCCTCGTTCATGGCCGTCCAGGCCGCCGTGGTCGCCGCCTGGGCCGTGCCGATCGCGGTGACGGCCGTGGTGGTCATCATCATCACCGTGGTGCTGTGCTTCCTCATCGGTCAGCGCTACGGCAGCGACCACGACTTCGAGCGCACCATGGGCATGTACGGCACCCTGACCGGCACCACCCCCACCGGGCTCGCGCTGGTGCGGATCCTGGACCCGCGCATGCGCACCACCACCATGGCGGAGATGGGGCTGATGAACCTGCCCGAGCTGCTGTACATCCCGGCCATGCTGACCATCTCCGCGGCCTTCGCCGGCGAGCTGGGGCTGATGCCGGCCCTCGGCGTGATGGCGGCGCTGACCGCCGGCTACTTCGTCATCATGCTGGTGACCCGCAGCTTCGGCCGGCGCACCTGGACCCTGCAGGGCACCACCGCCGAGGACTCCACATCCGCCACCCAGTCCGCCCCGACGACCACCGCCTGACCTGCCGGCGCGACCCCCGCCGACTCTCCGACCGAAGGACACCTCACCGTGGAGACGCTCTACCATTCCGGCCGCATCCTCACCATGGTCGACCAGGACGACGCCCCGGAGGCGGTGCTGGTGCGCGAGGGCCGCATCGCCGCCGTCGGCCCCCTCGACCAGGTGCGCGCCGCCGCCTCGGCGGAGGCCGAGACGGTGGACCTCGACGGCCGCACCCTGATGCCCTCTTTCATCGACTCCCACGGCCACCTCCTCCAGCACGGCATGCTCGCCTCCCTGGTCGACCTCGAGCACGCCCGCAGCATCGCCGAGATCATCTCCGCCTTCCGCGACCGCCTCGCCCTGCGCGATCACGACGACCGCTCCCCGCTGATCGGTGCCAAGTACGACCCGCAGCTGCTGGCCGAGGGTCGCCACCCCACCCGCGCGGACCTCGACGCCGTCACCACGCAGCTGCCCGTCTTCGCCCTGCACCGCAGCCTGCACGTCGCGGTCGGGAACTCCTTCCTGGTCGACGGCGCGGGCCTGAGCGCGCAGATCCCGGACCCGGAGGGCGGCCGGTTCGGGCGCTTCCCCGACGGCACCCCCGACGGGTACGTCGAGGAGCATCCCGCGATGGCGGCCTTCATGCCGATGCTCTCCCCCGGCGGCGGGGGCGGCCTGCTGCCCACCGGCCTCACCGACCCGGTCCAGGCCGCGGAGCTCGCCGCGGCGGACTACCTGCGCCACGGCATCACCACCGCGCAGGAGGGCGCCGCCGATCCCGCCACCATCATCGGCCTGATCGAGGCCTCCCGCGCCGGGGCGCTGGGCCTGGACGTGGTGGTCTACCCCGTGGTCCAGAGCGGCACCAGCGTCGTCGACGAGCACCCGGAGTTCGCCGGCGACTACGTGGGCGGGCTGCGCCTCGGCGGGTACAAGATGATCCTCGACGGCTCCCCGCAGGCGCGCTCGGCCTGGATGAGCGAGCCCTACGCCCCGATCCCGGGTGATGAGGAACCGGGCTGCGCCTACCCGATCCACACCCCCGAAGAGGTCGAGGCCTTCACCCGCTCCGTCGCGCAGCAGGGACGACAGCTGATCGTGCACTGCAACGGCGACGCCGCCGCGCAGCTGTGGGTGGACACCGCCGAGCGCGTGGGCGCGGAGCTGCCGGCGCTGCTCGAGGCTCGGCCAGTCATGATCCACGCCCAGACGGTGCGCGACGATCAGCTGGAGCGGATGGCGAGGCTCGGGATGATCGCCTCGATCTTCTCCGTGCACACCTGGTTCTGGGGCGACGTGCACCTGCGGAACTTCGGGCCGGTGAGGGGGCGGCGGATCTCCCCCGCCCGTTCCGCGCTGGACCGCGGGGTGCGGGTGACCCTGCACCAGGACACCCCGGTCACTCCCCCGGACATGCTGCTGAGCCTCTGGGCGGCGGTGAACCGGATCAGCCGCACCGGGCGGCCCGTCGGCCTCGAGGAGCGGATCTCCACCTGGGAGGCGCTGCGCGCCGTCACCTGCGAGGCCGCCTACCAGTACGGCGAGGAGGACTCCAAGGGGCAGCTCCGCGAGGGGATGCGCGCGGACCTGGTGATCCTCTCGGCCGATCCGCTCGCCACCGCGCCGCAGGACCTGCGGGAGATCGAGGTGCTGGCCACGATCAAGGACGGCGAGGTCGTCTTCCGGGCCTGAGCGCCCGACCCCGTGTCGACGCCCTGATGGGTGTCGTGCATCCGGTGTCCGGGACTGATTCGGCCAGCGGCACCGCGGTCCGGACGAACCATGGAGCGGCCGAGCCGCTCCTTAGCTCAGCTCGGGTCGACGTCAGGCCACTCGCTCGTCGAGTACGCCTCTACTGTCCGGTCGGAACCGCCGATAAAGTGATCGACGGTCGTGTCGGCCGATAACTTTAACAACGTTGGTCGTCGGCCGATCCGCTCGCCACCGCGCCGCAGGACCTGCGGGAGATCGAGGTGCTGGCCACGATCAAGGACGGCGAGGTCGTCTTCCGCGCCTGAGCGGGTCAGTCGATGATCGTGTCCTGTCCCGTCCGCTGCAGCTCGGCGAGCGCGTCCTGCATCGCCCGCACGCTCTGCGGCGAGTGGCGGGGCCAGTCCTCCAGCTCGCGGAGCACCCGGACCGGCTCCGGGGTGCGGTACGAGCGGGTGGGGTTGCCCGGGAACCGCAGATCGGTGAGGTTGGGGTCGTCCTCGAGCTCCCCTGTCGGCTCCACCACGTAGATCCGGGGCGGGGCCTCGCCGCGGGCGAGCTGCGCGCCCCAGGCCGCGGCGGCCAGGGTCCGGGTGAGGTAGACGTGCCGCAGCGGGGCGTGGCCCGAGTGGTTCGAGGGCTGCCGCGGCGTGAGCAGGTCCCCCGGGCGCAGCACGGCCCTGGTGCCGTGGAGGTAGAGGCCCTCGTCGTAGACCTCGAAGGGGACGGGCTCGCTCATCATGGCCTCCTCGGGCGCGGGACGGGTGGCGGTGCGCGGTCGGGATCATCGTCCTCGGCGTCTGTCGGCCGTGTCGAGACCGGTGCGGCCCGGCCTCTCCGCGCCGCTGCGCGCCTCCCGCGTCGATGGCCGCTTATGATCCGGCGGTGAGCTCACTCCTTCCGCGCCCGGCCGGCCCCGCCGTCGGCCCCCGCCCGGCAGCGACGCCGCGCCGCCCCGCAGATCGTGCGTCGGGACGCGCCGATGGCTGCTGACGAGATCTCCGCGCAGCCGCCGCCGCTGGGCGGGCGCGCCATCATGCGCCAGCGCTGGAGCGAGGTGTCCTTCCTGCACTGGCGCGTCGACCCCGCCCTGGTGGCCCCGCACATGCCGCCGGGCTGCCGCCCGGATCTCGTCGACGGCAGCGCCTGGGTGGGGCTGATCGCCTTCCAGATGTCGAACACGGCGTTCCTCGGCGGTCCGCGGATCCCGTGGCTGGGCGATTTCCCCGAGGTCAATGTGCGCCTGTACTCGATCGATGCCCTCGGCCGCCGCGGCGTAGTGTTCCTCAGCCTCGAGGCCTCGCACCTGCTGCCGGTGCTGTTCGCCCGCGCCGTCTTCGGCCTGCGCTACCAGTGGGCCGCGATGTCGATCCGCGGCGGCGAGGACGGCGGCGCGCTGACCTATCGGACCCGCCGGATCGGGCGACCTGCTGCCCGCTCCCGGATCACGGTGCGCCCCCTCGAGCCGCTCGCGGGCCGGGCCGGCGACCCGGAGGATGCCATCGCGGTCGCGCTCACGGCGCGGTGGGCGTTCCATCAGCGCCACCTGGGCCGCACCCTGTTCTGCCGCAATCAGCATCAGCCCTGGCCCCTGCAGCGCGCCGAGCTGGTGAGCCTCGATGACCAGCTGCTGCGGGTCGCCGGCTTCGGCGCCCTCGCGGACCGGGCGCCGGACTCGGTGCTCTACGCCTCCGCGGTGGACACAGAATTCGGGGGGCCCTCGCGCGTGCCGCGCGGCCCCGCGCAGGGGTGATCCGTCGGCGAGCAGCCACCCCGGCGACCACCGCAGCCGCGGGCGGCCGCGACCGCCCACCGGGTGCCACCGGGACCTTCCGCCCCGGACCGTCTCGATCCTCCGCCTAACCTCACAGTATGGCGTGGGCAACAGGGGCTTGACCTCTCGTCGGCGCCATCGGGACTGCACAGGTCGTGCACCCCGCCGGGGTCGTCGGCCAGTTGCTCTGATGGCCGAGGTCCTCGGGTCCTCGGAAGGAGCACGCCGTGACCGCCACCCTCCGCGCCCTGCGGACCACCTCGGAACCCGTTCGGTTCCCCCACACCTTCAGCCCGCTCGCGATCGGCAGCGTGGAGCTGCGGAACCGCACCGTCGTCCCGGCCATGGACTCCGGGATGCTCGAGAGCGACGGTTCCGTGGGCCAGTACGCCCTGGATTACTACGGGGCCCGCGCCGACGGCGGCTTCGGACTGGTGATCGTGGAGATCGCCGCCGTGCAGCGGTGCGGGGTGGGCATGCCGCACGAACCGAACATCTGGGACGACACCGCCCTGCCGGGCCTCAGCCGCCTGGCCCGGCGGATCAACGCCGGCGGTGCCGCCTCGGCGATCCAGCTCCACCATGCCGGCCGCGAGACCGTCGCCGCGATGGCCGGGGAGCAGCCCGTCTCCGCCAGCGCCGTGCCCTGCCCCGTGAACCGCGAGACCCCCCGCGAGCTGAGCACCCAGGAGGTCTACGAGCTGATCTCCGACTACGGCGACGCCGCCGCCCGTGCCCAGCGCGCCGGGTTCTCGCTCATCGAGGTGCACGCCGCCCACGGCTACATGGGCGGCCAGTTCCTCTCCCCCGCTCCAACAAGCGGATCGACGAGTTCGGCGGCGACATCCACGGGCGCACCCACTTCCTGCAGCTCGTGCGCGAGGACATCGCCGCGAAGTGCGGAGCGGACTACCCCGTCATCGTGCGGATCTCCATGACCGAGGACCGGATCGGCGGGCCCGACCAGAACTCCACCCTGATGCAGGCGATGCTGCTGGAGGACTACGGCTACGACGCGATCCACGTCTCGGCCGGCTCCTACGGCTCCTGGGACACCATCGTGCCCCCGCCGGACTGGGCGCGAGGATGGAACCTCGATGGCGCCAAGCGCGTGCGCGAGGCCGTGAGCGTGCCGGTGATCGCCGTCGGCCGCATCAACGAGCCACACCTGGTGGAGATGGCACTGAAGAACGGCTACGCGGACTTCGTGGCGCTGGGGCGACCCTCGATCGCCGATCCCGCCTTCCCGAACAAGATGCGGGACGGGACGCTGCTGGACATCGTGCCCTGCATCTCCTGCACGCAGCGGTGCATGAGCTTCAACGATCCCAGCACGCTGGACGAGGGCGACTTCGGCGTCTCGTGCATGTTCAACCCCTTCTCCAACAACCGTGCCGAGATGCGGCCGGTGCCGGTCGAGACCCCGAAGCGGGTGATGATCGTCGGGGCCGGTCCGGGCGGGCTGGAGGCCGCGCACGTCGCCGCCGCGCGAGGCCACGAGGTGACCCTGTACGACGCGGGGCCGCGCAACACGGCCGGCGGCCAGCTGCGCATCGCCGCCTTCCCGCCGTTCAAGCAGGAGCTCACCCGCCCCATCCGTCACTGGCTGCACAAACTGGACCAGACCGGGGTGAGGCAGGAGTGGGGGGTCAGCGTGACCGAGGAGCTGATCCGTGAGGTCGATCCCGACGTGCTCATCATCGCCACCGGTTCCGAGCCGGTCACCCCGCCGATCCCCGGCAGCGACGGGCCGCACGTCACCCAGGCCGTGGACGTGCTGCTGGGCGAGCCGGTGGCCGGAAAGATCCTGGTGGTCGGCGCCAGGGAGACCGGCGTGGAGACCGCCGAGTACGCCACCGACTACTGCGAGGAGGTGGTGCTGGTGGACATGCTGCCCACGATCGCCCCCGAGATGTACCTGACGGTGCGCGATTCCCTCCTGCGGCGGATGAAGGCCCTGACGATCCAGGTGATGACCGAGACGAAGGTCAAGGAGTTCACCGCCGACGGCGCGATCGTGGAGCGCGACGGGGAGGAGCTGCAGATCACGGGCTGCTCGAAGATCGTGCTGGCCACCGGCGTACGCACCCGCCGGGTGCTCGAGGGGGCGGAGGCGCTGGTCACCGAGACCCACCGGATCGGCGACGCGAAGCTCACCCGCAACGCCGTCTCCGCGATCTGGGAAGGGGCCCGGGTGGCGCTCGCGATCTGAGGGACCGGGCCCCGGCCGCTCAGCAGCCCGGGTCCGCGAGCATCGCGTCGTATCCGACGCGGAAGTCCGGGTACGACAGCTGCCCGAGCAGGGCGGCCATCCGGGAGCCGTCCAGCACGGTGCCGTGACCGGGGTCGGGATCGACCGGCGGCGGGATGGGCAGCGAGAGGCGGCCGGCGATGTGCGTGACCACCTCGCCGAGCCGGGCCGGGGCACCGTCCACGGCGTGCAGGAGCCGGGGCGGCTCGGGGTGGAGGAGCAGGGACTGGAGCACCCGCACCAGGTCGTCCTCGTGGATACGGTTGGTGCGGCGGCGGTGCTCGATCGGACGCGCTTCGCGGACGGTGCGCGGCAGGCGGTCACGGCCGGGGCCGTAGATCCCGGCCGGCCTCACCACGATCGCCCCGAACAGTTCCTCGGCCAGCCGCTCCCCCTCGACGAGGACCCGGCCCCGGGCGCTGAGCGGGCGCGGCGGGTCGTCCTCGGTGAGCACCGGCGCCGGATCTCCCAGCCCCGCGTAGCCCTCGAACACGCGGGTGGAGGAGACGTACACGGTGCGGGACGGCCGGGCGGGCAGGGCCTGCGCGAGGTGACGCAGCGGAGTCCCGTAGCCGTCGGCCGCATCCGGGGGCGGGAGCGTGATGAGCATCGACTCGCAGTGCGGCAACGGGTCCGTCAGCGGCTGTGCCAGGTCGGCGGCCACGGCGCGGAAGCTCGCCGGCACCGCGCCGGGGTCGCGGCGCAGGGCGAGCACCTCGACCCCGGTCGCGCTCAGCGCGGCGCCGACCCGCAGGCCCAGGCGCCCGCACCCGACGAACAGGGTGCGGCCGGGGCGGGGCGCGGTCATCGGTCCGCGCTCGGGGAAGACGCGAGCGGTGGTTCGCGGTCGGGTTCGGTGCTCTGCTGCTCGTGCTCGTGCTCGCCGAGCTGTTCGAGCGAGTGGTTCAGGCCCGCCAGGAACCTGGTGACCACGGCCCGCTCCTGCGGGGTGAGGGCCTCGGCGATCGCCATCATCCGGGCATGCATGCCGCGCAGCGTCTCGCGCACCTCCCGGTCCCCGCGGGACGTCGGCACCACCGCCGTGGAGCGGCGATCCTCCGGATGCGGGGCGCGCTCGGCGTAGCCGTCGCGCACCAGGCGATCCACCAGGGCGCTCGAGGAGGCGGCGGAGATGCTCAGCTGCTCGGCGAGATCCCGCTGGCGCACCGCCCGCCCTTCGGCCTGCGCCGCCAGCAGCAGACGCAGGGCCAGCAGGTCCTTCTCCCCCATGCCCATGTCGTCCCGCACCCGGGTGCGCATCCGCACGTTGGACTCGCGATATCGGCGCAGCTCATTGAGCAGCTCGACCGACGACGCGGTCGCCTCACCGCTTTCGGGGTACCAGTACCCGCTCGCCCGATGACTGGCCTCGTGCCCGCTCATCGCCCGCCTCCTCTCTCCGAACCGTCTGAAAGTTGACAGACGCCCATCGCGATCCATAGCCTGCCTAACAGTTAGCGTACCAACCGATAGCGGCCGCCGGCCCGACCACGGAAGAGGACCCATGAGCGTTGTCAGCGAGCGACCGTGCGCAGCAGCTGAAGGACCCTCCCTCGTCCGGTCGGCTGCCGCCAGTATGTCCGAGCCCGCGCAGCCGAGCCCGGGTGCGCAGGCCCAGTGGCAGCAGCTGGCCGATGCCGTGGCCGCCCGCGCCGCCCGGACCGCGCTCGGGGTGCCCGGCATCTGGAAGACCGCGTTCTCGATCCACGGCAACGCCGACGCCCCCGTCCTGACCGCTCGGGTGCGGATCCTGCGCAGCGCGAAGTTCGCCCGCGCGGTCGATGAGGTGATGGAGCAGGTGGTGCCCGAGATGGAGAGCCGCCTGGGCCGCGCCTTCGCCGAGCACCACATCGACTTCGACCTCACCGGGCTCGGGTCCTCGCGCCGCGGCGCGTCGGCGCTGACGATCATCTGAGTTCCGGCGAGGGCCGGACCTCGCGGGCGCGCGGCCGCTCGCTTCGCTGATCAGGCCCGCAGATGCTCCCGCAGCACCGCCAGCTGATATCGAGGAGTGAAGCCGGTCGCCTCGATCTTCGCCAGGTCCAGAACCGAGCTCCGTGGACGCGGGGCGATCATGCCGTCCCCCTCGGCCCGACCCTGCCTGTCATAGTACGAATGAGTGGACACAGGAATCACTCTGCGCTGGTCGTGGCCGATCAGCGAGTACACCTCCGCGGCGATGTCTGCCCAGCTCAACGGTTCCCCCGCCCCGGAGACGTTGTAGATGCCGGCCTCCGGGCGCGTGCTCAGCAGGTGCTCGATGGCAGCGGCGAGGTCTGCGGTGGAGGTCAGGCGACCGACTTGATCCTCGACCACGGACGGCGAGACGCCCTGCACCGCGAGTTCCGCCATGATGCTGACGAAGTTGCGGCCCGCACCGATCACCCAGCTGGTGCGCACGATGTAGTGCTGCGGCAGCGTCGCCACCAGCTGATCGCCGGCGGCCTTGGTCTGGCCATACACGCCGAGAGGGCTCGGGTCCTCGTCCTCGCGATGCAGCTCCTCGGTGCCATCGAACACGTAGTCGCTGGAGACGTGCACGAGGGTTGCGCGATGGGTGCGGGCCGCATCCACCAGGCGCCGCACCCCGACGACATTCGTGGCCCACGCCTCGCGCCGGCCGTCGGCCGTCTCCGCCGCGTCGACTGCGGTGTACGCCGCGGCATTGATGATCGTCCGGTAGGGCGAGAAGTCGAAAGCAGCGACGCTCGCGGCGTCCGCCAGGTCGAGCTGCGCCCGGGTCGCATAGTCCACGTCGGTCCGCTCCGCCCAACGCTCGGCGAGCGCGCGACCGAGCTGACCGTGGGCGCCGATCACCAGGCTGCGAGGAGGCGGCACCGGCGTGACGTCGGTCAGCGGCGGGTGGTCGAGGTCCTTGGCGGAGAGCTCGGCCTGATCCAGGGGGATCGGCCACGGGATCGCAACCGTCTCGTCGGCGAGATTGAGGAAGGTGTAGCGCGCCTGCGCCTCGGCGGACCAATGGTCGTTGACCAGGTACGTGTACGCGGCCGGAGCCTCGAGGGTCTGGAACGCGTTGCCCACGCCGCGGGGCACGAACACCGCCACCTCGGGCGTGATCTCGTGCCAGTAGGTCGCCCCGAAGCTCTCACCCTCGCGCAGATCCACCCAGGCGCCGAACACCCGCCCCGTGGCGACGGAGATGTACTTGTCCCAGGGCTCGGCGTGGATGCCGCGGGTCACGCCCACGGTCTGGTTGAACGAGATGTTGTTCTGCACCGGGCCGAAGTCCGGCAGCCCCGCCGCGACCATCTTCTCCCGCTGCCAGTTCTCCTTGAACCAGCCCCGACTGTCACCGGGACGCGGGACGTCGAGCACCATCAGACCCGGGATCGGTGTCGAGTGCACCGCGATCTGCTTCGGCGTTGCGCCGCCGGTCACTGGCCGACTTTCTGATACTTCGCCTCGGTGGCGGCCTTCTGCGGGCGCCACCACTGCTCGTTGTCGCGGTACCAGTCGATCGTCGCCGCAAGGCCCGTCTCGAAGTCGGCGAAGGCTGGCTCCCAGCCCAGCTCGTTGCGCAGCCGGGTCGCGTCGATCGCATAGCGCAGGTCGTGACCGGCGCGATCGGCGACGTGCTCGTAGTCGTGGACGTCATGGCCCATCAGCTGCAGGATCAGCTCGACGACCTGACGGTTGTTCTTCTCCCCGTCGGCCCCGATCAGATACGTCTGCCCGATCTCGCCCGCCTCCAGGATCCGCAGCACGGCGCTGGAGTGGTCCTCGGCGTGGATCCAGTCGCGCACGTTCAGTCCGGCCCCGTAGAGCTTCGGGCGGATCCCGTCGATCAGGTTCGTGATCTGGCGCGGGATGAACTTCTCGACGTGCTGGCGCGGCCCGTAGTTGTTCGAGCAGTTCGACAGCGTCGCCTGGACCCCGAAGGACCGCACCCAGGCACGCACCAGCAGGTCGCTGCCGGCCTTGGTGGCCGAGTACGGGCTGGAGGGGTTGTAGGGCGTGGTCTCGGTGAACCGCTGCGGATCATCGAGTGCGAGGTCGCCGTAGACCTCGTCGGTCGAGATGTGGTGCAGCCGCACTCCGTGCCTGCGCACCGACTCCAGCAGCGTGAACGTGCCGATGAGGTTGGTCTGCACGAACGGGGACGGGTCGTCGAGGGAGTTGTCGTTGTGGGACTCGGCAGCGAAGTGCACCACCGCGTCGGCCCCGCGGATGATGCGGTCCATGGCTGCGGCGTCGGCGATGTCCTCGACCTCGAGGCGCACGCGGTTCGACGGCAGATCCTCGAGGGAGGCGAGGTTCCCGGCGTAGGTGAGGGAGTCCACCACGGTGACGGTGTCGTCGGTGTGCTCGATGACGTGATGGACGAAAGCGGAGCCGATGAACCCGGCGCCGCCGGTGACGACGAGATGGCGGGCGCTCATGCCGAGATCCTCAGGGCAGCGGCCGACGGGGTGAGGTCGAGCGGGCGGTCCGCGATCTCTCGCTCGAGGGCGTCGAGCAGGTAACGGCCGTAGCCGGACTTCACCAGCGGCAGGGCGCGCTCGCGCAGCTCCTCGTCGCTGAGGTATCCCATCCGCCAGGCCACCTCCTCGGGTGCCCCGATGGACAGGCCCTGCCGCTTCTGGACGGTGCGGATGAACTCGCCGGCGGCGGCGAGGTCCTCGAAGGTGCCGGTGTCCAGCCAGGCGGTGCCGCGGGTGAGCACCTCGACGTGCAGGCTGCCGTCCTCGAGGTAGGTGCGGTTCAGGTCGGTGATCTCCAGCTCCCCGCGGGCCGACGGCTGCAGCGCCTTCGCGCGCTCGACCACGGACTCGTCGTAGAAGTACAGGCCGGGCACGGCGAGGTTCGAGCGCGGCAGCGTCGGCTTCTCCTCGAGGGAGATCGCGCGACCGTCCGCCCCCATCTCGACCACGCCGTACGCGGTGGGGTCGTTGACCCAGTAGCCGAACACCGCTGCGCCCTCGAGATCCTGATGGCGGCGCAGCTGGGCGCCCATGCCCTGGCCGTAGAACAGGTTGTCGCCGAGCACCAGGGCGGCCTTGTCGCCGTCCAGGAACTCCTCACCGAGAGTGAAGGCCTGGGCCAGACCGTCCGGCGAGGGCTGGACGGTGTACTCGAGGTTCACGCCGAAGCGGTCGCCGTCGCCGAGGACCCGCTGGAATGCCCGCTGATCCTCGGGCGTGGTGATGATCAGGATGTCCCGGATCCCCGCGAGCATGAGAGTGCTCAGCGGGTAGTAGATCATCGGCTTGTCGTGGACCGGCATCAGCTGCTTGGAGACGCCGATGGTCAGCGGATGCAGTCGTGAGCCGGTCCCGCCGGCCAGGATTATCCCTCGCATGCGGGCAGTATGTCAGTAATGTCCGTTTTGCGGAAGTGGGTGGACTGAGATTGGGCCCGTCACTCGCGGGCGAAGATCCCCACCGCGTCCCACGCCACCCAGCCGCCCTCGGCCAGATGGAACTCGATGACGTTCACGCCGGTCTGCAGCGCCCCCGCCGGCAGCGGCAGCTCGTGGAAGGAGCGCTTCAGGGTCGAGCCGGGGATCGTGGCGTCGCCCTCCCGGGAGCCCCGGGTCGCCCCGGCGGGCAGGTCGAGGTCGGTGACGTGCTCGCCGTTGACGCTGATCCGCAGCGTGCCCCCGAGTCGGGTGGTGTCCACCAGCCACACCGCCAGGTCGTGCTCGGCGGCCGGCTCACCATCCAGGGTGATGGTCCAGCGCGCGCGGTATTCGCGGCGCCCGGCCCAGGCATCGCCCGGTCCGGGCAGCAGGTAGGGCCAGGCCGTGCCCGGCTCGTCGGTCCCCTGCAGGTACTCGATCACGGCGTCGGGGTGCTGCTCGGGGATCTTCGCGTAGGAGCTGGGGGCGAGGTGGTGCTCGAGGGTGCGGCCGTCGAAGGCGCCGATGGCGGCGACCTCGCGGCCGGTCGCGGTGACCGACGGCTGGGAGGTGGCGGTCAGCGGGGCGCCGGCCCGGCCGCGCTCCCCGGCGTCGGAGACGGCGAGGACCGTGTACGTCCAGGTCTCGCCCGCGGGGTCAAGACCGGCGTGGACGAGGCGGGGGTAGACGGACTTCGCGAGCAGGTCCGACTCCTGCGGGGAGCGGGGCGCGCTCTTCCCGCGGACGGCGTAGATGCGGAAATGATCGATCAGCGGGTCGAAGCCGAGGGAGTCCCAGCTCAGGGTGATGGCGGCCAGGGAGGGGCTGGCCTCCAAGCCGGTGACGGTGGCGGGGCGCGGGCTCATGCGGGGTCCTTTCGGGCCGGTATCACGCCGGGATCAGGCCGGGGGCGTCGACCGGCGTGGTGAAGCGGGCGGAGAGCTCCTTCGGGGCGGTGTCGTCGGCCTCGATCCACGGCACCACGTAGAAGCTCGAGGTCAGCTCCTGGGGCGTGAGGCGCAGGTGGACGTAGCCCCGTCGGCCGTCGTAGTGCCGCACGTAGTCGTGCTGCATCCAGTCCTCGGTGTAGTTGTCGGTCCGGGCGCCGTCCCCGTCGGAGGCCACCGACGTGCAGATCAGCTCCACGCCGATCGTCGCGGCGGCCGGGTCGGAGGCGTCCGCCCTGAGCTCGGCGGCGACGTGCTTGTGGATGTCACCGGTGAGCATGACCGGGTTGCCGGCCGCGCTCATCGCCTCGAGCAGTCGCCGGCGTGCGGCGGGGTAGCCGTCCCACATGTCGGTGCGGTCCTCGGAGATCGGCGTCAGCACCACCCCGTTGGCCAGCAGGTTCCACGTCGCCGGGGAATTCTCGAGCCGGGTCCGGACCCACTGCTCCTGCTCCTCGCCGAGCATCGTGCGGTCCTCGGCCTGCTGCTCCTCCGGTGTGGCCGGTTCCGGGTCCCGGAACTGGCGGGTGTCCAGCAGTGAGAAGCGGGCGAGGGCGCCGACGTCGAAGCCGGTGGTGATGTCGGAGTCGGGGCCCTCCGGCAGGGCGGTGATGTCCAGGGGCATGTTCTCGTAGAAGGCCCGGTAGGCCACGGCGATGCGGTGGGCGAACAGGTCGTCCGGGATCGCGGAGGCGGAGCTGCCGGCCATGTAGTTGTTCTGGACCTCGTGGTCGTCCCACACCGCGACGGCGGGCACCCGGGCGTGCACCGCCTGCAGATGCGGATCGGACTTGAACAGCGAGTAGCGCAGCCGGTACTGCTCCAGGGTCTCGGTCTCCACCGCATGGGCGGCGGCGACCTCGACGCCCTGGCGCCACAGGTTCGCCGCGGTGATGCCGTACTCGTAGATGTAGTCGCCGACGAAGAGGACCAGGTCGAGGTCCTCCTCGGCGGCCAGGTGCTTGTGGGCGGTGAAGTGGCCGTGGTACCAGGCCTGGCAGGACACCAGCCCGACGGAGAACGAGTCCACCGCCGCCCCGGCGGCGGGAAGGGTGCGGAAGCGGCCGACGGGGCTCGTCTGCTGACCGACCACGAAGCGGTAGAAGTAGTCGGTGGCGGGCTCCAGCCCCTCGACCCGGGGGTGCACGGCGTGGGCGAGCTCCGGCTGGGCCAGCGCCTGCCCGCGCCGCACGATCCGCCGGAACTCCGCATCTCGAGCGACCTGCCAGCGCACGCTCACCGAGCGCCGCGGCATGTCGCCGTGCCCGTCCTCGGCAAGGGGCTCCGGCGCGAGACGGGTCCACAGCACGACGCCGTCGGGCCGCGGCGCACCGCTGGCCACGCCCAGGCCGAACAGGTTCTCGCGGTGGGGCAGCGGCTCCCCGCGGGCGTCGGGAGCGGTGATGCCCAGGGCGATCACGGCGGCTGAGGCTCCGCTCAGCTGCAGCAGACGGCGACGGCTGAGGGGTGCTGGCGCGGCGGATGCCGACATGGGGTCTCCCGGTCTCGGAAAGCGGCGTGCCCGGGAGTCTAGGCAGTCGACGTGGCGTGGAGGTGGACTTCCGGAGAACCGTCCGAGGCGACCGCGACGGCGCGGAGAGTCCGGTGCGTGCTCGACCGAGCCTCGCGGCGGCCGTCGGCACGGCGACGTATCCTGCCCGGATGCCTCTGGATCCCGCGCTCGTCCGCTCGCTGCCGAAGGTGGCCCTGCACGACCACCTCGATGGCGGCCTGCGTCCCGCCACCGTGCTCGAGCTGTCCCGCGAGCAGGGCCTCACCCCGCCCGGCGAGAGCGCCGAGCAGGTCGCCGACTGGTTCCACGCCGCCGCCGACTCCGGCTCCCTGCCCGCCTACCTCGCGACCTTCGAGCGCACCGTCGCGCTCATGCAGACCGGCCCGCAGCTGCGCCGCATCGCCCGCGAGTTCGTCGAGGACATGGTGGCCGACGGGGTGGTCTACGCCGAGACCCGCTGGGCGCCCCATCAGCACACGGACGGCGGCCTCACGCTGGAAGGCGCGGTGCAGGCGGTCCAGGACGGTCTCGACGAGGGCGTGGCCGCCGCCCGCGCGGGCGGCTCCCGCATCGTGGTGGGTCAGCTGCTGTGCTACCTGCGCCACCTCGAGCCCACCGATGACCTGGTGGACATCGCCCTCGCCCGCCGCGGCGCGGGCGTGGTGGGCCTGGACCTCGCCGGGCCCGAGGCCGGGTTCCCCGCCTCCCGCTTCCGCGCCCAGTTCGGACGCGCCCGGGCCGAGGGGCTGCGGGTTACCATCCACGCCGGGGAGGCCGACGGGCCCTCCTCGATCGCCGACGCCCTGGAATGCGGGGCCGAGCGGATCGGGCACGGGGTGCGCCTGATCGAGGACATCGCGGACACGGAGGGCATCGAGGGCACGGGGGACATCGAGGGCACGGAGGGCACGGAGGACACGGGGGACGTCGAAGACGGCGAGCCGTCGGCGCCGGGCGCGGGCCTCGCGGCCACAGCTGCGGACCTCTCGGCACCCCCGCGCTTCGGCCCCGTCGCGGACCGGATCCACCGTGACCGGGTGTGCCTCGAGGTGTGCCCGAGCTCGAACCTGCAGACCGGCGCCGCCACCGACATGTCGAGCCATCCCGTCGGTCGCCTGCACGAGCTCGGCTTCGCCGTGGCCGTCAGCTCCGACAACCGCCTGATGAGCCGCACCCGCACCTCCCGGGAGCTGGCGCTGTCCGCCGCGGCACACGACTGGGACCTCGATGACCTCGAGCGGATCGCCCTGACCGCACTGGATGCCGGCTTCGCCCCCGCGGCCGAGCGTGATGCGCTGCGCGACGAGGTCGTGCTGCCCGCCTACCGTGCGGCGCGCGAGCTCTCGCACCAGGGCTGAGCCTGGGCCTGCCCCGCCCGGGCTTTCCCGGAGCCCGGGTGACGAACTGGGTTAATAGCCCTAGCCGATCCCCCTACTCCGCAGCCTCCGCCGGGATCGCGCCAGTCATCCCGAATCCCGAGTGACGAACCCGGGCAATGGCGTCAGCTATTCCCCCCCCCACTACGCAGCCGCCACCTGCGCCGCGCCCGCTGGTGTGACCCACAGAGCAGAACTGCTCCGGTCGAGCCGGGTGCATCCGGCTCGGACGGTGGCAGGATTCCCGTCGTGCCCGAGGACATCTCGCGCTCGCCCCGCTCCGACGAGCCTTCCGAATCATCACGTGAGCGAACCCCACAAGCCCCCGACCTCGCGTCGTCGGCTCCTCCCTCGTCAGACTCCCCGCCGCCGCCGGCCGACCCTGGGCCTGCCGCCCACGTGCCCGCCGCCCCGGCCGACCCTGCGCCCGTCATCTCCACGCCCGCCCCACCCGCGCGACCCGACCCCGCGGCCGCCGGCCCCGTGCCTCCTCACCGGCACAGCCACCGGCGCCTGGATGCGCGCGGTGTGCCCCGTCCCCACGAGCCTCTGCCGGTGCTGGTCGTCGGCGCGCTCGGGGTGGTGTTCGGCGACATCGGCACCAGCCCGCTGTACGCGCTGCAGACCGTTTTCAGCATCCACCACAACGCCGTCGCCCCCACCGAGTCCGACGTGCTCGGCGTGATCTCGATGGTCACCTGGTGCCTGCTGATCATCGTCACCGTCACCTACATCGGGCTGATCATGCGCGCCGACAACCAGGGCGAGGGCGGCATCCTCGCCCTCACCGCGCTGGTGCTGCGGAAGCTCTCCACCGCCTCCGGGGGCGGGGGCCGCGAGGCCGCGGTGGCGCTGGTGCTGGGCGTGCTGGGCGCCGCGCTGTTCTTCGGGGACTCCCTGATCACCCCCGCGATCTCCGTGCTCTCGGCCTTCGAGGGCATCGAGGTGATCGGCTCCGTGCCCAACGCCGTGATCCTGCCGGGAGCCCTGACCGTGCTCACCGTGCTGTTCGCGGTGCAGCGCCGGGGCACGGCCCGCATCGGCCGCTCCTTCGGCGTGGTGATGGTGATCTGGTTCCTCACCCTGGCCGCGATGGGCCTGCCGCACCTGCTGGCGAACCCCTCCGTCCTGCGCGCCGTCTCTCCGCACTACGCGATCGCGTTCATGGTCGAGCGGCCTCTGGTCGCGTTCATCGCGATGGGCGCGGTGGTGCTCACCATCACCGGCGCCGAGGCGCTCTACGCCGACATGGGCCACTTCGGCCGCCGCCCCATCGCCCTGGCCTGGGCGGCCCTGGTGCTGCCCGCGCTGCTGCTGAACTACTTCGGTCAGGGCGCGCTGCTGCTGGCCGACCCGTCGGCCGTGGTGAACCCGTTCTTCTCGATGGTGCCGGGCGCCCTGCGCCTGCCGCTGGTGCTGCTGGCCGCCTGCGCCACCGTGATCGCCTCCCAGGCCGTGATCTCCGGGGCGTTCTCGGTCTCCCGCCAGGCGGTGCGGCTCTCCCTGCTGCCGCGGCTGCGGATCACCCAGACCTCCGCCCGGCACGGCGGGCAGATCTACGTGGGCTCCGTGAACACCCTGCTGTTCCTCGGGGTGATGACGCTGGTGCTCGTCTTCCGCCGCTCCGAGGCGCTCGCCGCCGCCTACGGTCTCGCGGTGACCGCCACGATCATCCTGGTCCTCGCCCTGTTCCTGCTGTACTCGCGGCGGATCCTGGGCTGGCCGCTGTGGCAGGTGGTGCTGCTGGGCGCGATCGTCGGTGGCCTCGAGCTGGTGCTGCTGGCCGCGAACGTCGTGAAGATCCCCGCCGGCGGCTGGTTGCCGCTCGTGATCGCCGCGGTGCTCAGCACCGTCATGCTCACCTGGAAGCGCGGCTCCCGGATCATGTTCGGCAGGCGCCGCGCCATGGAGGGACCGATCGCGGACTTCGTCGCCGGCCCGGCCCGGGCCGTGCAGCGGGTGCCGGGACTGGCCGTGTACCCGCACGGCGATCCCACCACCGTGCCGCTGGCGCTGCGCACCGGGGTGGAGCTGAACCGGGTGATGCACGAGCACGTCGTCATCGTGACCATGAAGCACATCGGCGTCCCCCATGTGCACCGCGACGACCGGGTGGTGGTGGACGTGCTGGGCGATCCGGCCGACGGGATCATCCACATCAGCTACCTGGTCGGCTTCCATGACTCCCAGGACGTTCCCGCCGCCCTGCGCGCCGCCCTCACCCGCTCCGGTCCCGCGCACGCGGACTGCGCGAAGGGTTGCCCCGCGCACATCCCGGACCTGGAGATCGACCCGGACGAGGCCGTCTACTTCCTGTCCGTGTTCCGCATCGAGCCCGGTCAGGACCCCACCCTGCCCCGCTGGCAGAAGGCGCTGTTCCGGCAGCTGGAGCGGGCCTCGGCCAACCGCACCCAGGTGCTGCACCTGCCGCCGGCGCGGACCGTGGTGATGGGCGCGGAGGCCGTGCTGTAGCCCGGGTCAGGGTGCCTGCGCTCGAGCCCGGGGTGACGAACTGGGGTGATGGCGCGCGGCGATCCCAGAATTTGTTGCCCGCGGCGGGGACGTGCTCGTGGCGGGTCGTGTCCGGAGCAGGGGCAGAGTGAACGTGCTGAGCGACGAGCTCCCTGGCCGGGTGACCCTACGCTGGTGCCATGCCTCGGGTCCCCGACTCCGCCATGCCGCCCTCGTCCGAGACGGCCTCCACTGCGCCGTCGACCACGGTCGATGCTCCGGACAGCACCACCACCCACTGGCTGCTGCCGATCGACCCCGCCGCCCACGCCGAGCACCAGCCTGCCGACTGGCGCGAGCGGCACGACGCCACCGCGGTCTGGGACGCGATCGGTCGCTCGCAGCGCATCGACCGCTGGTGCCTGCGCAGCGGGTTCCGCACCATGCGGATCGGCGACCTGATCTGGGCGTATCTGTCCCGGCGCCAGGAGCTGTGCGCAGTGGGCGCCGTGCGGAGCATCGACGAGGAGGAGGGCCGCTGGTTCGTGCAGGTGGACTGGGACGAGGCCCGCACCGGGCAGCTGTGCCGGGATCCGCTCCCCCGCAGCGCCTTCGGTCAGGTGCCGATGTCGACCTGCCGGGCCGGAGAGCGGGCGGCCGCGGTGCTGGCCCAGCGCTACGAGGACACGGGCGCGTCAGCTCCCGCCCGGTAGCGGCGCTGTCGGGACGCGGCACGTGGCGCGCCCCGACGGGCCCGGGCATCACCGCTCAGCGGCCGACGACGCCGCCGAGGATCTCGAGGTAGCGCTGCGCGAGCACCCCGTCGTCGGCGTGATCGGCGACCCAGGCGCGGCCGCTGGTGCCCACCCGGGCGCGCGGGCGGTCGGCCGCCAGCTCCCTCCACAGCGCCACCAGCGCGTCCTCGTCCTGCGGGGGCAGCACATCGCCCGCTCGCGCCTCGTGCACCACGTCGGCCGCTTCACCGTCGAGCAGGGCCGTGATGTGCCGGCCCGTCGCCAGGATCTCGTAGAGCTTGGAGGGGACGGTCCAGGCGAACGGCGCCCAGTCCCGCAGCGAGACCACCACCGTGTCGGCCCAGGCGTACTGCTCGTCCACCTCGCGGTGCGGGATGCGCGGCAGCACCTCCACCGGGGCCCCCAGCTCGTGCGAGAGCGCGGCCAGCGCAGCCGCCTCGACGCCGTGGCCGATCAGCCGCACCTGCAGCCGCACCCCCTCGCGCCGCAGGCGGGCGGCGGCACGCACCACGGTGTCCAGGCCCTGGGAGCGGCCCATGTTGCCCAGGTACAGGCAGCGCAGCTCGGCATGATCGCCGGGGAGGTGGTCGCGCTGCGCCGGCACCGTCGACAGGTCGGTGCCGTTGCGCACCACCTCCACCTCGCGGACGCCGCGCTCATGGAGCACGTCCGCGAACCGTCCCGTGGTGGTGACGACTGCGCTGGCCCCGCTCTGCCATCCGGTGACGCTGCGGTGCACCTCGCCCTTCGCGAGCGCGACCGCCCAGGCCAGCGCGCGCCGATGCAGGCCGCGAGCCGGGCCGTGGACCACGTCCAGGGGCAGCGCACCGGCGGGGCCGACGTGGGTGACCAGGTCCGGCCAGGCATCGCGCATCTCCACCACCAGCGGCACGTCCCAGAGCGCCGCGAGCACGCGGCCGGCCAGCAGGGTGGCAATGGCCGGGGCGGTCGCGATGATGACGTCGGGCCGGGTGCCCGGCCGGGAGAACCGCCGCCGCAGCCGGCGCAGGGAATCCGCGGCGGCCAACAGATGGTCGGCGGTGCGGGTGCCGATGTCCGCCCGGTGCGGCAGGTACGCGGTGCGCAGCACGGTCTCGCCGTGCTGCCCGGTCTCGACCGCACCGACCCGGTGGCGGCGGCGCTGCTCCGGGGTGGGCCGACCGTTGGGGTAGTGCGGCACCGGGGCGGCCACGGTGACCTGGTGGCCGGCCGCCATGAAGTGCTCGATCAGGGCCGACCAGCGGCGCTGCGGGGCCCCGTACTCGGGCGCGTAGTAGTGCGTCAGCAGCAGCAGCCTCATGCGGCCGACGCCTCGTCCACCCCGAGTGCTGCAGCGGCGGCGCGCAGCTCCTGCGGCGTGGCATGGCCGGTCACCGGCGGCGGGGTGCCGTTCTTCGTGGCGGCGGCCTCGATGCGCAGCCGGATCGACGGCGCGCGGGGGGAGCGTCGGGCCTTGCGATCGGCGGCGCGGCGGGCCCGGTTCCCGCCGGCGGCGTCCTCGTTTGCCGGTGCCTCACCCGGTGCATGCGCGGCGGGCAGCTCCGCGATCGCGGCGGCGGGGATCAGCACCGCGCCGGAGCTCAACTGGCGGCGCACCACGGTGATCGCGGCGAGCTGCCCGGTGGCGTCGTGCAGGTAGATGTCCCGTACCCGGCCCGCCGTCGCGCCGTCGCTGCCCCGCACGGTCATCCCGGCGAGCGCCTGCAGGCGGGCGCGCCGCTTCCCCGGGGCGGCCGGCGCGGGGAGCCGCCGGCGTCCGGCCGTGCGGAGCCGTCTGCGGCATCCTCCTGGGGCGTGGCAGCGTCCCGCCCGGTCGCGTTGCGGGCGGACGGCCGCTCCTCGGGCCTCGAGCCGGATCTCATCGCTCTCCTCCCGGATCTGATGGACACCCGGGAGTTTACCGACTGATGTCGCCGGTGCTCAGCCGTTCACGCAGCGGCGCACGAACTCCTGGACGTCCGCCAACGGATCTGCGCTCCCGCTGGACTGCAGCTCGCGCACGGTGTGCTCACGCACCGTCAGGCTCAGCAGCAGCGAGAACAGGGTGCGGGCGAGGAACGCAGGATCGGCACCGGCGACCAGCCTGTCGTTCGCGGCCAGCCCGGCCAGGGCCCGCTCCAGCACGTTCTCATGCACCAGCCGCAGGCGCGCGATCCGGTACCGGCCCGGATGGTCCGGGTTCACGATCTCCGCCGACAGCGTCGCCAGCAGCGCCATCGGGTGCTGCCGCGGGTCCCAGGGCCCCGCCAGCGCCGCCACCAGCGACTGCGGCGAGTTCTGCAGCGCCGAGACCGAGTCCAGCAGGCCCTGAGCATGGGCCTCGAGGCGGTCGATCACCGCGCCCAGCAGGGCGTCCTTCGAGGGGAAGTGGTGCAGCATCCCCGGATGGGAGATGCCCACCCGGCGCGAGATGTCCCGCAGGCTCGCCCCGTGGTAGCCGCGCTCCGCGAACAGCGCCGACGCGCCGTCGAGGATCTCCTCGCGGCGGGAGCGGCCCGGGGCCGTCGTCGTCCCGCTGTCGGTCGTCGAAGTCGTCGGGGCATCGTGCGACGGCGCTTCCGGCGGAGCCGTGCCGGCGGCGCCACCGGGACCGGACTCCCCCGCCACGGCGGTGTCGGCGCCGACGGACGCCGGCGCGTCGGCCACCGCGCGCAGTTCACCGGTGCCCGCCGGCTCCATGGCGGTGATCGAGTCCAGCATGCGCAGGGCGCGTGCCAGCGGATCCGCGCCGAGATCCACCAGGCTGTTCTCGAACGACTCCTCCCCGGCGCGGTCGGAGAATACGGCAGACAGCGGCGTGGGCCCCGTCCCGGCACCGGGAGGGCCACTCATCGGGGCGAGCGTCATCTGCTGTGCTCCTTCATTGGCGTCATCGCGTGGCGATCAGCTCCGCGATCTGGATCGCGTTCAGGGCGGCGCCCTTGCGCAGATTATCCGCCACCGCGAAGAGCACGAGGCCCTTTCCGTCAGGAACCGACTGATCCTGTCGGATCCGTCCCACGAAGGTGCCGTCCCGGCCGGCCGCCTCGAGCGGGTTCGGCAGCTCCACGACGGTCACGCCGGGGGCGGCCTCGAGCAGCTCACGGGCGCGCTCGGCGGAGATCGGCCGGTCGAACTCGGCGTGGATGGCCAGCGCGTGCCCGCTCATCACCGGGACCCGCACGCAGGTGCCCGCGACCGGCAGATCCGGCAGACCCAGGATCTTGCGGCTCTCGTGGCGCAGCTTCTGCTCCTCGTCGGTCTCGCCGGACCCGTCGTCCACCAGGTTCCCGGCGAGCGCGACCACGTTGTACGCGATCGGCTTGGCGTAGACGCCCGGCTCGCCGAGGTCCACCGAGGAGCCGTCGAGGGCGAGGCTCTCCACCTCGTCGACGCCCTGGCGGATCTGGCCGGCGAGCTCGGCGACCCCGGCGACGCCGGAGCCGGAGACCGCCTGGTACGTGGCGACCTTCAGCCGCGCCAGCCCCGCCTCGTCGTGCAGCGTCTTCAGCGCCGGCATCGCGGCCATCGTGGTGCAGTTGGGGTTCGCGATGATCCCGCGCGGCAGATCGCCGATCGCCTCGGGGTTCACCTCGGAGACCACCAGCGGCACCTGGTCGTCGCGGCGCCAGGCCGAGGAGTTGTCCACCACGGTCGCGCCGGCTGCGGCGAACCGCGGGGCCAGCGCCTTGGAGGTGGTGCCGCCGGCGGAGAAGATCGCGATGTCGATCGTGCGCCCCTCTGAGCTGATGTCCGCGGTGGCGGCGTCCTCCACGGTCAGCTCCAGGCCGGCGTACTGCACGGTGGTGCCGGCGCTGCGGGCCGACGCGAAGACGCGCACATCGCTGTGGGGGACGGAGCGCTCGGCCAGCATGGCCAGCATCACCCGTCCCACCTGGCCGGTCGCGCCGACCAGGCCGATCACCGGCCCGTCGGCCCGGTATCCGGGGGTGCCGCTGAGGTCGACGCGCTGCGCCGGGGTGCCCTTCTCGTTCATCGTCCCGTCCCTCCGTAGACCACGGCCTCGGTCTGCTCGGCGTCGAGGCCGAACGCCGTGTGGATCACGCGCACCGCGTCGTCGAGACGCGACTCCTCGGTGACCACGGAGATGCGGATCTCCGAGGTCGAGATCATGTCGATGTTGATGCCGGCCTCGCCGAGGCTGCGGAACAGCAGCGCCGAGACGCCCGGGTGCGAGCGCATCCCGGCGCCGACGATGCTGACCTTGCCGATCTGGTCGTTGTAGCGCACCTCGGCGTAGCCGATGGTCTCCTGCGCGGCCTCGATCGCAGCCAGCGCGGCCGGCGCGTCGGACTCCGGGAGCGTCAGGGAGATCGCCACGGTGTCGTCCACCGTCGAGGAGTTCTGCACGATCATGTCGATGTTCGCGCCCGAGGAGGCCACCACGTCGAACAGCATCGCGGCCTTGCCCGGGGTGTCGGGGACCTCGACGACGGTGATCTTGCCTTCGCTGCGGTCGTGCGCCACGCCCGAGATGATCGGCGCCTCGAGGCCGGGGGCGGTGAAGTCGTCCATGGGGAGCTCCTTGGTCGGGTCGGCGGCGTCGCGTCGGACGACATCCGCGGTGCGGAGGGTGACGTCGGGGTCGATGGGGATCATGCGCTCGGGATCGTCCGACACGATCGTGCCCAGCCGGCCCGAGTAGGAGGAGCGCACGTGCAGCGGCACCCCGTAGCGGCGGGCGTACTCGACGCTGCGCACCATCAGGATCTTCGCGCCGTTGGCGGCCAGGTCCAGCATCTCCTCGCAGGACATCAGCGGCACCCGACGGGCGGCCGGCACGATCCGCGGATCGGCGGTGAACACCCCGTCCACGTCGGAGTAGATCTCGCAGACGTCGGCGTTCAGCGCGGCGGCGAGCGCGACCGCAGTGGTGTCCGAGCCGCCGCGACCCAGGGTGGTGATGTCCTTGCTGGACTGCGAGACGCCCTGGAAACCGGCGACGATCGCCACCGAGCCCCCCTCGAGCGCCTCCTCGATCCGGCCGGGGGTGACCTTCAGGATGTGCGCCTTGCCGTGCACCTCATCGGTGATCAGGCCGGCCTGCGAGCCGGTGTACGCACGGGCATCGACGCCGACGTTGTTCAGCGCCATCGACAGCACCGCCATCGAGATCCGCTCCCCGGCCGAGACCAGCATGTCCAGCTCACGCGGCGGCGGGTTCGGTGAGACCTGCTGGGCGAGGTCGATCAGCTCGTCGGTGGTGTCCCCCATCGCCGAGACGACGACGACCACCTTGTGGCCGGCCTTCGAGTACAGGGCGATGCGCTGGGCGACGCGCTTGATGGAGTCGGCGTCAGCCACGGAGGATCCTCCGAACTTCTGGACGACCAGGCTCATGGGGCGGTTTCCTTCACGATTGCGGGCACGGGGGCGGGCTGCGGGTCACGGGTCGGGGCTCGAGTCCCCGGGGACGCGGGTTCCGAGTCCCGGGCTGCCTGTCCCGGATCCCAGGTTGCGGATTCCGAGTCCCGGGTCACGGGCCACGAGTCCCAGGTCACGGGTCACGGGCCTTGGGCGGGCCGGGGGCTTGCCGCGCGGGCGGCAGGCGCCGGACGGCACGCAGACCTGCGCGCCAGTGTACGAGTGTGCTCGCGGGAGCGCCCGTGGCCTCGTCATCCGAGACGAATACGCAGGTCGCATCGAGAAATGGACGTGGCCTACGCAACATTGGGCGGCGCGCCAGATGTCGGTGCTCCCGCGTCGGCGGACGCCCGGACTCCCGACTTTGCGTGCTGAGGACCCATCCGGGGGCTCATACGGGTCCTCAGGGCGCAAAGTTGCTCTCCATGGGCTCTCCACGCCGCATGGTCGTCCACAATCGCGCGCGGGGCGCACCCGAACTCGCCGTATCGCCCTACGGTCGGCCGTCATGCGAGCCACTGCACTGCCTCCTGGAGCTCTCCTGTCCCGTGCGCACTGGCGCGCTCTCGGAGTGTCGACCCGTCGACTCGCCGGCCCGGAGCTGGTGACGGTCTTCCCCGGGTTCCTGACACCGGCCGCCGCTCCGGCGTCCGTGAACGAGATGTGTCGCGTGCTCCAGCAGGCGGTCGTACCCGGCGCGGTCATCAGTCATTCCACGGCCGCGCTGCTGCTCCACATCCCGGTGCCCTGGTGGATCGATCGGAAGGCGGGCTCTCTGGGCGGGGCCGCCTACCGAGACGGAGGATCCATCGTCATCCCGTCCACGCATTCGTCGTCGGAGCGGACTGGAGCGCGGTCGAAGAACTCTGCCGCGGGCGTGGAGGAAGACCTCCTCGCGATGTCTGCCGCCTCCCTCCGGCCGCTGCCTGAGCTCGGCGGACCCCCGACGGCGCAGCAGCCGTTGCGCCGCCCGCCCCTGCTCCACGCTCGCGTCCCGACCGGCAAGCGGCGAACGGCAGGGCCGAGCGTCCGGATCCACCGCAAAGCTCCCGCGCCGAGCTTCCCTTGGCGAGGCCTCACGATCTCCCACCCGTACGTCGTCCTCATGGAGCTCGCGACCATGGTCGATCACGACCACATCGTCATCGCGGTCGACGCGATGCTCTCCCGGAAGCCGCCGCTGCGGGGCGGCTCGCGAGAGGGGATCGAGAACATCGTCGGCCGATACGTGGGTATGCCCGGTGCGCGCGCAGTTCTCCGAGCGCTGGCCGACGCCCGGCCTCGCGCGGACTCTCCCGGTGAGACCCGCACGCGGCTGCTGCTGCAGCGGGCGGGGTTTCCCGAGGCCGCGCTCAACCATGAGGTGGACGATCCCGACTCCGGTGGACCGAGGTACATCGACCTCGCATACCCGAAGTGGCAGATCGGGGTGGAGTACCAGGGCGACGACCACCGCCGTGACAAGCGGCGGTGGCGCGAGGACCAGGCTCGACGGGACTCGCTGGCGTCAGTGGGATGGGATCTGCGCTACCTCACGGCATCGGACATCGAGGCTCCCCGACGCTTCCTGACCGCGCTGCGTCGAAGCTTCGTCAGGGCAGGGGCCCCGGCACCACCCGAGTCCAACTGGGCAGGCAGCGCCGGGGCGCGGCTGGGTCGGCTGCTCTCCGAACCGCCTCGCTCCGAGCGGCGGAGCGCATGAGCGGGCCGCCGAACTGGTCTACCGCCGGGTCAGGCATCGCTGATCACGGAGTTTGCGCGCTGAGGACTCATCGTGTGCCCTGCATAGGTCCTCAGGGCGCAAAGTCGGGCGGCTGTGGCCGGGCGGCCCCGGCGGCTGCGGCCGGGCGGCGCGGGAGCCGGGGCCGGGCGGCGGTGGGCGGCCCGCACCAGGCCCGGGCCCGCCCCCGGTCAGGCCGCGTCGACCAGCTCCCGCAGCAGCGCGCGGGTGCCGTCGGCCCGCAGCACCTCGAGGGCGTGGCGGTAGGGCGCAGTGAAGGCCTCGTGCTCGACCAGGTCGCCGAACAGCTCCTGGTCGCGGAGGAAGGCGAGCAGGTCCTCGTCGTGCTTCGCGGCGGCCGCCATCACCCGGTCGCGGAGGCGATCCACCACCGGCCACTCCTCGCCGTTCTCCCCGACGCCCTCGGCGTACCGCGCCCAGGACGCCACGATCGCGGCGGAGGCACTGACGTCGCGGCCGGCCTCGAGATTCTCCCGGATCACCGGGACCAGCCAGGTGGGGATGCGGTCGGAGGACTCGGCGGCCAGGCGGGCCAGGGTGTCCTTGACGCTGGTGTTGGCGAAGCGCGCCATCAGCTCGTCCTTGTACGCGGCCAGGTCCATCCCCGGCACCTCGGGAACCGTCGGCGTGCCCTCGCGGTCCATGTACAGGGTCCGGGTGAAGGGCGCGAGGTGCTCGTCGACCGCGGCCTCGTCGGCGTAGGTCTGCCCGAGCAGCAGCCCGAAGTAGGCGATCGCCTGGTGGGAGCAGTTCAGCAGGCGCAGCTTCATCAGCTCGTAGGGCTCGACGTCCTCCACCATCTGCACGCCCACCTCCTCGTAGGCGGGGCGGCCGGCGGGGAACTCGTCCTCCAGGACCCACTGCACGAAGTCCTCGCTGACCACCGGCCAGGCGTCCTCGATGCCGTAGTCGGTGCGGACCATCTCGATGTCCTCGGGCGCGGTGACCGGGGTGATGCGGTCGACCATGCAGTTGGGGAAGGCCACCTCGGCGTCGATCCAGTCGGCGATCGGGGCGTCGCCGTGCAGGCCCTTCTCGTCGCGGCGGCGGGCGTAGGCGAGGATCATGCGCTTGGCGAGATCGCCGTTGCCGCGCACGTTGTCGCAGGACATGACGGTGAACGGGGCGGTGCCCTGCTCGCGGCGGCGGCGCAGGGCCTCGACGACGAAGCCGAACATGGTGCGCGGGTGCCCGGCCGTGAAGGCGACGTTCGAGCCGGCGTTGTCGGTGCCCGCGCGGGCCACGGCCGCGGCGCCCTCGGCATCGAAGCGCGCCCGCAGGTCCGCCGCGACCGCCGGAGTCTCGAACTGGAAGTCACCGGTGGAGGGGTTGTAGTTGTAGCCGCCCTCGGTGACGGTCAGCGAGACGATGCGCACCGCGGGGTCGGTCATCTGGGCGAGCACCGCCTCGGGGTCGTCGGGCGCGAACAGGTACCGGGCGATGGACCCGATCACCCGGGCCTCGCGGCTCCCGTCGGGCGCCTTGGTGACCAGCGTGTACAGGCCGTCCTGACCGGTCAGCGCGTCCCGCATGCGGGAATCGCCCGGCAGCAGGCCGACGCCGCAGAGCGCCCAGTCCCGGTCGCGCCCCACACCCATCAGCCGGTCCAGGTACATGGCCTGGTGGGCGCGGTGGAAACCGCCGACACCGAAGTGGACGATCCCGATCTTCCGCTCGTCCAGCGGGTACTGGGGCACCGCGACCTGGCCGTTCGCGGCGATGTCGGACAGGGCGGAGGCGTTCAGAGTGGTCATGGCTCATCCTTCGTCGGCGAGTGATGGTGGTGGGGCTGCCGGTGAGCGCTGCACAGTCGGGGGATACCGGCACCGATTCCCCCGCCTGTGCAGCGCGCGACGGGACGGGGCAGGGGGGTCAGTCCCCCGGCACGTCCCGCTCGATCTCGGCGAGCCAGGCGCGGGCGGTGACGTCGGAGGGCATCCGCCAGTCCCCGCGCGGCGAGAGCGAGCCGCCGGCGAGCACCTTGGGGGCGTTGGGCAGGGCGGAGCGCTTGAACTGGTTGGCGAAGAAGCGCCGGGTGAACACCGTCAGCCACTGCTTGATCTCGGCCCGGGAGAAGGCCCGCTGGTCGTCGTCGCGGTATCCGGCCGGCCACTCCCCCGCCTCGACGTCGCCCCAGGCCTGATGGGCGAGGTAGGCGATCTTGGCCGGACCGTACCCGCGGCGCAGCAGGTGGTAGAGGAAGAAGTCGTGCAGCGAGTAGGGGCCGATCGACCCCTCGGTGGTCTGCACCTCCTCGCCCTCGCGGGCCGGGATCAGCTCGGGGGTGATCTCGGTGTCGAGCACCGCCTGCATCACCTCGGTGGCCTCCGGGCCGAAGATCCCCTCGGCGATCACCCAGCGGATCAGGTGCTGGATGAGGGTCTTGGGGACCCCGGCGTTGACGCCGTAGTGGGACATGTGGTCGCCCACCCCGTAGGTCGCCCAGCCCAGCGCCAGCTCGGAGAGGTCCCCGGTGCCGACCACGATGCCGCCGTGGTGGTTGGCCAGGCGGAACAGGTAGTCGTAGCGCATGCCGGCCTGGACGTTCTCGAAGGTGACGTCGTAGACCTCCTCCCCGGCCCCGAAGGGGTGGCCCATGTCCTTGAGCATCTGGGTGGAGGCGGGCCGGATGTCGATGGTCTCGAAGCTCGCGCCGATCGCGCGCGAGAGCAGCTCGGCGTTGGAGCGGGTGTGCTCGGTGGTCGCGAAGCCGGGCATCGTGTAGGTGAGGATCTCGGAGCGGTCGCGGCCCAGCAGGTCCATCGCCCGCGCGCACACCAGCAGGGCGTGGGTGGAGTCCAGGCCGCCGGAGACCCCGAGCACGGGCCGGGTGCCGCCGGGCTTGTCGCCGCCGATCGCGCTGAGCCGGCGCACCAGGCCCGCGACCTGGATCGAGAAGGCCTCGTAGCAGTCCTGGGCCAGTCGGGCCGGGTCGTCGGGGACGAAGGGGAAGCGGTCGAGCTTGCGGCGCAGCGGACCGGTCGGCGGCGGCATCCGCAGCGGCGCCGGCTCGCTGCCGGTCTCCTGCGCATGCGCGGCGTGCTGCTCCTCGGCGGCGCGGCGGCGGCCGCCCAGCAGGATCGGTGCGAGCTCGTCCTCGTGCCGGTCGGCCGCATCCCCGTCCCAGGGCCCGAACAGCGTCGTCTCCTGCCAGGTGGTGTACTTCTGCAGCGACGTCGCATGGGTGCGGCGGTTGTCGTCGACGGTGCCCATGCGGCGGCGCTCGGCGACGATCCGGTTCAGGTCGACATCGGCGAGGGTGGCGCGGGGGCCCTGCGGGAAGCGCTCGGTCTCCCCCAGCAGGTCGCCGCACTCGTACACGAAGGTCTGGCCGTCCCAGGCGAGGTCGGTGGTCGACTCGCCCTCGCCCGCGGCGGCGTAGATGTAGGCGACCTGGGAGCGGGCCGCGGCGGAGCGGGCCAGCAGCTTGCGCTCCTCGGCCCGGCCGATGGTGATCGGGGAGCTCGAGAGGTTCGCGACCACCGTGGCGCCGGCGAGCGCGGCCTCGGACGACGGCGGGATCGGCACCCACATGTCCTCGCAGATCTCCACGAACAGCTTCAGCCCCGGCACGTCGTCGACGGTGATGATGCTGTGCGGGGTGAGCTGCTGCGACTCGCCACCGAGGCGCACTCCCTCGCCGTCGGCGTCGTCCCCGGGCGCGAACCAGCGGCGCTCGTAGAACTCCCCGTAGGTGGGCAGGTACTGCTTCGGGGTGATGCTGAGGATCCGGCCGCGGTGGATGGTCACCGCGCAGTTGAAGACGCGGGTGCGGTCCGTGGCCCGCAGCGGCGCCCCGACCACGAAGATCGGCATCAGCTCCGTGCTGGCCTCCAGGAGCGTGAGCACCGCGAGCTCGGCGGCATCCAGCAGCGGCTCCTGCAGCACCAGGTCCTCCAGGGAGTACCCGGACAGCGACAGCTCGGGGAAGACCGCCAGCCCCACCTGCTGCTCGTGCAGGTCGCGCAGCACCTCGAGGTGGCGCTCGGCATTGGTGGCGGGATCGGCCAGGGCCACCGGCAGCGTCACCGCCGCGACGCGCAGGAAGCCGTGGTCGTAGATCGAGGCATGGGGATCGGTCGGATCCTCGTGGGTGATCGACGGCAGGGCGCGCTCGAGCCCATGGTCGGCGCCGGGCCCGGCGGGCACGCTGGCGGCGGGCACCGGCGCCGAGTCCGCAGCGCCGGCGTGGTGCGACGGCGCCGGGCTCGGGGGCACGTTCTGGCCCGGCGGCTCCGGCTGGTCGGGGGCCGACGAGGAGGAAGTGGGCTGTGACGCGGGGCTCATGCCTCGAGCGTAATGGAGGGGGCGGGCGCCTCGCCGGAGGGCGTCCGAGCGGTCGGGGCCCGCCCCTGCGGTACCTTCTGCGGGGAGATCGACGCAGGAACGACGCAGGAACACGCAGGAACTCGGTGCGAGGAGGGGGCGGGATGAATGCTCGTCGGCCGCTGCTGGGCTGGCTGCTGATCGCCCCCAGCCTGATCGGCGTCACCGCCTTCCTGCTGCTGCCGGTGCTGCTGGCCTTCGTGGTCTCGCTGTTCCGCTGGGACCTGCTGGGCACCCGGGAGTTCATCGGCCTGGACAACTACACGAGCCTGCTCGGCGACGGCGCGCTCGCCAACTCGCTGCTGGTCACCGCGGTCTTCACCCTGATCTCGGTGCCCGTCTCGCTGGCGCTGGGCCTGATCCTCGCTACCCAGCTGGTGCGGGCCCTGCCGGGATCGGCGATCGTGCGGGTGATCGTGGTGATCCCCTGGGTCTGCGCCCCGCTCGCGCTCGGCGTGGTCTGGAAGTGGATCTTCCAGCCCTCGGTGGGGGCGCTGAACCAGCTGCTGGGGGTGCGGGTCGAATGGCTCACCGACCCCTCGCTCGCCCTGCCCGCCGTCGCCTTCGTCGCGATCTGGCAGAACGTCGGCTACATCTCGCTGTTCTTCCAGGCGGGACTGACCCGCATCCCCTCCTCGATCTACGAGGCCGCCCGGATCGACGGCGCCGGCGCCGCGCAGACGATGTGGTTCATGACCATCCCGCTGCTGCGCCCGACCACCTTCTTCCTCGCCATCACCCAGGTGGTGGCGAGCTTCCAGGTGTTCGACATGGTCTTCGCCCTCACCGGCGGCGGCCCCCAGCACCGCACCGAGGTGATCGCCTCCCTGATCTACCACGAGGCCTTCGAGGCCAGCCGGCTGGGCCGCGCGAGCGCCGTGGCGGTCATCCTGTTCCTGCTGCTGGTGGTGATCACGCTGATCCAGCAGCGCTGGTTCTCCCGCCGCATCACCTACGACCTGAGCTGAGAGGAGGCCGACGACGATGACCACCACCCCATCCGCGACCGCCGGGCAGCGTCCTTCCGCCGGCCGCCCCGCCCCCGGGCAGCGCCCCGCCCCTGCGCGCCGCCGCCCGACCGGGGCACCGCTGGCGCGCCGCCTGCTCAGCCACGGCGCCACCTACCTCGTGCTCGCCCTCGCCGCCGCCCTCACCCTGGGCCCGTTCCTGGTCTCGGTGATGACGGCCTTCACCTCCACGCGGCAGTTCGCCCAGCAGGGCGCCCTGTCGATCCCCTCCCCGCCGGTGCTCGAGAACTTCGTCGAGCTGTTCACCTCCCCGGACGGCTTCGTCACCCCGGTGGCGGTCACCGTGCAGATGGTGGCGGTGATCCTGGTGGCCCAGATGGTGTTCTCGGTGCTGGCCGCCTACGCCTTCGCCCAGCTCCGCTTCCCGGGCCGTGACCTGCTGTTCTGGGTGTACATCGCGACGCTGATGGTGCCGCAGGTGGTGGTCGTGGTGCCGCTGTACCTGATGATGAGCGAGATGGGTCTGCGCAACACCTTCTGGGCCCTGGTGCTGCCCTTCGTGCTGGGCTCCCCGTACGCGATCTTCCTGCTGCGGGAGAACTTCCGCGGCGTGCCCGGCGAGCTGATGGACGCGATGCGGATCGACGGCGCCGGCACCCTGCGCCTGCTGTGGCACCTGGTGGTCCCGCTGAACCGGCCCATCATCGTCACCCTGGTGCTGATCACGGTGGTCACCCACTGGAACAGCTTCATGTGGCCGATGGTGATCACCTCCGGTCCCGAATGGCGCGTGATCACCGTCGCCACCAGCGCCCTGCAGTCGCAGTACAACAACAACTGGACGCTGGTGATGGCCGGGACCACGCTGGCGATGCTGCCGCTGGTGATCCTGATGGTCCTGTTCCAGAAGCAGATCACCCGCTCGGTCGGCGACGCCACCCTGCGCTGAGGCGGGCACTGCTCGGAGGCGGGGCCCCTCTCCTCATCGTCGGCCCGACCCCGCTGGCCCCACCCCGTCGGCCCGACCCCGCTGGCCCCACCCCGTCGGCCCGACTTTGCGCGCTGAGCACCCATGCGCCGCCCCACATAAGTCCTCAGGGCGCAATCTCGGGTTCCCGGCCCGGCCCGGCCCGGGCCGGACCCGCTGCGCGGCACGAGGGCACACGCCGCCCCGACCCACGGCCCCGCCGACACTCAGCGCCAACCCCGACACACAGCGCCACGGCCTCCCCGCACCGCCAAGCGGTCACGGGATAATCGGGGGCGAACCTCTCCGCAGTCCCCTGCCCTGGAAGGCCCCCCATGCTGAACCGCCGTACCCTGCTCTCCTCCTTCGCCGCCGCCGGCCTGCTCGGCACCGCGGCCGCATGCTCCCCGTCCGGCGGCGGGGGCGACGATGCCACCAGCGCCGGCGGCGGCGCGAAGGGCACCCTGACGTTCCGGCTGTGGGACCAGAACGCGGTGCCGGCCTATGAGGAGTCCTTCGCGGCGTTCACCGAGTCCAGCGGCTGGGGCGTGACCATCGATGTGGTCCCGTGGGCCGACTACTGGACCCGCCTGCCCCTGGACGTGGCCAGCGGAGATGCGGCCGACGTGTACTGGATGAACTCCGCGAACTACATCCTCTACAAGGACTCCGGGGACCTGCTGGACATCAACGAGGTCGTCCCCGACGGGGCCTCCCAGTGGGAGCAGAGCGTCGTGGACCTGTACTCCCGCGACGGCGGACTCTGGGGCGTCCCCCAGATCTGGGACTCGATCGCGCTGTTCTACAACAAGACCCTGGTGGACGCGGCGGGCGTGGACCCGTCGGCCCTGACCTTCGACCCCGCTGCCGAGACCGACGCGCTGCGCGACGCCGCCCGCGCGCTGACCGTGGACGGCGCCGGACTGCACCCGGGCGAGGCCGGCTTCGACGTGAACTCCCGCGCCCAGTTCGGCTTCAACTCCCAGGCCGACCGGCAGGCGATCATCGGGCCCATGCTGGCCTCGAACGGCGCCCAGTGGCAGGAGGACGACGAGTACACCTTCGCCTCCCCCGAGGGCATCGAGGCGTTCCGGTACATGGCCGACCTCATCAACGTCGAGAACGTCGCCCCCTCCGCCGCCGACACCAACGAGAACGGCGACTACACCCGCGACCTGTTCACCCAGGGGAAGCTGGGCCTGTTCCAGTCCGGCCCCTACAACCTGCTGGCCGTCTCCGAGGGCGTGGCCGACTCCTTCGAGTGGGCGCTCGCCGCGCCGGTGGCCGGGCCCGCCGGGGCGAAGTCGCTGGTGCACGGCGTGGTCGCGGTCGGCAACGCGAAGGCCGACGACGACCAGCAGGAGGGCATCGCCGAGCTGCTGACCTGGCTGGGCAGCAAGGAGGGTCAGCTGCCGCTGGCCGAGCAGGGCGTCTCCTTCCCCGGCCACGTGGACGCGCAGGACGCGTTCCTGGCGTTCTGGCAGGACAAGGGCGTGGACGTCAGCGCCTTCGTGGAGGCGGCGAAGAATCCGGCCGAGGCCGACACCGGCACCCGCGCGAACGCCGGCCTGATGGCGGCGATGCCGATCTTCCAGGAGGTCTTCATCGGCCGTCTCACCGCCGAGGAGGGCATCCCGCAGGCGCAGGAGGAGGGCAACGCCGCCATGACCGAGTGAGCCTCGGGCGGCGCCGGACCCGGCTCCGACGTGCGATTCTGTCCCCATGACACAGCATTCCTCGCCGGCCGACGGCGCTGCTCGGACTCCCGAGGGGATGGCCGGCGACGCTGCCCCGAGCCCGCAGGAGACGGCCGGAGCCGCCGGCTACACCTACGACGCGCAGGCGTGGCAGCCCGGCGCGCAGCCGTCGCAGCCGCCGTCGGGCGCGCCGCAGTGGCTCCACACCTCGGGCGCGCCGCGCACCGCCCAGTCGGCGCCGGCCACCGCGTCGGCCGCTCCGGCAGCCGACGCCGCGGGCATCGTGTGCGAGCACCTCAGCCGTTCCTTCGGCAGCGTCCACGCGGTGCGGGACCTCACCTTCACCGCCCCGCGGGGGAAGGTCACCGCCCTGGTCGGCCCCAACGGCTCGGGCAAGTCCACGCTGATGCTCATGCTCGCCTCACTGCTGGCCCCGGACGGCGGCCGGGTGCTGATCCACGGGGTGGATCCCGCGCAGGACTCCCCGGCGGTGCGGGCGATGGTGGGCTGGATGCCCGACCAGTTCGGCGCCTGGGACTCGCTGCGCGTGGCCGAGGTGCTCGAGGTGATGGGCCGGGCGTACTTCCTGCCCACCGCGCAGGTCCGCAGCCGCGTTACGGAGCTGCTGGAGCTGATGGACCTGGTGCCGCTGGCGCAGCAGCGGGCCCATGTGCTCTCGCGCGGGCAGAAGCAGCGCCTGGGCATGGCCCGCGCCCTCGTGCACGGCCCGCAGGTGCTGATCCTCGACGAGCCCGCCTCGGGCCTGGACCCCGCCTCCCGGCGCCGCCTGCTCACGGTGGTGCGGAAGGTCGCCGAGCACGGCGCGACGGTGCTGGTCTCCAGCCACATCCTCAGCGAGCTCGAGGAGATGGCCGACCACGTCGTGTTCCTCGACTCCGGTCAGGTGATCGACTCCGGCAGCGTGCGTGAGCTGGCCGCCCGCCCCCGCCCCTGGAAGGTGGAGTCGCTCGAGGCCTCGGCGCTGTCCCGGGCCCTCGGAGCGCTCGGGGTGCACCACCACGGCGTCGTCGATCCCGCGCACACCGCGAGCGGTCACGCCGAGGCCGTGCTGGACCTGCCCGACGAGGCCACCGCCGCCCGGCTGCTGCGGGACCTCAGCGCGCAGGACGCGATGGTGGTCGCCTTCGGCCCCGCCACCGGCCGGCTCGAAGCCGCCTACCTGGCCTCGGAGGCCGCGAGCCGCGAGGGAGCCCTGTGATGAACACCGGCACCTTCGCGCTGCGTCCGCGCGGGCTGTGGCTGATGACCTCCCTCGAGCTGCGTCAGCGCATCCGCTCGGTGCGCTGGTACATCGCCCTCGGGGCCTGGACCCTGGCGCTGCTGGGCATCGGCCTGCTGGCGGTGCTGCCGGGGCTGTACCTGGGGGACTGGGCGGGGGTGCGCGCGCTCTCCCGGGTCATGTTCAGCCTGCAGATGATCCTGGTGCTGTTCGCGATGCTGCTGGTCACGCCCGCGCTGTCGGCCGGATCGATCAACGGCGACCGCAGCGCGGGCACCTTGGCGACGCTGCAGGCCAGCCTGCTCAGCGCGCTCGAGATCGTGCTCGGCAAGCTGCTGGCCGGTTTCCTCACGGGGCTCGCGTTCCTGGTCCTGGCGCTGCCCTCGGCCCTGCCGCTGGCGCTGCTGGGCCAGGTCAGCCCGCTGTACGTGCTGCGGGTGGCGGCGATGATCTGCTTCCTGACGTTCTGCGTGACCGCGATCGGCCTGGGGCTGTCCGCGCTCACCCAGCGCCCGCTGGGCTCGGTGGTGCTGGCCTATGTGCTGGTGTTCGGCGTGACCGTGGTGGGACCGATCGTCTGGGGCGTCTCCGCCGCCGTCCTGACCAGCGAACAGGAGGGCACCAGCTACTACACCGTGTACACGGACTTCTCCGGGCCCGGCGCCCAGACCTGCGTAGCGGAGCCCGGGTCGCAGACGGTCACGCGGATCGACCTCACCCAGCCGCTGATCTGGCCCAACCCCGTGGTGATGCTCGCCGAGACCGCGCCGCACCTGGATGCGGAGTCCGCCTGGGGCCCCGACGAGGACCCGCGCTTCGACGTCCTGTCGCTGCTCAAGCTCGGCATGCGCGAGGCCTCGACCCCGCCGCACCCGTCGGACCACAACCACTGCGACCCCACGGACACGAACTACCCCGCCGATCTCGGCCGGCCCCGCGAGTTCCCGCTGTGGCCGATGGGCATCGCCACCTGGGGCGCGGCCGCGCTGGCGGCGCTGGCCCTGGCGACGCTGCGGCTCGCGGTGCCGATCAAGCGCCTGGGCGCCGGCACGCGGATCGCCTGAGCCGCCGGACCGCTCAGTCCTCCTGCAGCCCGCGGACCTGGTCGGGGATGCGGTGGCGGGCGCCGGGATCCCCGGGCGCGAGCCCGCCGCCGGTGAACGCCGATCCCTCGGCGCCGAAGTCCGGCAGGACCCCGCGGGCGAGGTCCGCCTCGCGCACCGCGGTGTCCGTCGCGCCGGGCTCGGCGTCCTCGACCCAGAGCCGCTCCCCCGCGGCGTCGAGGTCGAAGATCTCCAGGGCCTGGTCGCCGCCCCCGGCCTGCAGGCGCTTGCGCAGCGCGGCCCGCACCGCCGGATCGGCGGCGCGGTCGGCGCGGGTGCCGACCTCGGGGGCGACCAGGGCGTACGGACCGGGCCGGCGCATGTAGTCCCCGGCCGGTCCGTAGAGCACGTCGCGCAGCCCGCCGCGCATGCCTGCGGCCGCCGCGGCCCCCAGCAGCGGCGCCAGCACCAGCGCCGCGGCCACGCACCACACCGTCGACAGCGCCGTGCCGACGGGCACGATCCAGGTCACCACCCAGAACAGGACGACGCCGAGCAGGCCCACCCCCGCGCTGATCCAGCCGGTCAGCGCCACCGCCCGCTCCTCCCACGGGTTCACCCGCCGCCGGTGCTCCCAGGACGGGTAGGTGCGCTGGTCCCGGACCTGGCTGCGCTGACTCTCGGCCAGCCGCACCCCGGCGGCCGGGGTGAGGCCGACGCCGACCACCACCAGCGCCAGCACCGGGACGGCGAGCACGAGCTGCTGCCAGTAGCCCGGGGAGGAGGAGACCGCGGTGAGGTCCGTGGTCCCGAAGCCCGTCAGCACGACCACCCAGTCGGCGACCCCGAACAGCACAGCGCCGAGGCCGGCGACCGCCGGCCACAGCCAGGCCAGGCTCGCGCGGCCGACGGCGCCCAGCGCGGCCGCCACCGCGCGCAGGCTGGTGGGCGCCGCCGCGTCCGGGCTGCCGGGGGTGGGCGGCAGGTGCCGGCGGTCCTGCGCCTGGACCTGCTCGGCGGCGGCGCGGCGCCGGTCGAGATCCCGGTCCAGCCGGGCGGTGGCCTCCAGCTCGGAGGCGGCCGTGATGCCGAGGACCGCCGGGGCGCTGACGCACCGCTGCAGCAGGGGCCGGGCGATCAGCAGCCCGCCGAGGGCGAGGCTCAGCGCGGACAGCGGGCCCGGGCCGAGCCCGCTCCACGGCTGCGGCACCCGGACCAGGACGCTCAGCGGCACGGCCAGGAGGGCCAGCACCGGCGGGATCATCAGCACCGCGGTGATCCGGGCGGCGACCTCCCGCTGGAAGTCCCGTTCGGTGAGGAAGCGCCGCGGCTGCAGGGCGGCGATCGCGGTCGCGGCCAGTGGCAGCAGGGCGAGGCTCAGCGCGGTGGCCACCGCCGGGAGCAGCAGGAACGCCGCCCACAGTCCGCTGCTCGTGAAGCCGAGGGAGGCCATCGTGGAACGCAGGAATCCCGGCTCGGCAAGGCTCGCCAGCAGCGAGATCATCCAGTAGGAGGGGGACGCGCCGAGCACGTAGAGGCCCAGCAGCAGGTACCACAGCCCCAGCAGCACCAGGCCGGGCTTCCAACAGATCCGCAGCAGCCGGCCGGTGATGGCGCGCTTCGACTCGGCGATGATCTCCCCCGGCGGCACCAGGTTCGTCTCCTCCCGCGGCACCGGGCGCGGCGCCGGCAGGTCACGCAGCGGCGGCAGCGGACGGGAGAAAGGGGCGGTCATCACGGCTCCTGACGGGACGGGGCCCACCCGCCATCGGGACGGCGGCGGGCACGGGCGCTCACACCGAGCGCCGGCCGAGGAAGGCCCGTCCCAGCGTCATCTCGTCGGCGTAGTCGAGATCCCCGCCGACGGGCAGTCCCGAGGCGAGCCGCGTGACGGTCAGCTCGAGCGGTCCCAGCAGGCGCGAGAGGTACGCGGCGGTGGCCTCGCCCTCGATGTTCGGGTCCAGCGCGAGGATCACCTCCTGGGTCTCCCCCGAGCCCAGGCGGCTCATCAGCTGGGTGATGCGCAGGTCGCTCGGGCCGACGCCGCCGATCGGGTCGATCGCCCCGCCGAGGACGTGGTAGCGGCCCTTGAACTCGCGGATCTTCTCGATCGCGACGATGTCCTTGGACTCCTCGACCACGCACAGGATCTCGTCGGTGCGGCGGGGATCGGAGCAGATCCGGCAGCGGTCCTCGGCCGAGACGTTCCCGCACACCTCGCAGAAGCGGACCGTGTCCTTGACCTGGACCAGGACCTCGGCGAGGCGGCGCACGGAGGCGTCCTCGGCGTCCAGCAGATGGAACGCGATCCGCTGCGCCGACTTGGGGCCGATGCCCGGCAGCTTGCCGAGCTCGTCGATGAGGTCCTGAACGATGCCTTCGTACACGCGCTCAACTGTAGTTGGCGCGCCTGACCGGCCGTGTCGCCCTCACCCCGGCTGTGAGCAAGCCGTGGCGAACCGGGTCGTGCACCGCGGCCCCCCCCCCGCGCCGGCGTCCCACGACGAACAGCGCCGATGACAGGCTGGCAGGGCTCGCGTGCACGGGGTACGGTCATGCCGGGTCGTCGCCTCCTCGCACGGCCCTTTCTCGACTCCGAACAGGAACCTGCCCGATGTCGTCGATGCCGCACCCCTATGGCGCCGCGGAACCCGCCACCGCCTGCCAGGTCGCCATGGCGCCCGAGGTCCCCACCGCGGTGGTGTCCCGGCGCGAGTTCCCCATGCACGAGATGCCATCCCTGATGGACGGCACCTTCTCGCACCTCGTCGAGGCGCTGGAGAAGGTCGGGATCCACCCGATCGGCCCCGCCTTCGCCCTGCATCACCGGGCGCCCGTCTCGACCGCCGATCTCGAGGTCGGCATCCCGGTCGACGCCCCGCTCACCGAGACCCTCACCCTGCCCAGCGGGTACGAGGTGACGGGCTCGGTGCTGCCGGCCGGGCGGGTCGGCTGGGTCTCCCATCTGGGCGCATACGGCGGGCTCGCCGAGCGCTGGGGTGCGTTCACCGAGGAGATCGGGGAGTCCGCGGAGCAGATGACCTACCCCTTCTGGGAGTTCTACGTGACCCCGCCCGCCCCGGACGTCAACCCGGCCACCCTGCGCACCGACCTGTTCAGCATGCTGGAGCCGCGCGAGGACTGACCCTCGTCGCGACGCGCCTCAGCGGCCCTGGCCGGTCTCGTCGATGACCTCGAGCACCTTGCCGCCGAGCATCTTCTCGATGACCTCGCGCCCGTTGCGGGTCACGGCCACCGCGTCCTCGTCGTCACGGGTCGCGCCGCCGGTGGGATCGGCGTCCGCCGCCGACGCGGCCGAGACCTCGCCGCGCACGCCGCGCGAGCGCAACCCTCCGGTGCGCGAGGCCTGCGCGGCTTCCCGGGCCAGCGCCGCGCCGCTGCGGGCAGGGGCGGCCGACGGGCCGGCCCCGGTCGGCGCGACCGGGGCCGGCGCCGCAGCCGCCGTGGAGATCGACGCGGCCGTCCCCCAGGACGCCGCGGCACGCTCCGCCGCGGAGCCCGAGGGGTTCGCGCCGCCGGAGGGCGTCTCCGACGCGGACGGGGACGCGGAGGTCGTGGAGGACGCGGCGGCGGCCGAACGGGAAGCCGTGCTCGCGGGCTGCGCCGCAGGTCCTGCGTTGCCGACGGCAGGGGCGAGACCGGAGCCGCTCGCGCCGTCGGCCGAGCTCGCGCCGTCCGACGAGGGAGCGGACGGACCGGAGGCGGGAGCGGAGGGATCGGCCGCGGGGGCGGCGGAGGCCGCAGGGACGGTCGCGCCGGCGGCGGGGCGCGAGCGGACGACACGGCCCTCCGCGATCGCACGCTTCAGCGCGTTCTGCCCGTAGGTGCGCGGCTCCCCCGGCGGGAGGTTGTCGCGACCGGCGTCCTCGACGACCGGGATCTCGCCCGAGACCGCCGGCGGGACCGTCGTCGCTGCGCCCGGCGCGTTGGCGCCGGCGGACCCCTCAGAGGCCGCCCGGGATGGCTGCGCCGGGGCCTGCGCGGCGGGGGTGGTCGCGTCGGACCAGCGCCCGGAGCCCTGCGGTGCCGGGGCAGCAGCTGCGGAACGGGCCGCCGTGCCGGCCGCGGCGCGGCCAGGCGCGGCCGTCGGCGGGGCGTAGTCCTCGGGGTCCGGCGGGTAGGGGTCGTCGGGCTCCGGCGGGAAGTCGTCGAACCGGTCGGCGGTCTGGCCACCGGGGCGTCCCTGCGCCGCTCGCGCCGAGGCCTGCATGGCGCGCTCCGCGGCGCGCTGGCCTGCGGACATGGCTGGCTGGCCCTGCGCCTCGGGGCCCGGGGTCCGCGGCACGGCCGAACGGTCCGGCTTCGCCGCGGCGGGCTCGCCCCAGCGGGCCGGGGCGACCGGAGCGGTGTCCCCGCCGGTTCCCCCGGAGGAGCTCGACGGCTGCGCGGCGGCGGGATCACTGCCGGCACCGGGACGCTGCGGAGCGCGGGAGGGCGGCTGCTCGGAGCTGCCGTGCGGTCCGCTTCCCGTCGACGGCCCGGAGCCGCCGGCGCCGCCGGCGCCGCGGGAACTACCGGGGCCACGGGGACCGCCGGGGCCGCCGTCCCCGCCCGAGCCCCCGGGGCCGCCGTCCCCGCCCGAGCCCCCGGGGCCGCCGCCGCTGCCCGGGCCCGGATCCTCGCCCACGACGGCGTCGATGGTGACCGGGGTGTGCAGGATGCGCTGCACGGCGTCGGCGAGGTTCTCCGCGGCGGTGCCGCGGCGGAACGCGGCGACGAGGCCGTCGGTGCGGAAGCCGAGCACCACGGTCGCGCCGCGCACCTGGTGCACATGGGCGTTCTGCGAGATCAGCGCCCAGCTGGGACGCCGGATCTGCTGCAGCTCGTCGAGGATCGCGGACCAGTGGCCGCGCACCTGCTCGACGTCGAGACCGCCCGTGCCGGTGGGGGCCGGAGCAGCGCTGCCGGCGGACGGCACCTCCGCCGCCACCGTCTCCCGGGCAGGCGCCGCCGGTTCCGGGGCATGCTGCGGCGCGGTCGCCGGTGGCGAGGCGGGCTGCTGGGGGGCAGACGCCGCTGACGGGGCGGAGGCCTGCTGCGGAGCGGATGCCCGGGGCGGGACGGATGCCTGCTGCGAGACGGATGCCTGCTGCGGGACGGCCGGTTCCGGCGGGGCGGCGGGTCGGAACGGCTCCGCCTGCGGCTCGGGCCGGGATCGGGGATCCGCGGCGGAGGCCTGCGGGGTCCCCGGCTGCACCGGAGCGCGACCGCCCCGGGCCTGGCGGGCGGCTTCGGCCCTCTGCTGAGCGATCCGTCGCGCTTCCTCGCGGGCTCCGGAGCCTCCCGCGGCGGGCTCGGGTCCGGGACCGCCCGCTGGACGCTGTCCGGCCGACGCCGCGCCGTCCACGCCCTGCGCACCGAGCGCGTTCCCGTCGGCCGCTGCCGCCAGCGCTGCACGCTCATCGCGCAGCACCAGGCGGGCGGCGAGCAACTCGAGATGCAGGCGCGGCGAGGTCGCTCCGCTCATCGTCGACAGTGTCTCGTGGACCAGGTCACCGCACTGGGAGAGATCGGCCGGTGCGAACAGCGCGGCCTGGCCGCGCATCCGCTCGAGCTCGTCGGCCGGGACCTGCGGCAGCAGATCGCCACCCTTGTCCGGCACCGCGGCCAGCACGATCAGGTCGCGCATGCGCTCGAGCAGGTCCTCGACGAAGCGTCGCGGCTCATGACCGGTGGCCAGCACCTGCTCGACCGCGCCGTACAGCGCGGCGGCGTCACGCTCGGCGACGGCGGTGATCGCGGTGTCCAGCAGGGCGGTGTCGGTGAAGCCGAGCAGCGCGATCGCGGTCGGGAAGTCGAGCCCGTCGTCACCGGCTCCGGCCATCAGCTGGTCCAGCACCGACATCGAGTCGCGCGCGGAGCCGCCGCCGGCGCGCACCACCAGCGGCATCACCCCGGCGCCGACCGTGATGCCCTCGGCCGCGCTGACCTCCTCGAGATAGGGGCCCAGCACCTGTGGCGGGATCAACCGGAAGGGGTAGTGGTGGGTGCGCGAGCGGATGGTGCCGATGACCTTGTCCGGCTCGGTGGTCGCGAAGACGAACTTCACGTGCTCCGGCGGTTCCTCGACGAGCTTGAGCAGCGCGTTGAAGCCGGCCGAGGTGACCATATGGGCCTCGTCGATGATGAAGACCTTGAAGCGGTCCCGCACCGGGGCGAAGGAGGCGCGCTCCCGCAGCTCCCGAGCGTCGTCCACGCCGCCGTGGCTGGCGGCGTCGATCTCCACCACGTCCAGGCTGCCGGCGCCGCCGCGGGCCAGGTCACGGCAGGAGTCGCAGGTCCCGCAGGGGGTGTCCGTCGGCCCCTCGGCGCAGTTCAGGCAGCGCGCGAGGATCCGCGCGGAGGTGGTCTTGCCGCAGCCCCGCGGGCCCGAGAACAGGTAGGCGTGGCCGACCCGCCCGGCGCGCAGCGCACGCCGCAGGGGCGTGGTGACGTGGTCCTGGCCGATCACCTCGGCGAAGGACTCCGGGCGGTAACGACGGTACAGAGCGATGGCCACTCCGACAGGCTAGTCGAGCCCACCCACTCCCCAGCGCCCTGGGGACCAGATCAGGGTGGGGAGGAAGGATGCGGCGAGGAACCGGGCAGGCAGTCCTCGTCATCGCCCTCCGCTGCCTCGCCCTCTTCTACGGCATCGTCGTCGATCGCTGCGTCGTCATCCTCGGCTCCGCCGTCGTCTTCCGCTGCGCCGTCGTCTTCCGCTGGCTCGTCTTCCGCTGGCTCGTCGGCCGCTGCTGCTCCGTCGGCCGCCGCTGGGCCGTCGCCCTCCGCTGTCCCGGTCAGCTCCGCAGCGGCCGGTGACTGCGCCGACGTCGGCTCGGCGGTGGCCGCCCGAACCACCTCGAGCCGCTCCCGCCGCCGACGCAGCTCCCGCAGCGTCAGCGCGAACACGGCCAGCACCACGATCACCGGCACCGCCACGTCCACCACCCACTCCGGGATCACGCCGCTCAGGTCGAACCGCGGCAACCAGCTCCGCAGCATCTCCCAGAACCAGGTCCAGGCCTCCGCCAGCGGGCGCAGGAGCGCGGCGACGAACTCCCGCACCGGCGCGAGGAGCTCGTCGAGGAACTCCCGCACCGGCCGCAGCAGCTGCGCGAACCACTCCCGGATCGGGGCGACCAGGCGGCCGACCCACTCGATCAGCGGCCGGATCCGCCGCGCGATCCACTCCGTGACCGGATCCAGGAGCCCGGCGAAGAGGGCCCCGAGACCGAGCAGCGGCAGCAGGAATCCGAGCGTCTTCGTCAGCGCCGCGAGCGCCGCGTACCGGGTGGGGTGTGCCAGACGCTTCGCGTCGCGGACGGCCGACGGGGAGCCGTCCGCGGGCGCGAGCGGCCAGCGCTCGAGCCCATGGCGGACGTCCACCTCACCGGCGCCGCCCAGCCCGCCGGTGCGCACGGCCAGAACCTCCGCATCGCGGAGCGTGCCGTCCTCCCCCGGGCGGCGCACGGTGCAGTAGGTGACGGTGAAGTTCTCCTCGAGCCGGAAGCGCAGGCCGTCGTCCTGGTCGGGCTCGGCGGGATCGGCCTCGCCGCGATCGCCGTCGCCGGGATCGAGGTCGCCGGGGTCGGTCCCTGATGCCGCTTCCACTCCGGCCTTCCCGGCTCTCCCGGCCTCCCCGCCGTCCTCGGCTTCCTTGGACTTCTCGGCCTTCTTGGCGGCCTTCTCCTCGGCCTTGGGGTCGTGCTCCACTCCGTCGATAACCACGGTGAAGCTGCTGTCCAGGAACCGGTGCCGCACGCGCACCAGGTAGTCGTGCCCTGCGACGCGGCCTCGGTACTCGACGTCGGCGGCGAAGCGGGTGGGTCGCTGGCTGCCGAACTCTGCGGCCGACTCGCTGGACGGGCTCGTCGAGGGCTCCGGCGGGGACTCCGGCCCGCGCTCCGGGTCATCGTCCGACGGGGTGGTCGGCGGCGGTTCGGGGTCGGCAGGGCTCTCGGCCATGGCTCTACTGTGACATCCGCGCGAACACCTGTCCCCGCCGGAGACGGGCGACCGGGCGAGTCGGGGGCCGGCTCGGCGCGGAGGCCGACGTCGGCGGCAGCAGTGCCGCCGGCAGCAGTGCAGCAGCGGCAGGACGGCGGCGGCACCGACACCGACACCAGCACCAGTTAGCCTCCCAAACGAGACGTACATCATGTACATGATGTACCGTTCGTTCGCATGACAACCGTGTCCTCGGCCGAGTTCCGAGCCCACCAGAGCCACTACCTCAGCCGGGCAGAGCATGAGCCCATCGAGATCACGAGTCGGGGTGCGCGGCGCCGCGCCGTCCTGGTCTCCGCGGACTTCTATGACCGCGCCCGCATCGCGCTCGGCGACCAGCCGTACGCCGGACCCGCGCTCAGTCGCGAGGAGGAGATCCTGCGGGACGCGATGAGCTTCATCCAGGACCTCTGAGCTGCGCAGTCGGGGCAGAGCGGGAAGCTCGGCGTTCCGCCGGACGCGAAGCACCGATGCCCAAGGAGCACTTATGTGATCCCCTAGCAACTTCGTTGCCGCGGAGCCGCTGGCGGACGTAACGTCTTTTGTCGTGAGCACATCGACCCCCACCTCCCCCTCCCCCGCGGATTCCGCGCGCGCGGCCCGCAGCGGCGGCCCCCTGCGCGCGATCCTGCGCATCCCCTTCGGCTGGCAGGTCCTGATCGGGCTCGTCCTCGGCGTGGTCCTCGGACTCGTCGCCGCGCAGATGGGCCCCGGCTCGGGCGAGGACGGCGCCAACTGGCTGACCACCACGCTGTCCACGATCGGCACCGCCTTCATCACCCTGCTCAAGGCGCTCGTCCCGCCGCTCATCTTCCTGGCGATCGTCACCTCGATCGCGAACCTGCGGAAGGTCACCAACGCGGCCCGCCTGGCCTGGAAGACCCTGCTGTGGTTCGCGATCACCTCGCTGATCGCCGTGATGATCGGCATCGGCCTGGGCGCGCTCACCTCCCCCGGCGCGAACTCCGGGGTCGACGCCTCCGCCGCCGAGGCCCCCGGCACCCAGGGTGGGTGGCTCGACTTCCTCACCGGCCTGGTGCCCTCGAACTTCCTGGGGCTGTCCGCCTCCGCCAGCGGCGACGGCTCGGTGTCCCTGAGCTTCAACGCCCTGCAGATCCTGGTGATCTCCATCGCCGTGGGCATCGCCGTGCTCTCCGTGGGCGAGAAGGCCGAGCCGTTCCTGAAGTTCACCGGCTCCGCTCTGGAGGTCGTGCAGAAGCTGCTGTGGTGGGTCATCCGCCTCGCCCCGATCGGCACGGTCGGCCTGCTCGGCAACGCGGTGGCCAGCTACGGCTGGGAGGCCATCGGCCAGCTCGGGGTGTTCACCCTCGACGTCTACGTGGGCCTGCTGCTCGTGCTGCTGGTCGTCTACCCGGTGCTGCTGAAGGTCAGCGGACTGTCCGTCGGCTCCTTCTTCCGCGGCGTGTGGCCTGCGACCTCGCTCGCCTTCGTCTCCCGCTCCTCGCTGGGCACGATGCCGATGACGCAGACCGTCACCGAGCGCATGGGCGTGCCGCGCCACTACGCCTCCTTCGCGATCCCGCTGGGCGCGACCACCAAGATGGACGGCTGCGCCGCGATCTACCCCTCGCTCGCCGCCATCTTCGTGGCCAACTTCTACGGCATCCCGCTCGGGATCACCGACTACCTGCTGATCGTGCTGGTCTCGGTGCTCGGCTCCGCGGCGACCGCCGGCATGACCGGGGCGACCGTGATGCTCACGCTGACCCTGTCCACCCTGGGCCTCCCGCTGGAGGGCGTGGGCCTGCTGCTCGCGATCGACCCGATCCTCGACATGGGCCGCACCGCCCTGAACGTCACGGGTCAGTCGCTGGTGGCCGTGATCGTCGCCAAGCGCGAGAAGATCCTGGACCAGTCGGCGTACGACGCCGCTCGACGCACCTCGTTCCAGGTCATCCAGGCCGAGCAGGCGCAGGAGGCGGTCGACGCCGCCGAGGGCGCCGCCGGAGCGGACCGGGAGAAGCAGACCGCCTCCGCCTGACCTGGCCGGCGCCTCCACAGAATTGTGCAGGGCGTGCCCTCAACCGCTGCAGCGCGGTGAGGGCACGCCCTGCACCGTTTTCCGGTGAGACCCGACGGGCCCGGCGGGACGGGCCGGGGCGGGCCGCGGAGGACAGGCCGGGGCGGGCCGGCGCCGGACGGGCCGGGGCGGCCTCAGCGGCGCAGCACGTGCCGCAGGGCGGTCTCGAGCGTGGGATGCGCCGGCGCGAAACCGCTGGCCTGCAACCGGGCATCGGAGACGTTCTGGTCAGTCCGCACCAGCTCGTCGGCCCCCTCGCGGCCCAGCACCAGCGCCGGACCGAAGCGGGGCACGGCCACCAGGGACGGGCGGCGCAGCACCTTCCCGAGGGTGCGGGCGAACTCGTGGGCGCTCACCGGCTGCTGGCCGACGCCGTTGACCGGTCCCTCCACCTCGGTCGAGAGGACGGCGTGGGCGAAGGCGCGGACGATGTCGTCCAGCGTGATCCACGAGGTCATCGCCTCGGGCTGGGTGAGACGTCCGCCCACCCCGGCCAGGAACAGCGGCAGCTGCGGAACCAGTGCCCCTCCCCCGTCGGACAGCACCATGCCGGTGCGCAGGTGCGCGACCCGCAGGCCGGCCTCCTTCGCGGCATGGGCCGCGGCCTCCCAGTCCCGCACCAGGTCGGCCAGGAAGCCCTCGCCGCCCGGATCCGACTCCGTGAGCAGCTCCCCGGGCCGGCGCGGTCCGTAGTAGCCGATGGCGCTGGCCTGGATCAGCGCGGACGGGCCGTCGGCCATGCCCGCCAGGGTGCGCGAGATCAGCATGGTGCCGTTGAGCCTCGAGGAGCGGATCTCGCGGCGCGCGCCGGGGGTCCAGCGGGTGGCGATGGAGCGGCCGGCGAGGTTGACGACCACGTCGACGCCCTCGAGATCGGCGGGATCGAGGATCCCGGCGGCCGGATCCCAGGAGATCTCCCCGGGGCCGACCTCGCTCTCGCGGATCATCCGGCGCACCGTGTGCCCGCCGGTCTCGAGCAGGGCGGCCAGCTGGGTCCCGATCAGCCCGGAGGCGCCGGTGATGGCGACGGTGCGGCGCGGGAGGTGCGCCCACCTGGCGTGGAAGGCGAGGTCGTCGCGCAGCTGGCGGTCCCGGAAGGCGAGCACTCGGCGCACCTGGTCCTCGGCCAGCGGAGCCAGGCGCTCGAGCCGCCGCGGCAGCTCGATCTCGATGCGGTCGTGCACCACGGTGCCGGATCCGTCGGCGGCGATCCGGTGCTCATGGCGCCAGGTGCGCCAGGGGCCGTGGACCTGCTGGTCCACGAAACGTTCGTCGTCGTGCTCGGCGTGGCGAAGGATCCAGTGCGGTCGCAGCAGGTCCGGCAGCATGGCCGGGCCGAGACGCGCGCCGACCAGGCGTCCCGACCGCAGGCCCCCCGCAGCCGGATCGTCCGCGGTGGCGAGCCCGGGCGGGGTGAGGCGCACCAGCGCGCCCGGCCGTTCGTGCCAGGCCACCACCTCGGAGCGCGGATGCGGGATGCGCTGGGTGGTCTCGATCCTCACGGCGGCTCCCCTGGCTCGGTGATGCGGTGGACTCACCGTACGCGGCGGGCGCGGGCACCGATAGTCCTGGTGGGGCGGGCGCGGGCACCGATTGTGCTGGGTGGGGGGCCGACCGCCGCCGCACCGCGCCGCTCCGTGCTCCGCTTCCGGGCATGAAGCGACCCCTCGTGCACCTGCCAGAGCTCACCTGCCCTTGCTGCCGTCAAGCCCTGGGGGAGTTCAGCAAGATGACACCGCACGAGGGGTCGCCGGACAGTCTAGCGGCTCCCGGGCGGTGGGCGGAGTTGGTGTGGGCGAGGCCGCAGTGGCGGGATCCGCGCCGCCCACACGGCTCGCTCCGCCGTCCCTTTCGTCCGCTTCACTACCACTTCGATAACAACCCGGCCACGGCGGCCCGAAACGGTGCCGGATGCGGCCGCCGTCGGGTAGGTTCCCTCCAGCACGCAGCGGTGACTCAGGTCACCCATCCGTCGGTGCCGACGTCGCCACCGCATCCCTATACCCCTGGAGGGCTCTATGACCTTCGCCGACATGATCGATGCAGTGGACGGGGTGGTCTGGGCTTTGCCCCTGGTCGGCCTCTGTCTGCTCGCCGGCCTGTATTTCTCGCTCCGCACCAAGTTCGTCCAGGTCACCAACCTGCCGGACATGATCAAGCAGCTCTTCGGAGGGGAGAAGTCCGCCGACGGCACCTCCTCCTTCCAGTCGCTCATGATGTCGCTGGCCAACCGGGTCGGCATGGGCAACATCGGCGGCGTCGCCACCGCCATCGCCTTCGGCGGTCCGGGCGCGGTCTTCTGGATGTGGACCGTGGCCTTCCTCGGTGCCTCCACCTCCTTCATCGAGTCGACGCTCGGCCAGATCTTCAAGGAGAAGGACCCGGACACCGGCGAGTACCGCGGCGGTCCGGCGTACTACTTCGAGAAGGCGTACAAGCACAAGTACAAGGGCCTGTCCCTGGTCTACGGGATCATCTTCGCCGCCGTGACCGTCTTCGCGATGAGCTTCTTCCTCCCCGGCGTGCAGGCCAACGGCATGGCCTCCGCGATCAACACCGCCTGGGGCTTCCCCACCTGGGGCGTCGCCATCGTCCTGGTCGTCGCGCTGGCGTTCATCGTGATCGGCGGCGTCAAGCGCATCGCCAAGTTCGCCGCGTTCGTCGTGCCCCCGATGGCCATCATCTACATCCTCGCGGCGCTCATCGTGTTCTTCGTGAACTTCGACCAGATCCCCCGCGTGTTCGCCGAGATCTTCTCCGGCGCCTTCGGCGTCCACGCGATCTACGGCGCCATCATCGGCCTGGCCATCAAGTGGGGCGTCCAGCGCGGCATCTACTCCAACGAGGCCGGTCAGGGCACGGGCCCGCACCACGCCGCCGCGGCCGAGGTCTCGCACCCGGCCAAGCAGGGCTTCGTGCAGGCGTTCTCCGTCTACATCGACACCCTGTTCGTCTGCTCCGCCACGGCCTTCATCATCATCTCGACCAACATGTACACCGTGTTCCAGAACGAGACCTTCGGGCCCGACACCCTGTACGTGGGCGCCATCGGCACCGAGGTCGAGCCGGGACCCGGCTTCGTGCAGGCCGGCTTCGACACCCTCGCCCCGGGCATCGGTCTCGGGTCGAGCTTCGTCGCGATCGCCCTGGCGTTCTTCGCCTTCACCACGATCGTCGCGTACTACTACATGGCCGAGGTCAACCTGGTCTACCTGACCCGCAAGGTCAAGAACGCCACGGTCCGCCGCGCGCTGGTGCGCGTGCTGCAGGCCCTGATCCTGTTCTCGGTGGCCTACGGCGCCGTCAACAACGCCGGCTCCGCCTGGGGGCTCGGCGACATCGGGGTCGGCTCCATGGCGTGGCTGAACATCATCGGCATCCTGGTGCTGCAGGTGCCCGCGCTGAAGGCGCTCAAGGACTACCGCGAGCAGAAGAAGCAGGGCATCGACCCGCAGTTCGATCCCCGCAAGCTCGGGATCAAGAACGCCGAGTTCTGGGAGCTGCGTGCCGACGGCGTCGTCAAGCAGGGACAGACCGGCGATGAGCTCGCGGCGGAGGTCGCCCGCCAGGGCACCGAGGATCCGACTCCGAAGCTCTGAGAACCCGCGCATGACCGTCCCGGCCGCATCGTCGGCCGGGACGTCAGCACAGACGCCCGAGGGGCCGTCCCGTCACTGCGACGGGGCGGCCCCTCGGGCGTCTGCCCGCGGGTCTCAGGCCAGGCGCGTCGCCGGCGAGACGGTCTTGGCGGGATCGGTCTCGGGGATGTCGCCGAGCACCTCGTCGATGCGGGACATGACGTCGGCCTCGAGGCGGATGCCGGAGGCCTTGACGTTCTCGGTGACCTGCTCGGGCCGGGAGGCGCCGATGATGGCCCCGGCGACGTTGTCGTTGCTGAGCACCCAGGCCACGGCCAGCTGCGCCATGGTCAGCCCCAGTTCCTCGGCGATCGGCGCGAGGCCCTGCACCGCCTCGAGCACCGGGTCGTCCAGGAAGCGCTTGATCATGTCCGCGCCGCCCTTCTCGTCGCGCGCCCGCGAGCCCTCGGGGGCCTCGGCGCCCGGCTTGTACTTGCCGGTGAGGATGCCCTGGGCGATGGGCGACCACACGATCTGGGAGATCCCCAGCTCCTGCGAGGTGGGCACGATGCGCTCCTCGATCACACGCCACAGCATCGAGTACTGGGGCTGGTTGGAGACCAGCTGGATGCCGAGCTCCCGGGCCAGCTGATGGCCCGCGCGCAGCTGATCCGCGTTCCACTCCGAGACCCCGATGTACAGCGCCTTGCCGGAGTGGACCACGTCGGCGAAGGCTTGCATGGTCTCCTCGAGCGGGGTGGCGACGTCGTAGCGGTGGGCCTGGTAGAGGTCGACGTAGTCGGTCTGCAGGCGGCGCAGGGAGGCGTCGATCGACTCGCGGATGTGCTTGCGGGACAGCCCGGTGTCGTTGTGGCCCTTGGGGCCGGTGGGGAAGTAGACCTTGGTGAAGATCTCCAGCGACTCGCGCCGCTCCCCCTGCAGGGCGTCGCCGAGCACCTTCTCGGCGGCGGTGTTGGCGTAGGTGTCGGCGGTGTCGAAGGTCGAGATGCCGGCGTCGAGGGCGGCGCGCACGCAGGCGCGGGCCCGCTCGTCCTCGACCTGGGAGGCATGGGTGAGCCAGTTGCCGTAGATGATCTCGCTGATCTTGAGGCCGCTGCGGCCCAGATGACGGTGTTCCATCCCGAAACCCTACGGCCGCAGAGCAGCGCCCGTCGTGGTGGTCCGCATCACAGGACCCTGGCCGACGGCGCCGCTGTCAGTTCGGGCCGCTTCCCGGCTCCCCCGCTGAGAGCGCCGGATCGACTCCTCGCGCTGCGCCATCATCCGCAGGGCGAGCAGCACCGGCTCCAGCATCACGGTGCCGATGACGACCCGGCGGACGGCGCCCTCCGCCTCCGCGGGCACCGAGTCGAGGTCGGCGAGCGCCACCTGCCCCATCGCCCCGGCGTAGCGGTCCATCAGCCCGGCGTCGACCTCGATCCCGGCCTGTTCGCAGGCCGTCCAGGCGCGCTCGAAGCGCTCCAGGAGGGGGTCGCCGACGCACGCGGTCCAGCCGCGCGATGCCGCCCAGCGGCGGGCGCGCGACGGCGGCCGGTGCTCGGCCGGCGCGTCCTCGCTCGCCGCGCCGTCGGCCCGCGACCCCATCGCGGCCGACTCGCGGCCCGCTCCCTCCCCGCAGCCCGCGCCGTCCCACCCGGCGGCGCCCTCCGCCAGCAGCGCCTCCTGCGCAGTGGCCAGCAGGTCCAGCCGCGAGGGCGGCGGCGCGTCGAGCACCTCCACCACCCGGCGGACCGCGGCGATGCCGAGCCCGCCGGCGTCGGTCAGCGCGCGCACCAGGCGCAGACGCTCGACGTGGGAGTCCTCGTACTCGGCGGTGGTGCGGGAGGTCGCGCGACCGGGCGGCAGCAGACCTTCGCGCAGGTAGTACTTGATGGTCCCGATCGGGACGCCGCTGCGGGCGGCGAGCTCGGAGATCCTCATCGCTGTCCTCTCGACCGGGTGGGCGCCGGGCGGGTGAGCGCGCCGGACGCCGGAGGCGACGCCCGGCGCGCCGCCGCTCTTGACGGGGACGACGACCGGGCGCATATTAGAAAGTACCACTTTCCAAGTGAAACGAGACCCCGATGGTCCAGCCTCACGCCCTCGCCGCATCGACCGCGACCACGCCGCGCCGGCCCCCGAACCTCACCCACGCCGACATCGACCAGGTCGTCATCTTCCACATCGGGATGACGATCACCGCCCCCTGGCGTCCGGACCTGTGGCTGCCGGTGTTCACCGCCATGCCGCGGATGCTCGCCGAGCTCCACCGCAACCGGGCCGAGCACGAGCGCGGCGAGGCGGAGGATCTCGGCTTCCTCGGCGCGCACACCCTGCTCGGCGCGCAGGGGCCGTGGGTGGTGCAGTACTGGAGGAGCGTCGAGCAGCTCTACGCCTACGCGCATCTGACCACCGCGGAGCACCTGCCCGCCTGGAAGGCCTTCAACGCAGCGGCGCGCAAGCACCCCGGCGCCGTCGGCATCTGGCACGAGACCTACGTGGTCCCGGCCGACGGGATCGAGACGTTCTACGGGAACGGCGCCAACCTGGGCCTGGCCCGGGCCGTCGGCTCCGCGCCGCTGAGCCGGCGCGGCCGCACCGCACGGGAGCGCCTCGGCGCCGGTTGAGTCGGCGACCCGGCCTCGGTGGGCGGGGTCCGCGGCCACACCCGGCCGAGACGAGCGGGACCGCACCGCACGGGCGGTACGGCACGGTCCCACTCCCCGGCATCTGCTCAGCAGCCGGCCCGCTCGGGGGCCGGTCGGCTCATGCGTTGACCGGTTCAGGCTCCCGGGTCGCGGTACCGCGGCCGTCGGCCCGCGCATGTGGCCTGTCGTCCTCCATCAGCACCCCGGCGACTGCGGTGACAGCCAGCACCACGACGCCCATGATCAGGTACGAGGAGCTGAAGCCGATGGAGTCGTAGGCGGCCCCGAAGACCCACGAGAAGATCACGATGCCCACCTGCTTGGCCATGTTGAAGCCGATCATGTAGGCGGTCGCGGAGATGCGCACATCGAACATGCGGGTGATGTACTTCATCACCGAGATGAGCATCAGCGGCATCTCCACCGCGGCGAGCAGCCGCCACAGGATGAGCAGGGAGGTCTGCGTGAACAGCGCCGAGCCGACCACCCGCACCACCAACACCAGGGCGAACAGCTGCAGTCCGCGCTTGGCGCCGATCCGGTTGATCACGAACGGCATCGCGATCATCACCAGCGCCTCGAGCAGGATCTGCGCGAACACGACGCGGGAGAACAGCACCTGCGGATCCAGATCCCCCACCACGAACCGCGCGAAGTAGTTCGGGAACTGCTGGTCGAACACGTCGTAGAGGGCGGCGGCACCGAACATCAGCACCATGAAGCCCACGAAGGAGCGGTTGCGCAGCAGCTCCAGCAGCACCCGCTTGTCGATCTTCGCGCGAGGAGCGTCGGCGGATCCGTCGCCGCCCTCGTCCAGCGCCGCGAACCCGGGCTCGCCGGGCTTCGGGGTGCGCGCCACGAGCAGCAGCGTGCCCAGCACGATGGCGGAGAAGGTGCCGGCCCACCAGATGCTGTTCGGGTTGGAGGCCCAGACGAAGCCTCCGACGAGCGAGGCGATGGCCCCGGCGACCGAGCCGAACAGCCGCACATGCCCGTACTCGAAGCCGTGCGCGCGCGAGTTGCGCTCGTTGAAGGTCTCCACGATCCCCACGCCAGCGTTCAGGGTCAGGGACAGGAACAGACCTCCCACCACGGCGCCGAGCACCTGGTCGAACTCCACCAGCGGCGTGAACACGAAGGCGAAGAACGGCCCCATCAGCGCGCCGACCAGGACCACGAACGCGAACAGATGCTTGCGGAACCCGAGCCGGTCCTGCACGACGCCGTAGACGGGCTGGAGGCAGAACGCGGTCAGCGCCATCACGGAGTTCAGCAGGCCGATGTTGCCGTGGGACATGCCCGCCTCGACCTCGAGCCAACGGCTGAGGAACGTGAAGGCGAGCTGCCAGATGGCGAAGTAGAAGAAGAACAGGCCGCCGAAGTTCCAGAAGGCCGGGTTGCGCAGCGCGTTCGCGCGACCGGGCGCATCGGGTCGGACACGGCCTGCGGGGGCGGTGCGGCGGCTCATGCGTTCTCTCCCTGTGGGGTCAGGATCTCGGTCGAGGCCGGGGCGGGTCGGGTGGCGGGGGCCGGGGTGCCCCACTGCGGAGTGCCGTCCGCGGCGAAGGGCAGCACCTGCGCGCAGGCGTGACGGTTCGGGTCGCGCAGCGGATCGCCGACGATCTCGGTGTAGGTGCGGGCGTGGTAGACGAGCACGACGTCCCCGTCGGCGGTGGTGGTGAAGGAGTTGTGCCCCGGTCCGTAGCGGTCCGCCGAGGGGTCGGAGACGAAGACCGGTGCGGCGGACTTGGTCCAGGAGTCCGCGGCGAGCAGATCGGCATCGAGGTCGGCGGTGAGCAGGCCCATCGCGTACTCGATGCCGGTGGCTGCGGCCGAGTACGTCAGCAGGACGCGCCCGTCACGCACCAGCACCGCGGGCCCCTCGTTGACCGAGAAACCGACGCGCTCCCAGCCGTGCTCGGGGCGGGTGAGCTCCACCGGTTCGGTGGCCAGGGTCCACGGGTTCTCCATCCGGGCGATGTACAGGTTGGAGTGCCCGTCGACCTGCGGATGCTGCTGCGCCCAGACCAGGTACTGGCACCCCTCCACCTCGAAACTGCTGGCGTCGAGGGCGAATGACTCCCACCCGGTCCGGATCTGTCCGCGCTCGACCCACTGGCCGCTCAGCGGGTCCGCCGCGGTGTTCTCGAGCACGTACATGCGGTGGTTGAAGGTGGCGTTCATGCCGGGCGCGTCGGCGACCACCTCCTCGTCGGGGGCCGCGGCGAAGTAGATGTACCAGGCGTCGCCCACGCGATGGATCTCCGGGGCCCAGATGAGGTGGGACAGCGGTCCCTCCTCGTGGCGGCGCCAGATGGTGGTCTCCTCGGCGGCCTGCAGATCGTCCAGTCGCGCGGCGCGGCGCAGGACGATGCGGTCGTACTGGGGGTGCGAGGCGGTGAAGAGGTACTCGTCGCCGTGCCGGAGCACGCAGGGGTCTGCGCGCTGCAGCACCAGAGGGTTCATGGTCGGTGCGTTACTGCGGGTCATGCCGTTCCTTCGTCGGAGGTGGCGGACGACCTGGCGTGCCGAGCAGCAGGGCCCCGGAGGCCTCCACGACTCGGCATCCGGGTCGCCCGCGGCTCGTCCATCGAGCCGCGATGCACCCCGAACGGTAAACGATGTAAATTGCCGCTGCCAGGGACTTCGGGCCTTCTCCCGGCAGCCTCGGCACGGCCTCTCGTGCCGCTCTGTCGGGGTGCCCGAAAACAACTCCGGCCGGCGTTCCCGGTGAGCAACCTCACCCCGCGCCGCGCCCGACGGTGTGGGGAGGCGGCGGGATCAGCGCGATCGCTGCGCCGCGGTCACGGGGCCGTCCCGTCGGCCACGGCGACCCCCGCGCCGTCCCCGGCCAGCGCGCCCTCGAGCACCGCGTCCTCCTGATCGGGGTCCACCCCGGCGGCGAACTGCGACCAGTACAGCCGGTGGTAGGCGCCCTCGGCCGCGAGCAGCTGGTCGTGGGAGCCCTGCTCGACGATGTCGCCGTGCTCCATCACCAGGATCACGTCGGCGTCGCGGATGGTGGAGAGGCGGTGGGCGATGACGAAGGAGGTGCGGTCGGTGCGCAGCGCCGCCATCGCCTCCTGCACCAGCACCTCGGTGCGGGTGTCCACCGACGAGGTGGCCTCGTCGAGGATCAGCAGCGCCGGATCGGCCAGGAAGGCGCGGGCGATGGTGATCAGCTGCCGCTCCCCGGCGGAGACGTTCGCTCCCTCGTCCTCGATGACGGTGTCGTAGCCGTCGGGCAGGGTGTGCACGAAGCGGTCCACGAAGGTGGCGGTGGCCGCAGCGACCACCTCCTCGTCGGTGGCGTCGAGGCGTCCGTAGCGGATGTTCTCGCGGATGGTGCCGCCGAACAGCACGGCGTCCTGGAGCACCATGCCCACCTGGCTGCGCACTTCCCCGCGGTCCAGGGCCCGGAGGTCGACGCCGTCCAGGCGGATCTGCCCGGCCTCGATCTCGTAGAACCGCATGATGAGGTTGACCAGCGTGGTCTTGCCGGCGCCGGTGGGGCCGACGATCGCGATGGTCTGCCCGGGCTCCGCGGTCAGCGAGAGGTCCGTGATCAGCGGCGCGTCAGGGGTGTAGGAGAAGGCGACGTGGTCGAACTCGATGCGGCCGCGGGTGGGGCCGGTGAGCTCGGCGCGCGGGATCCGCTGCGGCGCGCCCCCGTCGCCGCCGGCGGTGATCTCCCCGTCGGCCTGCTGCTCCTCGGCGTCCAGCAGCTCGAAGATGCGCTCGGCGGAGGCGACGCCGGAGATCAGCATGTTCGCCATCCCGGCCACCTCGCCGAGCGGCGCGTTGAACTCGCGCGAGTACTGGATGAAGGCCGTGACCTGGCCCAGCGACATCTGGCCGGAGGCGATCCGCAGGCCTCCCACCACCGCGATGCCGACATAGCCGACGTAGGTCACCCACTGCATGATCGGCATGATCATCCCGGAGTAGAACTGCGCCTTGAACGACGCCTCCCACAGCTCCTCGTTGCGGGTGTCGAACTGCTCCCGCATCGCGTCCTGGCGGTCGAAGACGGTCACCAGGTCGTGACCGGTGAACGACTCCTCGACATGGCCGTTCAGCCGCCCGGTGTGGCGCCACTGCGCGGCGAACAGCGCCTGCGACCTCGCGCCGATGATCCCGATGACCACCCCGGAGACCGGCAGCGCGACCAGCGCGATCAGCGCCAGCTGCCAGGAGAGGTAGAACATCATGATGGTGATGCCGACGATGGTCAGGACCGCGTAGACCAGCGAGGCGAAGGCCTGCTGCAGGGCGCTCTGGACGTTGTCGACGTCGTTGGTGGTGCGCGAGAGCAGGTCGCCGCGCTGGCGGGTGTCGAAGTAGGACAGCGGCAGGCGGTTGACCTTGGTCTCGATGCGCTGGCGCAGGTGGTAGACGATCTCCATCACCACGTCGTTGAGCAGTCGCCCCTGCAGCCAGTCGAACAGCGCGGCCACCAGGTACATGCCCAGCACGATCAGCAGCAGGCGCCCGAGGGCGTCGAAGTCGACGCCGGCGCCGGAGAGGAAGCCGTCGAAGATGACGTCCATCGCCCGGCCCAGGATCGTCGGCGCCCACACCGTCAGCACGGTCGAGACCACGCCGAAGGCCAGCACGACGGCGAGGGCGAGCTTGTGGTCGCTGAAGGTGCCGGCCAGGCGCAGCGCCGAGGGCCAGAAGGCCTTCGCCTTGCGGGGCGCGGCCTCCCCCCACTCGTTGCTCATGGAGTCCTGCATCTCGAGGATCTCGGCCTCGGTCAGCTCCACCGCGGGGGCGGCCTTCGTGTCGCGGTCCTTTCCGCGGCCCTGCTCGCGGGTCTTCTTCGCGCTCATACCGGCTCCTCCACGGTGATCTGGGAGTCGACGATCTCCCGGTAGGTCGGGGAGCTGTCCAGCAGCTCCTCGTGGGTGCCGCGGCCCACGATCCGGCCCGCCTCGAGCACCAGGATCTGATCGGCGGCGGTGATGGTGGAGATGCGCTGGGCGACGATGATCGTGGTCGCGCCCCGGGTGTGCTGGGCCAGTCCCGCGCGGACCTTCGCGTCGGTGGTCACGTCCAGGGCCGAGAAGGAGTCGTCGAAGACGTACACCCGCGGCGCCGCGACCAGGGCGCGGGCGATGCACAGGCGCTGGCGCTGGCCGCCGGAGACGTTGGTGCCGCCCTGGGAGATCGCGGAGGCGAGGCCGGTGGCGACGTCCTCGCCCTCGCCGGTGGTGCGTCCCGCCACGAACTCGGTGCCCTGGGCGACGTCGAGCGCATGCCAGAGCTGCTGGTCGTCGGCGCCGGGGTCGCCGAAGCGGAGGTTGTGGGCGACGGTGCCGGAGAACAGATAGGGCTTCTGGGGCACCAGGCCGACGGTCGCGGAGATGTCGGCGCGGCTCAGGTCGGTGATCGGCACGCCGTCCAGCAGCACCTGGCCGCTGGTGGCGTCGTGCAGGCGCGGGATGAGGTTGACCAGGGTGGTCTTGCCTGCGCCGGTGGAGCCGATGATCGCGGTGGTGCGCCCGGCCGGGGCGGTGAAGGAGACCCCGTCCAGCACCGGCGCGGCCGCGCCGGGATAGGCGAAGGTGACGTCGCGGAACTCGACGGTGGCGCCGCCGTCGGTGGCCGCGAGGGTCGCGGGGGCGAGGGGCTCGGCGAGGGTGGGGCGGGTGGCGAGGACCTCGCCGATCCGGCGAGCGCTGATGATCGCGCGCGGGAACATCATGAACATGAAGGTGCCCATCATGACCGCCATCAGGATCTGCAGCAGGTACTGCATGAACGCGGTCAGCGAGCCCACCTCCACCAGACCAGCGTCCACCCGGTGACCGCCGAACCACAGCACCGCCGCGGTGGCCAGGTGCAGCACGATGGTGATGGCCGGGCCCATGATCACGAACAGCCGCCCGATCCGCACCGAGGTGTCGGTGAGGGCGGCGTTGGCGCGCTCGAAGCGGGCCGCCTCGTGCTCCTCGCGCACGAAGGCGCGCACCACCCGGATGCCCATGATCTGCTCGCGCATCACGCCGTTGATGTCGTCGATGTTGTCCTGCATCCGCTGGAACAGCGGCATCAGCTTCGCGACCAGGAAGCCGACGATCACCATCAGCACCGGCACGGACACCCACACCAGCCAGGACAGCCCCGCGTCCTCCCGGATCGCCATCACGATCCCGCCGATCGACATGATCGGCACCATGACCATGAAGTTCAACGTCATGAGCACCAGCATCTGCACCTGCTGGACGTCGTTGGTGGCGCGGGTGATGAGGGTGGGCGCGCCGAAGCGGCCCATCTCCTCGGTGGAGAAGCGGTCCACCCGGGTGTAGACGGAGCGGCGGATGTCGCGGCCGATGCCCATCGCGACCCGGGCCCCGAACCACACCGAGGCGATCGCGGTGATCACCTGGACCACCGCCACGACCAGCATCACGCCGCCGACGCGCCAGATGTAGTCGGTGTCCCCGACGGCCACGCCGTTGTCGATGATGTCGGCGTTGAGACTGGGCAGGTAGAGCGTGGCGAGGACCGTCGCCAGCTGGAGCACGATCACGGCGAGCACATGGGGCAGGTAGGGCCGGAGGTGGCGTCGGATGAGGGTCCAGAGCATGGGATCTCCTGGAACGAGGCGGGGCGGCCCGCCGACGGGGAGAGCGTGCCGGGGTGGTGGTGGGAAGCCTAGGGACGGTGGCGGACAGGTCCTGTCCTCACTGTCCCGGGCGGGGCCGGGATCCGGACCCCGATGGGGGCAGGCGGCGTGCGGGGCGTGCCGGGGCAGGCGGCGCCCGGGCCGGGCTCCATGGTCCCCCATCCCCGGCGCGCGGGCCACCCGGTTTCCCCCCGCTTTCCCGCCCGATCGTGCCGTGGCGGTGCTCGGGCGTCGATCCTCCCCCGCGATCGGGCGCACCCGAGCCGTGCTTCGATCGCACGCCGCATACTCGGGCGATCAGTCGTCGGATAGCCCCACCTTCGCAACCCGCGGCCAGGCATTCCCCACCTTCGCAATCCGCGGCCAGGCAATCCCCCGACTGTGCAGCCCGAGGATGGCAGCTGCCCCGCCGGGCTGCCCGAGACGGTCCCGGTGTAGCGGAGCGGAGCGGCGCAGCTCAGGCCGGGTCGACGCCGAGCTCCTCCATCAGCTCGGCCACCCGGGCATCGATGTCGTCGCGCACCAGGCGCATCCGCTCGATCCCGTCGATGCCGCGGTGCGAGGGCTCATCGGTGCGCCAGGTGGTGATCGTGCCCGCCATGCCGGGCACCGGATCGACGACGGCCTCGTCCCCGAGCACGATCACGCGGTCCGCCCGCGCCAGCAGCGCCGGGTCCAGGGGCGTCGGGCGGCCGCCTGACATGTCGGCGCCGACCTCTGCCACCACCGCGGCGGACAGGGCGTTGATCGCGCTGCCCGGGGCGGTGCCGGCCGAATGCACCGCGACGGCGTCACCGGCGCGGGCGGCCAGGAGGGCCGCGGCCATCTGGGACTTCCCGCCGTTCCTCACGCAGACGAACAGGACGGAGGGACGCTGCGGCGGGGTCGTTTCCTCGGACATCGCCTCACGGTAGTCCACCGCTGGCCGGCCCCGGGTGCCGAGGTACCGCGGACGGTTCAGGCCGTCAGCAGCGCCGCCACGATCGGCAGCACCGCGGTCATCGCCAGGGCGTTCAGCACCATCCCGGCGCTCGACCAGCCGCCAGAGACCGGTGAGTCGGCGAGCGCCCGCGAGGTGCCGATGCCGTGCGAGGTCATGCCGATCGCGAAGCCACGGGCCCGCTCGTCGCGCACCCGGGCCATGCTCAGCAGCGCCGGTCCGACGACGGCGCCGCTGACCCCGGAGATCAGCGTCAGCACCACCGCGAGCGGCACCGAGGCATCGAGGATCTCCGCGATCGACAGGCCCACCGGCGAGGTCACCGAGCGGGGCAGGGCCGCGAGCAGCAGGGCGTGGTCGACGCCGAAGGCCCTCAGGGTGCCGACGGTGATGCCCACGCTCACCGCTCCCCCGACCAGCAGCGTCGCCAGCACGGCGGGAGCGGAGCTGAGCAGGGCGCGACCGTTGTGCAGCAATGGCAGCGCGAGGGCGACGGTGGCCGGTCCGAGCAGCAGGGTCAGCACGAGGCACTGGCGGAGGTACTCGGCGTACGGCAGCCCGGTCAGCTGCAGGATCACCGCGATGACGATGACGCTGATCAGCACCGGGGTCAGCAGCGGGTTGCGGCCGGCGCGCTGGTGCAGGCGGTACGCGCCGACGTACACCAGGACGGTCAGCAGCAGGCCGAACACGGGGGCATGGATGATGGCGTTCATGCCCGGCTCCGCCCCGGCCCGTCGGCCGCGCGGGGCCCGCCCCCGCCGCCCGGCCCGCCCGACCCGCCCGGCCCGTCGGCGTCGTCCCGTCGGCGGTCCTGGCGACGCAGCAGCGCCTGCAGCAGCAGCCCTACGGCGACCAGCGTGATCGCGAATGAGCCGCCGACGGCGAGCGCGACCGGCAGCGCGTTCTGGGCCACTGTCTCGAGCTCCACGACGATGCCCACCCCGGGCGGGATGAACAGCAGCTGCAGATGCTTGAGCAGCGGGGCGGCCGCCGGCTCGGCGCGGCGGGTGAGGACCGCGGTGGGACGTACCGCACCGGCCGCGACCAGCAGCACCAGCCCGATCACGACCCCGGGCACGGGCAGACCCAGCAGGGCCGCGAGCCCCAGACCCGCCATCTGCGCGAGCACCAGGATCACGAGGCCCAGCAGCAGCGGAGGCAGTTCGGCGAGACGGGACATGTCCGGGCCAGGGTAGCCGGAGACGCCCCGTGGGATCTCGGTGGACCACGGGCCGCACTCCCCGCGACACTTGGGCCATGGCCCTCGAACTCCCCCTGTACGGCGACCGCATCCTGCTGCGCCCCTTCGATGGCGCCGATATTCCCGCGGCGCACCGCCTGTACGGCGACGCCGAGGTGATGCGATACGTGGGCACGGGCCTGCCGGTGACGCCCGCGGTGACGGCGCAGATGGTCGCGGACTATCGCCGACACCAACGCGAGCACGGCTTCGCCTTCTGGGCAATGCTGGACCGTGCGAGCGGGGACCTGATCGGGGACGCAGGTCTCGAGCGCACCGGGCAGGGGACCGAACTCGGGTACACCCTGGGGAAGGCCTGGTGGGGGCGGGGTCTGGCGACCGAGGCGGCCCTGCTGTGCGTCGACGCGGCGTTCGGGCCGCTCGGCCTGTCGCGCCTGGTGGCACTGGTCGACGCGGAGAATCCGGTCTCGGTGCGGGTGCTCACCAAGCTCGGCTTCACGGCGGACGGCATCGTGCCTGCCTACGGTCGCCCGCATCGGCGCCTGCTGCTCGAGCAGCCGCGCTGACCCTTCGTCGATGCCGCCACCAGACCGATGACCCGTGGCGCATCGGTCCTGTCGAGCCCACCGCGGGCGTGGGCGAGACGGGATACAAGGACGACACGGCAGACGCAGCCAGTGATGCACAGTCGGGAGAACGACGGGGCGGTGCCCGCGGAGAGCTGCACAGTGGGGCGAATGGGTCAACCATTCCCCGACCGTGCATCCGGTCGGACGCGCCGGTCAGGGTTCGGACGTACTCAGCGGCCGCCCTGGCCGCTGAGCGTCACCGCGGCCGTGAGCAGTGCGAGGTGGCTGAGCGCTTGCGGCAGGTTCCCCATGAACGCTCCGTCGGCCGGATCGATCATCTCCGAGAAGGCGCCGACGTCGTTGGCGAGCTCGAGCATCTGTTCCATCAGCTCATGCGCCTCGTCGGTGCGGTCCAGGAGGGCGAGCGCACTGACCATCCAGAAGGAGCAGGCCGCGAAGGCGTTCTCCTCGAGCTCCATGCCGCTGTAGCGATAGAGCAGCGGCCCGCGCCCCAGCTCCTCGCGCAGGGCGTCGATCGTCGAGCTCATCCGCTCGGTGCGGTCGAAGCCGCTGATCGCGTGGAGCAGCACCGACGTATCGAGCAGCTCGGAGCCCGCGAACCAGGTGTAGGCCTGTCGCTGCGGCGACCAGCACTCGCGCTCGATGTAGTCACGGATCCGGTCGCGCTCCGCCGTCCAGCGGCCGGTGTTGCCGTCGATCTGCCGCAGCTCCGCAAGGGTGACCGCGCAGTTCAGGGCGTGCCAGCAGGCCATCTTCGAGCTGGTGTAGTGGCGCTGCTGCGGCAGCTCCCACATACCGGCGTCGCGCCGACGCCACAGGTCGCAGACGGTGTCGGCGAGATCGGCGAGCATGCGCCCGGTGGCCGGGTCGATCACGTTGCCGGCGGCGGCGTAGGTGCTCGCCATGTCGAAGATGTCTCCGTACACCCCGAGCTGGAGCTGGTCGGCCGCGCCGTTGCCCGCCACGACGGGACCGATGCCCCGCCAGCCGGGCACCTCCAGGCTGCGCATCTCCGGTGCGGGCACCTCGCCGTCGAGCCGGTTCAGCACGTGCAGGTCCGGGGACTGCTCACGGGCCAGGCGCAGCAGCCACGAGACGGCGGCGTGCACGTCCTCCTGCTGGCCGAGCTGGATCAGCGTGGTCAGCGTGTAGGTGGCGTCGCGGATCCACGCGAACCGATAGTCGTAGTTCTTGAGCCCCTCCGCGTTCTCCGGGAGCGAGGTGGTGGCGGCCGCGGCGATGGAGCCGGAGGGGCCGTGCGCGAGCAGCTTGAGGGTCAGCGCCGAGCGGGCGACCGCCTCGCTGTGCGCGCCGTCGTACTCGAGCAGGTCGGACCACCGTCGCCAGTGGTCGCGCGTGTGCGTGAGGTTCCGTCGGATGCTCGCGGGGTCGGGCAGGCGCAGCGGTTCATGGAACGTGCCGACGACGGCCAGCAGGTCGTCACTGCCCGCGCGCGCCGTGAAGCTGCCGTCGATCCGCGGCCCCTCACCGGGTTCCTGGGCGCCCACCCCGTCACAGCGCACACCGAGCGAGATCTCCGCCAGACGGATCACGTGCCCGTGGGGGCTGTCCTGGAGCCAGGGCGAGGCGGTGCCGAGCATGGTGCCGGCCGTGACGGACCACGCCATCTCCACCTCGCCCTCGAGGCCCTCGACATGGCGCGCGAGCTCGGTCCATGGCAGTGCGCCCGTGGAGCCGACGTTCAGCGAGTCGGTCACCTGCACCCTGCCGGTCGCCGTCGAGAACGTCGTGACCAGCATGGTCGTGCCGGGGACATAGGCGCGTTCGACCTCGAAGTCCGCGGTCGGGCACAGCGTGATGCAGCCTCCGCTGGCCGCGTCCAGGAGTCGCGCGAAGACCGGCGGCGTGTCGAGGTCCGGCAGCGGGAACCAGTCGATCCCACCGTCATGGGCGACCAGGGCGACCGTGCGCCCGTTCCCGATCGGGGCATAGGCAGCGAGGTCCACGAAGCCGTCGCGGCGCGGAGCATGAGGCGTCCGAGCTGTCCTCATCGGGGGCCTCGAGCCGCCGTCGTCGGGGTCGTCCGACCGATCCCCTCGGGGTCACCGGGCCGCGAAGCGGTCGCGGATCGCGGGCCCTGGGCCTCGCTGTCCTGTGGCGGGATGCTCACGATGGTTCCTCTCGACGGGCTCGCCAGTATTCCGGCCCCGTCGAGGCCAGGGGCGACCGTCCGGTCGAGGCGCTCTCGCGCTCCGCAGCTCGCCCGGGCCCCACTCACGGCGGGCGGCCGCTCACCGCCGAGCACCGCGGGGTCTCCCCGCGATCAGCCGGCTGGGGTGGTGAGCCCTGCGCCTGCGCCTGCGCCTGCGCCACATTGCGCCCTGAAGACCCATGCGGGGCACGACATGGGTCCTCAGGGCGCAAAGCCGCGTCGGCCGTCCGCTTCCGGCCCCCCGCGCGAGCCACCGGCCCTTCGTGGGTCGCGGGCCCTGCGCGCGTCGGCGGCCCTTCGTGGGTGGCCGGCCCTGCGCGCGTCGGCGGCCCTTCGTGGGTGGCCGGCCCTCCGCTGAGCCCCGTCGGCCGCCCGGACGCGACGAGAGCGACATCCTGAGGGATATGGGTGGTCCATAACCCCCAGGATGTCGCTCTCAGCGAGGGTGACGCGCCTGCCACAGGGCGCGGTGCCGCGGCGGGAACGGCGGGCCCCGAGCCTCAGAGGAAGATGCCGTTGCCCGGGCCGAGCGGCAGGTCGAGGAAGAAGAACACCGCGAGAATGACCGTCCAGACGATCCAGAACGGGATCACGAACGGCAGCATGCGGGCCATCAGCGTGCCCAGGCCCGCCTGCGGCTCGTACTTCCGCAGCATGCCCAGCAGCACGATCATGTACGGGTTCATCGGGGTGATGACCTGGGTGGCGGAGTCGCCCACCCGGAACGCGGCCTGGGTGAAGGCGGGCTCGTAGCCGATGATCGCGAACATCGGCACGAAGACGGCGCCCATGATCGCCCACATGCCCGAGCCGGAGATGATGAACAGGTTCAGCACGCTGGCCAGCAGGATGAAGCCGATCACCGCGCCGAAACCGGTGAGCCCTGCGTTCTCCAGCCCGGCGGCGCCGGTGACGGCGATCCAGGTGCCGATGCCGGACCAGTTGAACAGGGAGATGAAGTTGCCCAGGATGAAGGCCAGCACGA